>JBNRMR010000102.1:0-9741 GCA_050309705.1 Christensenellales bacterium | reverse complement strand
CGTATACGAAATCGCCTACGCTATAGTCAAACTTCGTGTCTTTGTCAATGCGGAAGGGAACCATTCCCCAATTGATCAGATTGCTGCGGTAGCGTTTGGTAGCGTATTCATAGCAGATGTTGGCCATTCCCCCCAGAACCCTCTGACAGGAGGCGGCCTGCTCGCGGGCGGAGCCATCGCCGGGCTTGTTGGCAAACACGCAGGAGCCGATAGCCGTCGATTTCAGCAGCCCATCCGCATCATCCGTCACCTTTTCAAGGGCGGCGAGAGCTTTTTCCGGCGCCTTACCTTCGCGGCGCGCATCGTCCATGGCCTTCACAGCCTTGCTTGCTGCCACATAGCCTGGCACCCTGCGGGAAAGGGCGAACTCCGCCAGCCGCAGGGGGTTGGAGCGATAGGAAGAAGTTTCTCCGGAGGGAATAAGCTCGTCCGTGGTGGTGACCGGATCGTCGATAACAGCGGCCAGCTCCAGCAGCAGGTTTTCCTCCAGCCCATGCATCTTGGGCCATTCGGTTATGTTGGGGCCAAAGCGCAGCTCCTCGTCGGGCTTTGCTTTTCCAAAGCCGCTGTAGACACGCTTTTCATATATGGAGTTGTCGTGCTCGTATTTGTTTACCTCGTATTTTACATCCAAATCCGTCGCCGGGGTGATGGCTCCTCCGTTTATGGCCGTTGCAGCGATTGAACGGGCGTCCATCAGCGCCACGGAGGCAAGCTGTCCCTGGTCGGGCACACTGCCCTCGCGGTTGGGGAAATTGCGGGTGGTGTGGCGGACTGAAAGGCCGTTGTTGGCGGGAACATCTCCCGCGCCGAAGCAGGGACCGCAGAAAGCCGGCTTCACCACAGCGCCTGCCGCCATCAGCTTTTCCATGACGCCGTTTCGGGCGATGGCCATGCCAACGGGCATGCTGCCAGGGTAGACTGAAAGCGAGAAGTAGCCGCTGCCCGTGGAGCCGCCGTCCAGTATAGCCGCCGCGTCGCAGATGTTGTCGAATATGCCGCCCGCGCAGCCGGCGATTATGCCCTGGTCAGCGTATATTCTGCCGTTTTTAAGCTTGGAAGGGATGTCAAAGCCCTTTCCACTGCCGAACTGCTTTATTGTGTCTTTCTGTATGGAGGAAAGAATATCCCCGGCATTTTCGTTTAGCTCTTTGATGGTGAACGCATTGCTGGGGTGGAAGGGCATGGCGATCATGCACTCTATCTTCGCCAGATCAATGGTTATCACAGCATCGTAATATGCCTTTTCGCCGGGCCTTAGGGAGCTGTAATCGTCGGGCCTGCCGAGGGCGGCGTAATATTCCCTCACCCGTTCATCAGTTTCCCAGATGGAGGAAAGGCAGGCGGTTTCAGTGGTCATGACGTCGATGCCGTTTCTAAAGTCCACGTTCAGGTTCTTAACTCCCGGGCCCACGAACTCCATCACCTTGTTCTTCACAAAGCCGTTTTCAAAGACCGCGCCCACCAAGGCGATGGCCACGTCATGAGGGCCCACGCCGGGCTTCGGCGCGTTCTCCAAATGGACCATGACAACTTCCGGCTTTTTGATGTCATATGTGTTTTTTAGAAGCTGCTTTGCCAGCTCCGGCCCGCCTTCGCCAAAACCCATGGTGCCCAAAGCGCCGTAGCGGGTGTGGCTGTCGGAGCCAAGGATCATGCCCCCGCATTTTGAGAGGGCCTCCCTTGCATACATGTGTATGACGCTCAGGTTCGGCGGAACGAAAATGCCGCCATATTTTATCGCCGCGGAAAGGCCGAAGGCGTGGTCGTCCTCATTGATGGTGCCGCCCACAGCGCAAAGGCTGTTGTGGCAGTTGGTCATGGCGTAGGGCACGGGGAATTCCTTCAGCCCGCTGGCCCTCGCCGTCTGGATAATGCCCACATATGTGATATCGTGGGATGCAAGTGCGTCAAACTTGAGTCGGAAAACGCCGTCATCCTTTTGGGAATTGTCATGGGCGTTCATAATGCCATAGGCCATCGTGCTCTGCCTGGCCGCGGAGGGCTCGGGCAGGTTCTCGCCGGAGAAAACTGGTTGTCCGTTTATCAGATAAGCTCCGCCCTCATGCAATGTGATGGCGCTTTTATATTTTTCATATACCTTCATAGTACTCCTCCTAAAACCAGGTGATCTTATAGCTACAGCCGGGCTCCTCTATAAATTCGATTGATCTTTTTTCTATGTCATACTTTATCCGCGCCAGCTTCCCCATGTCTGAAAGCTCCACGGCAAAATGCTTTGTGATTAAAAACCCACCCACCAGCAGCTCCCCCGATTTGGGCAACGAAACCGGTTTTCTGTTTTCACGGCGGTTTTCCTCGCTCTCATTTTCAAGGCGCAAAAGCTGCTCCTCTGTGGCGTTGCCCGTGTGACTTCTGTCGCCCACGCCCTTCAGTTCGTAGTATTTCACAAGCTTCCCCTTGCCCAAAGCCAGGGCTGCCTGATAATAATTTCGAGAATGTGATGCAGGAACCCTCTCATCCGTCTCACCATGGGCGATGTACATGGGTGAATGGAGATTTTCCGCAAGATGAAGACCGCTGCGGGCTCGGTAAGCTTCCTCGTTTTCATCTGGAGGAAAGCCTATCCAGACGTCCATCTCATCGCGGAACTCGCCGACATCATCGCGCCGGTACCAGTCCGCATAGTCGCTGATGCCGTAAATGGCCGTCACTGCCGCGAAAAGATCCGGCAACTTCCCCGCAAGGGCGAAAGCATTGCCGCCCCCGCCACTGCCAGCTTCAAAGTATACCACATCCTGATCGATCAGATAATCGGCGTACCGCTTACGCACCTCATTCACTGCGTCGTAAACGTCCATAAGCTCCAGGGCATTGCAGTCAGGCTGGCCCTGGGAAAAAGCCCGGCCCCGCATGTCCACCTGCACATGGAGATAATTCAGGCCCTCCTGAGGCCTTTCCATATGCTCAAACGGCGCCATTGACTGGTGCCAGCCATGGGTTGCAAAGAGTGCGTAGGCCTTTTCCGCAGGCTTTTTCACCAGCATCGAAAGCTCTAGTCCCGGCGTTACCGAGGACTTATAGCGCACAAGATCGCAATAAGGGGAGAACTGCTCCTGAACATCCTGACGGTCCAGCCTCTGCGAATCTTCGAACAGATTAAGCTGCATAATCGCCCTCCTCAAGGGATACATTATGAAGTATATTCTATCATAAGTGAAAGCCTGTTTCAACGAAATTGCATTATTTAGACAGCTCCTGCAGAGGTTCTGCAAAAAGGTCTGCGGAGCGTGGATTGTTTATTTCAAATTCATGGTATACAATAAACCCTGAAGACTCAAGCCTTTCTGAAAGGAGCAACCATGGACTGTGCAAAAATTGGGCGGCTGATCGCCCGGCTGAGAAAAGAAAAAGGCCTTACCCAGCAAAGCCTGGCCCAGGCCCTTAATTTGAGCAATAAAACGGTGTCAAAATGGGAATGCGGCATTGGCTGCCCGGATATTTCCCTCTGGGCGGACCTTTCGGTGATTTTAGGCGCTGAAATCCCCCAGTTGATGGAGGGAGAGATCACCCTTAACCGTCCGGACGCGGGCAACATCAGGAAAATCCGTTTTTATGTCTGTCCCTCATGCCAGAATGTGCTGACCAGCACCGGCGGCGCGTCGATATTCTGCTGCGGCAGGAAGCTGGAGCCGCTATCTTCCGGGAATTCGGAAAAAAGGCCTGAGATTAATGTGGAAATATCTGACATCGACTATTATATCACCATAGACCACGAGATGACGAAGGAAAACTATGTCCTTTTTGCGGCCTATGTGAAATACGATGGTTTTTTGCTGCACCGCCTTTACCCGGAGCAAAGCCCCAGCGTAAGAATGCCCTATCAGCCCGGTGGAACGCTGTATATTTATTCGCTGACCGGCGGCCTGTTCTCATACCCCATTTCGAAAAGAATATGAAAGAAGATAGGCTGCCCGCCCGCTTTTAAAAACTAACCCTCGTATCTAAGCGCCTCTATGGGGTGCTTTCTTGCCGCCTTATGAGCCGGGTATATGCCAAACAGCACGCCTATGGCTATAGCAAACGCAACAGCGACAGCCACCACATCAGCCGAAAGGGCGAACACCATCATGCCATCGGCCAGCATTGTAATTACCTCCATTATAACCCAGGAAAGGACAATGCCTATTGCGCAGCCCATAAGGCTCACCACCAGCGCTTCGATGAGAAACTGAGCCATGATGCTGCTCCTGCTGGCGCCAATAGCCTTCCTTATGCCGATTTCCCGGGTGCGCTCTGTGACGGAGACCAGCATTATGTTCATAATGCCAATCCCGCCCACCAGCAGCGAAATGGCCGCGATTCCACCCAACAGGATGGACAGCATGTCCGTGATGGTTCCCATTGTGTCCATCAGCGTTGACTGGTTGAATATCGAAAATGCGTCCCCGTCCTGCTTAAAGCGTCGCATCAACATCGATTCAAGGGCCTCCTCAGCCGCGTCCATGCTGTTTGGGTTGGATGAGGATGCGTAAACCGTTCTGATTCCGCCCGCAGCGCTGGACATGCGCGCCGCCACAGTGTAGGGCACATAGACGGGAATATTGCCCGCCAGCATCGTCATCAGCGAATCACTTTCCTCCAAAACGCCAACCACAAGAAAGCTGCGCCCGTTGATTGAAAGCCTTTCCCCAACAGCGCTTGACTTCCCAAAGAGCTCCGTGGCGGCATCCTGGCTTAAAACAACCACATATGAGCTGTTTTCAACATCGGTGCTTCGCAAAAAGCGCCCATACTCTACGCCTAACCCCTGTATCTCGACGTATGAGGGCGTAGTGCCGTAGACCGTTGCCACCGCATCGGTATGGCCATTCTTTGCAATGGCCGACATCTGGCTCAAAGGAGCCACGGACGCGATCTCATCATGGGCGGCAAAATCGGCAATTTCGCTTATTCGCAGGGGGTTCTCCTTATCATCCCTTATTGTGACGCTTAGAAGGTTGCTGCCAAGGCTTGAGACCTGGTCCGTGATGGAATCTGTGGCGCTGTTTACCAGTGAAACCAAAACCACCAGGGCAATAACCCCTATGATAATTCCCAGCATAGTGAGAAAGGAGCGCATCTTGTTGGATGCTATGGCCTCCAGAGCCATCTTGATGGATTGCAATATCATATCGCACTCTCCCCCACCCGGCCGTCCAGAATGCTCACCTGACGCTGGGCCTGGCCCGCAACATTGATATCATGGGTGATCAACACTATTGTGTTACCGCTTTGGTGCAGCTCATGGAAAAGACGCATTATCTCCGCACCAGTTTTGGAGTCCAGATTGCCGGTGGGCTCATCCGCCAACAAAAGCGACGGCCTTGTCACCAGCGCACGGGCTATGGCCACCCGCTGCTGCTGCCCACCGGAGAGCTCCGCCGGCTTGTGCCGCCGGCGGTCATAAAGCTCCACCCTCTCAAGGGCCTCGGCCACGCGCTTTTTTCTTTCAGACAATCCCACCCGCTGATATATGAGTGGCAGTTCCACATTGGCTTCGGCAGTAAGCCTTGAAAGCAGGTTGTAGCCCTGAAAAATGAAGCCTATCTTTCGGTTGCGAATTCGCGCCAGCTCACTTTCACTGTAGCGGTCAATTGACTGGCCGTCCAAAACATATTCGCCGCTGTCCGCCACATCCAAGCAGCCCATTATGTTCATCATCGTGGATTTTCCGCTCCCGGAAGGCCCGATGATGCTGACAAATTCGCCGTCTTCTATTCTAAGGCTCGCCCTGTCCAGGGCCCTAACCTCCTGACCGCCGATATAATATATCTTTGAAACTTCACGCAGTTCAATCATACTCTCCACCCCCTAGCGTCTCATGGGGGAGCCGCTTCCGCCGAAGGGGAAGCCCGCTTCGTTCATCAGCTCGCTGCTGGTCACCTTGTAATAGGCGATATCCCCCGGAGATAGGCCGGAGATGATCTCCACCTTCTCGCCGTCAGAGCTGCCTGTCTCTACCTCAGCTTCGCTGTGCAGAGCGCCTGTTTCCGCATCGCTTGCCAGGTACACATAAACCCGGCCGTTACTCTCCTGAAGGGCGACGATCGGCAAAAGCAATATGTCCTGCTTTTCTTCCACTGTTATGGTGGCGGTGGCGCTCATGCCCGCCCTCATGGATTCGTCCCTTGGCATCAACACCTTCACAGGGTATTTGGCCACCGCGCCGCCCGCCAGGGCAGAATCTGATATCTGTACGATCTTGCCGCTGAACTCGCGCCCCGCAATGGCGTCGAATGTGACTTTAACCTCCATTCCTTCGCTGATGGAAAGTATATCCAGCTCGTCGATGTTCACCATCAGCGCCATGTTTTCAGCCGAAGCCGCCATGAATGCCGCGGCCATGGTTTTTTCTTCTGCGCTTGACGGGGCTGCCTGGGCGGAAGCAGCGCCATATGCCGCAGGTGCAGCCACACTGTCTTCCTCTATTGAAACGGACAGAATTATTCCCGTCTTTTTCGCAGTAAGCGTATTGGTCATTGATATCTCCAGCAAAGCGTCCAGCTTATCAAGCTGCTTATCTCTTTCCTCCAGCAACCGTTCATACTCCGAAAGGGCTGGAATTTCATCCAGAGTAATCAACGATGCCCCAACCCTTACGCTGTCGTTCAGCGAAACATGGACAGTTTTAATCCTGCCGTGGGTGGCAACTACCTTGAGGGGTTGATTTATATAAAGCCCGCCTGATGCAATCTGCGCGCCATCCTCATCGAACACCACCACGTTTTCCCCTAGCTTCGGCCCGTTGTCGGTTAGAGTGACCTTGAAAGCACCCTCGCCCATGCCTTCCACGACACCCTCTTTCACGCTGCCGCTTTCAAGCATGACATCCACTTTGTCCCCCACACCAAGGGTGAATGGCCCAACTATATCCACGGCCATTTTGCCGTCCAGCGAAAGCAACAGCAAGGCGCCTTTTGCATATTGCAAGTCAAGCGCGTAATCGCCCTTTTCGCCGTAAACAGCCTTCACTCTGCCGGAAACGTTCGCCCGCAAGACCTCGCTTTCGGGCGCTTCCTTTGCCGCGTTGATCTGCCTGTCAATGGCATCAATGGCGCTGCGGACGGAATCGATCTGCAGCCTGGTCGAAACCGGATCTATCGCAGCCAAAGCATCGCCCACGCTTATGATGTCGCCCTTTTCCACCAGGACCTCATCCACCGTAACTCCAACGGGAATCTCAATTTCGAATGATTCGTCATATTCCAGATTGCCGGTGCCCACCACTGTAACCGAAAGGCTACCCTTCTCCGCCGATGCTGAGCGGATTGCCGACAGCCCCGAAACCCCACTTCCTATGGATAACAGATATATTATTACAATGGCCAGCGCCAACAGTGCCAGCACCCAGGGCCATGCTTTTCTCTTCTTTCGTTCCGCTCTTACTCGGACGTCACTCATTTTGGTTCCTCCCGCCTTATCGTATATCGTTTTAATTATACTATTGCTTTTTGAACTGCAGATTAATTTTTTATGCTTGTTTGGCATCAAGAAAGGCTGATAAAAATGGACAGCCCTTTCCCGGGCTGTCCGAGGCAAAAACTATTTCGTTTTGGGCCTTCTGTACCTCTCCTCTTCGCTGAATATGCAGCCGCAGTATTTTTGCATGTACAGCTCCTGCTCTCGCGCCGCCCTTTGTCCCTCGCGAAAGTATGGCCTAAAATCACGGTATAGAAACTCCACAGAATGCCTGGCCGCTGCTTCCTGTGCAGTTTTGCGCAGCAGCTCATGGTTCTGATATGGGCTTATCAGCAGTGTCGTCGTAAAGGAAGCATAGCCGTTTTCCGCAGCAAACCGGGCAGTTTCCTCCATGCGCAGTCCGTAACAGCGCCCACAACGGTCGTCAAAGTCAGGCGATACCTCAGTGATGAACTGCTTAAGACCGTAATCGCCTTCCTCTGCCACCTGCATTCCGATGCTCTTTGAGTATGCCAAAAATGCGTCCCTGCGGCTTTTATATTCGATAAAGGGGTGAATGTTGGGGTTATACCAGAATCCCAGGGGCTCAATGCCCTCCGCCCGCAAAGCTTCGATGCATTTTATCGAGCAAGGCCCGCAGCAGGCGTGCATAAGTGTCTTCATTTCATTTTCCTTCGATGATGGCCAGGCGCTTTTGCACCAATAAATAAACTTGCATTTAATTTTACTATACTTTCTTCAAAACAGCAACAGCGCTTCATCCGCGGCCCTAAGTAGGGGCATAAAAAGCGCCCTTTTCAAGGCGCTCTTTTATCAGAAAGTTATAAGGAGCAAAATTGTGGCGCCGGCGCCGGCCATGACGAATGCAAAACCCCTAAGCCGTCGAGCAATATACTGCTTCAAGCGTCATCAGCTCCTTTCATGCGGGTTATCATTGGCTAACTAATTATTGGTTTAATATACAACTTAATCTTTGTAAACAGCAAATCGGCTTTCAAATCATAAAATATATTTATCGCTCCATAGCTGGGCTTCAATATATGTGTACTGTTCCTTAATGGCTTCCAGAAACTTATCTACTCCGCCGTGTTCGCCGACGCTGCGCTCAAGGGCGCTTTTTAAGAACGGAAGCCTTCTTTCGGGCTTGTCCATTTTGGCCATGCTATCGCCGAATGTGAAGCTCACATGGCTCTCGTCAATTTTGCCCAGATCTAACCTTGTGACTTTTCCTTTGCCAAACCAGCCGTCAAGATACTCGCTTCCATCAAGCACGAAGTACAGCGGGTGGCGAGTCTGCGGCTTTCCACCCATCTGCAAAAAGCAATCGTAGAGCCATTTTTCAGTCCTTATTCTTCTTGGGTAATAATTTCGAAAGTCTTCAAACCGCACAAAGGCCGTACCCTGATTGCCCTCTGCCAGCTCTCTTGCCATGTCGTAAGCTTCGTCTTCCGGCAGCCGTGTTATGCTCTTAAGGGGGGCGCATTCAATGCTGCAATAATTCACTATATATAAATTCTTCAACCAAAACCTCCAGGCTTCATCGGGCCTTTGTAATCAAATTTGAGGACAGCAAAATTATACTCCGTGGAGTAATGGCCTGTCAAAGCAATCCCATGCATTTTCCACTTTTTAATGAGCGGACCAAACAAAGCTTTTTCCTGGAAATGAGGTGACTTTTCAATAAGAGATTGCAATTTGAAATCCACTGTGATATAATTTCGTTGCGCAAAATGAATGCCGGTGTGATGGAATTGGCAGACGTGACGGACTCAAAATCCGTTGGTAGCAATACCGTGCCGGTTCGAGTCCGGCCACCGGCACCATTGGAAACCCTTGTAAATAGCCATTTATGAGGGTTTTTGTTTTTCTAATAACCCACTTTTAACCCACTTGCGGATTTATATGCCGATTCAGTTCGTTACCGATTGCCTGCGCTGCCGCCTCTTTTTCGCCGTCCACCTCATGTGCATATACGCCGCGAGTGTCGAAGTTTTCACTGTGCCCGACATACGGTTTAATGACTCCATCGGGCAAGGTTTGCACCAGAGATACAAAAGTGTGCCGAAGTTCGTAAGGCGATACTTTTTCAATTCCGTTGTGCTCCCTAAATCTGCGCCACGAATCATAGTATAATTTTTGGTTTACTTGCGAATCGGTTCTGCTGCAGAAAAAATATTCACAGCGGAATCCCTTTAGCATGCGTAAGCGCTTTTGAGCCTGAACAGCTTGCCGTGCCACGCTATTTAGAGCAAATTCACGGATCGCGTTTTCGTTCTTCCCTTCCGTTCTCTCCCCGTACTGGTTATAGCTCCCCTCGAT
>JBNRMR010000101.1:0-5025 GCA_050309705.1 Christensenellales bacterium | reverse complement strand
GAAGTATAATGAAGAGATCTTTGCGGCCTCCCGCCTATTTGCAGGTGGCAAGGGACATTGCAGGGAAAATAACCACGGGAGACCTGCGCGAGGGCGAACGTTTCAGCGGACGGTCGCTGATGAGCTCGCAGTACAATGTTTCCAGCGAAACCATTCGCCGGGCGCTGGGGCTTTTGGCGGAAATGGGCGTGATTGAGACAAAGCCCCAGGTGGGCGCAGTCGTCGTTTCCCGCCAGCGCGCCGCCCTTTACCTTAAGCAGTACGGCCGATCCATGAGCATGCGCGATCTGAAATCCAATCTTAAAAAGGCGGTTGCACAGCGCAAGGCCCTGGACAATCAAATCGATGATATGATCACAAAGCTGAGCGATATGGCAGAGCGTTTCCGCTACAGCGACGTGATGCAGACATACGAGTTCACAATACCCCCTCAGGCTAGGATCAGCGGAATGACAATCGAGGAAACCGCCTTTAGAAAGCACACCGGCGCCACAATCGCCGCAATTCGCAGGGAGGGCGAGGTCATACTTTCTCCAAAATCAGACGTTCGTTTCCAGTCAGACGACACTCTCATCGTCGTCTGCGACATCATAGACCTATCCGAGGTCTCTGCATTTGTGAACGAAACCGCTTAAAAGCCTCCAGGAAATATTTCTTCATCACATATAGCCCATCTGATATTGAAAGGCGCAGGGTCAAAAGCAACTGCGCTTTTTTGCACCCATTCAAGCTCGCTTAGTTTATATTGTTATACAATGTCATGATAAAAACACAGCGTTTTACAATAAAACCAACAAACTTTTTTCTTCCCCCATATAGAACAAAACTAGTGAAAATATCCCCTGATGCGCCCTTATGAGACATTTTTTCACCGAAATATTCTCGCTGCGGGTATCTTTACTTGATCATTCGTCAAAATCCTTTTCATTAGCCCTTTTGGTTTCAACAAATTTGCATTTCCATCCCATAGATTTAGCAAAAAATCGTTTGACAACATAAACAACCTTATGTTATTGTGAGGTTGTCACTTCCAGGGGATTATGTCCTTTGTAATGTACAGGAAGGGAGAAATTATATGAAAAAAACAATCTTTATTCTGATTATTGCAGCGCTGATAGTCATTTCAGGCTGCACCGCTCCTGCGGGCGACACATCCCAAGGGGATCAGGCCGCGCCTCAGGAGAAAACTCATCTGACATTTGCCGACGTGGGCTGGGATTCCATCCGCGTTCACAACGCCATCGCCGGAATCATCGCCGAGGAAGTCTTCGGCTACACTTGGGATGAAATAAGCGGTTCAACGCCCATCACCTCCGAGGGCGTTATCGCCGGCGATATCGACGTTCACATGGAAATGTGGACCGATAACCTCGCCACCTATCCTACAGATATTGCCGAGGGCAAGCTCCAGGAGATGGGCATCAACTTTGACGATAACTATCAGGGGCTCTATGTTCCCAGGTATGTCATCGAAGGCGATCCGCAGCGCGGCCTTGAAGCCTTGGCACCCGATCTTAAAAGCGTTGGCGATCTCAAGGACTATGCACACCTGTTCCCCGATCCCGAGGACAGGGGCAAAGGGCGCATTTTCGGCGGTCTGCCCGGCTGGGAGGTCACTGAAATTACCCGCAAAAAGGTGACGCATTACGGCCTTGATGAGATGTATAACTATATCGAACCGGGCAGTGACGCTGCCATGAGCGCGGCAATGATCTCCGCCTGGGATAAAGGCGAGCCAATCGTTGCATATTATTGGGAGCCAACCTGGCTTCTTGGTATGTATGATTTTGTTCTGCTGGAGGATGCGCCCTATGATGCCGACGACTATTTCGAAGGAAAAACTGCTTTCCCGGCGGTTGTGGTCACTGTCTGCGTGAGCAATGACTTCCATGCCTCAAACCCAGATTATTGCGAGTTCTTGAAAAAGTACCGCACATCCTCGGCGCTCACCAGCCAGGCCCTGGCCTACATGCAGGAAACAGGTGCGGGTTATGATGAAACAGCAAAATGGTTCCTCCAGGAAAATGATGAGCTGATCGACCAATGGCTTGACGCGCAGCAGGCTGAAACACTTCGGGAAGCTTTGAATTAAAGGGATGCGTCTTCATGGGGCAATGAATGCGCGGCTCCACCCCGCACCCCGCAAGGGTTCTCTCTTGACCCTCTTTATCATCAATAAGAGATTCTAAGGGGATAGCTTTTAGCAGGCGGCCTGGAGGTGGAGCCAAAGGCCGTTTCCCCTGCATTAGAAACAGGCGCAAAATAAGAAGAGGTGATTTTTACGTTAAAAGCAATACTAGAATTCCCCTTTGTGCTGAAGCCGGACGTGAACGCAATCGACCAGGCGACGCGTTCGTTTGCAGTGAGGGGAGCATGGTTCTTTGAAGATATAATCGGCAGCAGCCTCATCAGCTTTGTTGGCGGCATCCGCTGGCTTTTGGAGCATATTCCGTGGGCGCTGCTGATACTTGCGGTCTTCTTCCTTGGCTGGAAGGTCCGTGGCAAGCTGAAAAACGGCCTGCTATACGCGGCGCTGCTGTTCTTGGTGGGTGTTGTCGGATTGTGGAGCCTGATGCTGATGACTCTTTCAATAGTCATCGCCAGCGTGCTGATAGCCCTTGCACTGGGCTTCCCCCTGGGCGTTTTGATATCCGGCTCTGAAAAGGCCAACCGTTTTGTCCGCCCAATTCTCGACACAATGCAGACGATGCCCGTTTTTGTGTATCTGATACCCGCCCTTCTTTTCTTTGGAATGGGCTCGGCGTCGGCGGTCATTGCCACGGTGGTTTATGCCATCGTTCCTGTCATACGCCTTACAAGCCTTGGCATTCGCCAGGTGGACGCGGACGTGGTGGAAGCAGCCCGTGCCTTCGGTTCCACCCGATGGCAAACCCTTATAAAAGTGCAGATTCCCCAGGCTCTTCCCACCATAATGACCGGCGTAAACCAGACGCTGATGATGGCAATGGCCATGGTTGTTACCTGCTCGATGATTGGAGCAAGAGGCCTTGGAAACGAAGTTCTTATCGCCGTTAACCGCAATGAGATCGGCCGCGGGCTGATCAGCGGTTCCTCGGTGGTTGTTCTCGCCGTCATTTTGGACCGCCTTACCCAGGGCTGGTTCAGCAAGGACAGCGAAACCGCGCCCTCATCAGGCTGGCGGAACATTTTCAGGAAGGGCAAAAACTCCGGTCAAAGCGCTTCTGCGGGCAATCTAAATGAAACGGCAGGTGAGCTGGATGGCTGAAACAGCTGAAAAGATTATTGAGCAAAATGGCGATTTGCAGGCTCAAAACGGCGAGACCGTTATTGAGCTTAAAAACGTCACGAAGATATATGGCCCCAACAGATCTGAGGCCACAAGAATGATGCGCCATGGCGCCAGCAAGGACCAGGTGCTGGAAAAAACCGGCGCCACAGTCGCCCTTTGGGATGTCAACCTCAAGATAAAGCGGGGAGAAATATTCGTGGTGATCGGGCTTTCGGGCTCGGGCAAATCCACGGTGGTGCGCTGCCTGAACAGGCTCATTCGCCCCTCCTCGGGCAGCATCCTCTTTGACGGCGTTGACATAATGAAATTTGGCACAAAAGAGCTTTTGGAATATCGACGCACAAAGATGAGCATGGTCTTTCAGTCATTCGGGCTCATGAGCCACAGGGATGTCCTGGGCAATGTGGCCTACGGCCTTGAGGTGCGCGGCGTACCAAAGGCCCAAAGGGAGGAAACCGCCATGGGGATAATCGACATGGTGGGCCTTAGCGGCTGGGAAAGACAGAGTTGCTTCACTCTTTCCGGAGGAATGCGCCAAAGGGTGGGCATTGCCAGAGCCCTTGCCAGCGACCCTCAAGTGCTGCTTATGGACGAACCTTTTTCCGCTCTGGACCCTCTGGTTCGTCAAGACATGCAGTTTGAACTGCTGCAGATTCAAAGGCGCCTGGGCAAGACAGTGGTGTTCATCACCCACGATATCGACGAGGCTTTCAAGCTGGGCGATACCGTCGCCATAATGGAGGGCGGCAAGGTCATCCAGGTGGACACACCGGAGGATATGAGCGCCAATCCCGCCAACGAATACGTGCGCCGCTTCATAGACAGCGCGGATAAGTCCAAGGTGCTTTCAGTTAAAAACGTTATGATCACACCTGTGAGCCTTGCCAGGATAAGCGATACCCCTGCCTGGGCTGCAGACTCTATGCGCAAAAATGCCCTTTCCACAGTCTATGTGGTTGATGACAGGATACGTCTGGCGGGCATTCTCACCATCTCCCAGGCCGTGAACGCCCACAGGGAAGGGCTCTCCATCGCAGATGTAATGACAAAAGAGCTGACGACCGTCTCACCAGACGACGTGCTGGCCGATATAATGCCCCTTGCGGCTCAAGCCACATATCCCCTTGCCGTCACGGACGAGCAAAACACGCTAAAGGGCATAGTCACCAAGGCAGCCGTACTCTCCAATTTGCTTTAAGGTTGTAGCTTTTTCTCCGAGGGCGCTGCCCTCGGGCTCACGCTAAAGGGTAACCCCTTTAGAATCCCTTTATCATGGGATTATCAGTGGCTTAGCAATATGGGGTCAAGGGGATGCATCCCCTTGTGGGGCGCGGTGCAAAGCCCCGCACCGTAAGCCCCTACATAAAAAACCGGTAATGTAAAATCATTACCGGTTTTATGCGTTCAAGCAAAAATCAGATTATTTTGCCGGACTGGAACCCGTTATAGTTTTCCCAGAACTTTTCGGCGAACTTGACACAGGCCAGAGTGACCCTGTCCTCATCGAATACGGCCTCTATTTTCAGCGTGCCGACAAAATCGCCTATGGCATAGCAGACTATGATCAGCCTGTTGTCATCCACCCAGGCGGCGTTATTCATGCAGGGCAGATTCAGCTTGCACTTGGGGCCAAATCCATAAGCGCAGATATCTTCGCCCTCCATCTCCTCCTTTGTGGAATATTCAGGAAAGTCCTGGTGGACGAAGCCGCCCAGTCCAAACTTTACCTCCCTTGCTTTGCCTGCTTCTTCAAA
>JBNRMR010000100.1:0-7016 GCA_050309705.1 Christensenellales bacterium | reverse complement strand
CATTATAATATATATAATGTAATAAACTACAACAACATATGCTTGCTTGGGCCACTCAGTTGAAAGGATGATTTTATTGCAGCAAGACCGCTCTTCCAGGGAAATTATTAAGGATATCAAAAGCAATATAGAAAAAGTTATTGTCGGCAAAGGCGAAGTCATAGACCTTGTCTTGATTGCTCTTATATGCTCTGGCCATGTTCTTATTGAGGACGTTCCTGGCCTGGGCAAGACAACCCTCGTTTCTGCGCTGGCAAAGTCGCTGGATCTGGGCTTTTCCAGAATCCAGTTCACGCCGGATGTCATGCCTTCGGATATCGCCGGCTTCACCGTGTTCGACATTCAAACCGGCGAAAAGCAGGTGCGCCACGGCGCTGTCATGAGCCAGATAGTGCTGGCGGATGAAATCAACCGCACCAGCCCCAAGACGCAGTCCGCCCTGCTGGAGGTCATGCAGGAAAACCAGGTGACCATCGACGGCGTCACATACCCAGTGCCACAGCCCTTCATGGTGCTGGCGACACAAAACCCCGTGGATCTGGCGGGCACTTACCCGCTGCCGGAGGCGCAGTTGGACAGATTCCTGATGCGCATTTCGATGGGCTACCCCAAAAGGGATGAGGAAGTCAGCATACTTCTGCGCAACAAGGGAGTTGCGGGCGCTGAAAAGGCGGGAGAAATCGGCGCTGTGGCCGGAGCGGAAGATGTGCTGAAACTGCGGCAAGAGCATTCCGAGATCATCTGCGCGCAGCCCGTTTTGGAGTATATTGTAGGCCTTGCAAGCGCCACCAGGCAAAACGAACAGGTGAGCCTGGGTGTGAGCCCCAGGGGAGCGATCGCTCTGATGAATGCCTCGGCGGCTCTTGCCATGCTTGACGGAAGGGGATATGTGCTGCCCGACGACGTTCAAAAGATGGCCGCCCATGTGTTTTCACACAGGATGATAATGAGCGCCCAGGCTAGCTTCAAGAACATTAGCCCCGCTGTTTTCATTGAGGACATCATCAGGAACATGAGGGTTCCGGCGGTATCATGAAGGCGTTCAGGCGTCTGTTTTACATACTTATGGCCATCTGTTGGGTTCAGGGGATGATTACCGGCATAAGGGCCTATTACCTTGTGCTGTTGGTGCAGATAATTCTGCTGCTGACAAGCGTTTTCATGAACATTTGGACTGCGCTTTCATTCGCCTACCTTCAAAAGACGGACGAAAAACGCGCCGTGAAGGGCGATGTCTGCAATCTGAACATTGGCATATATAACGATAAGCCCTTTCCATTTACCACCATCAAGGTTCACGTTCAGGCTGTTTCAAAAAAGGATGACACGGACCTTTCGTTCAGCCTGATGCCCAACAGCAGCCTTGACTTCAACCTGCCCATGTCGCTGCCATACAGGGGGGAGTTCGCGGTGGGCATGACCTATCTGGAAATAACGGACATATTCGGCCTTGCGCGCACGCGGTTCGACATGCGAAAGCTGGCCTATTACCGGCAAAAGGCGCTGCTGGTATATCCTCGGCTGGTGATACTTCCAAGGCTCAAAGCCGCCCCGGGGGATTCAAAGCATTTCAACTCCATGAATCTAAGCGCCGCTGAGGAAGGCGACAGCTTTTCCGGCGCAAGGCTCTACAGGCCGGGAGATCCTTCAAAGAAAGTCCACTGGAAGCTTTCAATTAGGCAAAGACGGATGCATTCAAAGCAGTTTGACGTGCCGATGGAGTCCCGCTCGCTGATATTCATGCACAACATTTCAAGGGAGCCGGGGGAGCCCTCGCTTTTATATGCCGACACTGTCTGTGAGTGCGCGGCGGCCATTGCCAGGCACTTTTTGGCGGCAGATCATTCCGTGTCCCTTTTTGAAACCGGCAAAAGGCAGATGAGCGTTTCCGCCAGAAGCCTTGCGGGCTTTCAGCCCATATATGACTGGCTGGCCCACATTCCCTTCGATGGAGACGGCGGCCTTGCATCAACCATGAGCGCTCAGCTTAGGAAAAACGAGGGCTTTCAAGCGGTATACATGATCACCTGCCGGGAGGATGAAGATCTTTCAAAGGCGGCGCAAACGGCCCTTAAAATGGGCTGCCAGGTGACATGCATTCTGGTGGACTCAGGCGATGAAAGCAAAAGCTTTAAGCTTCCGGCGCCGGTGAGGGAAGTGAAGGTAAAGTCTGGGCAGGACATCGCCGCTGTTTTGGGGGGAGTGCTATGACGGACAGGACGGAAATGGCCGAAGTATTTGAAAAACTGAAAAGACGGCCTGCTTTCCCTCGCCTGGACAGGACCGCCCTTTTGACATGGCTGATAGACCTGATTGCAGTGGTGCTTATAAGCCAGGCGCTGACAATTATCGCTTTCGAGCTATTAGCATTTGAAATCGCATTCGGACATGTGCTGCGGGTGGTGCTATGTGCCACGGCCATATTGTTCATATGCTCCCGCAGATGGTGGGTGCTGCCGGCGCTTATCGGCGTTCTGGCGGTGATATTTGCGCTCATTTTCCTTCAAACGGAACTTTTTGAAAGTGTAATGGAACACCTTTCGGGCTTTGCCTACTGGCTGGGTTCGGGGATGCCCGTGGCGGAGCCATACAGCTACGACGGCAGCACATTCGTTGTGGAGCTTGTGGTGGCTCTGCCAATATGCGCGGTTGTTTACGTCTACATGCGCAAATTCTTTTCATTCACAGCCCTCTGCCTTTTGGCGCTGGTTTCCTCAATTGCCCTTTTTTACCTGAACATGGAGAGCTTTGAAACGGTGCTGCAGCTTTTCCTGGCATCTGTCATAATCTGCCTGCCAAGGCTTGTGAACCGCCGGGTTAACAAAAACAGGCCGGAGGAAGAGCGGATAAACAGGGCGTCGATGCAGATTATCGCCCTGCCGGTGGCGGCTGTTTGCATATTGATGGCGGCGTTAATTGTGCCAAAGGGCGAAGTGGTCTGGAAGAATGAAACCATAAACACGGTGATCTCCGACATTCAGGATCTTTACGACTATTACTTCAGCGATGAAGGCGGGGGGATTGGCAGCGGCTTCAGCATAGGCGATTCGGGCTTTATGCCCCTTAAGACCCGCCTGGGTGGAGACATAAACCTTAACAACAACCGGGTTATGCGCGTGGAGACGGACACGCCCGCATACCTTGCAGGCAGCATAATGGACACATATGACGGCCGCAACTGGTATGACGGCTGGCCAAACGGCCGCTTCCGCTACGGCAGCATCATCTGGCGGGCAAAGCGTATGGAGGCCTTCGGGCTGAACCTGCCCTTGGGCGGCAGGCAGGCGGAGGAGATCTACCGCCAGATGGTGACGGACATAAGATACGAGGTTTCCCCAGGAATCAGGAACATGCGGGCATTCATGACGGCAGGGAGCGTTAAAAGCCTTGGATTTGCCTACAGGGAGAAAGATGAAAGGACATATTTCAACCTTCAGGGCGAGATGATAAGGGCGGGCTATGAAATAATTAACTCCAGATACATCATTGCTGCCAGCCTTATCGACAGAAGCCTGCCAGGCTTTGACAGCAACATGAAAAGGCTGGAGGCGCTCGCCTATTCTCATGAGGATCCGCATCTTTCCCAGGTTTTGACCCGCCACACATGGCTGCCGGAAAGCCTGCCACAAACGGTGCGCGACATGGCCCGTGAAATCGCCGGTGATATCGATTCGCCCTATGAGAAGGCGGTTGCCCTTGAAAGCTGGCTCAGCGAAAACTGCAATTATACCACCACCCCGGGGACGCCCCCCGAGGATAGAGATTTTGTGGACTATTTCCTGGAAACAAGAGAGGGTTACTGCACATATTTTGCCTCAGCCATGGCGATTATGGGCAGAACTCTCGGCCTACCCACCAGGTATGTGACCGGCTATGGCCTTCGCATGACCGAAGGCAACGAGGCGCGCACAGGGTTCTATGAGGCCCTCAACTCCAGCGCCCATGCCTGGTGCGAGGTCTACTTCAGCGGCATAGGCTGGGTCATATTTGATCCCATCGACTGGGATTATTCCCCCGTGGAGGAAACCCCAAGGGCTCCCTTGGCCCCGGGTTCCGCCGTGGAGGAGCTTCTTGAGGACTTTGGCGAGGAAGAGGAGCAGGTCCCCGACTGGCTTTTGGAATATTACGGCTCTCAGCCGGGTGAGGCCCAGAGGGCTTTCAACATGCGCGTAGTGTATGTGGGCGCAGGAATGCTGTTGGCGGCCGTGGCTCTGTGGCTTTTGGTCAGGTTTGAGATGAACCGCTTCTTCAGGCGCTACACCATCGGGTTTGTCACGGGGAAATTCCTATCGATGGAGAAACGGGTAGACTATTATTACTCCGATATTATAAAACAGCTTTCGTTTTGGGGCGTTAATGTGCAGCCGGGGGATACCATCGCCTCATTCTGCAAAAAAGCCGACCGCTATGTGAAGCTCTCCTTCCATAGCATGGAGGATATTGGACGGATCGTCATGCGCCAGCGATATGGAAAAAAGAGCGCCACGCTGGAGGATCTGCGTAAAATGCAGTTTTACCACGAAACCCTTGAAACAAGCCTTAAGGAGACGCTGGGCCCCTTTTCCTACTTTGTTCAAAGGGTGCTGCTCCGCGCTTTTTAGGGGGACGCGGGGAGGGGGAGCGGTTACGAGGGCCCTGCCCTCAAGCTCCCGCCAAAGGGTAACCTCTTTGTAATCCATTTATAATATGGGGTCAAGGGGCTTGTCCCTTGCGGGGTGTGGGGCGGAGCCCCGCGTCGTACCATTTCGAGGGCGGAGCACCCCAACAAACTTGACAATTACCAGCCTTGATATAAAATAATCTATTAGAGTCCTGCTTGGCGGGATGCGCTTAACGACATTGCTTTACGGGAGGTTATAAAGATGCAAAACAGAAAAGGAAATTTATCAATTCACGCAGAAAATCTGATGCCGATTATTAAAAAATGGCTTTATTCCGACAAGGACATATTCATAAGAGAACTGGTGGCAAACGGTTGTGATGCCCTGACGAAGCTTGCCTCGCTGGGCGGTGATCATGGCGAGCTTAAGATCAACATAAAAGTGGAGCAGGAAAAGGGCACAATCGTGTTTTCAGATAGCGGCATTGGCATGACGGAGGGCGAGATCGACCGCTACATAAACAACGTGGCCTTTTCCGGCGCACAGGAGTTTGTTGAGAAGCTGAAAGAGTCCGGTGCGGATGCAGAGAATATAATCGGCCATTTCGGCCTGGGTTTTTATTCGGCGTTCATGGTGTCTGACAAGGTTATAATCAACAGCCTTTCATATGAGGAGGGCGCCCAGAGCGCCATGTGGATCTCCGACGGCGGCCTGGAGTATGAAATGGGCCTGGGCAGCCGCGCAGAGCGAGGAACTGACATTATCCTTCACATCGCGGAGGATTCAAAGGAATATCTGGACGCGGCAAAGATCCGCCAAGTGGCAAGGCAATATCTGGGCTTCATGCCCCACCCGATTTATATAGACGGCGACGAGGAGCCGATAAACGATCCTTCGCCTCTGTACCTAAAGCCCGCCAGGGATATCAGCGACGATGAATACAAGGAGTTTTACAAAAAGACCTTTGGCACATGGGAAGACCCCCTATTTTGGGTGCATCTGAACATCGACTACCCGTTTAACCTGAAGGGCATACTCTATTTCCCTAAGATCACGCAGAATTATGGCATAAACGACGGAAGCGTTCGCCTTTTCTGCCGCCAGGTCTATGTGGCGGAGAACATCAAAGAAATCATTCCTGAATATCTGCTGCTCTTAAAGGGCGTAATCGACAGCCCGGACATACCCCTGAACGTGTCCCGCTCATTCCTTCAAAGTGACAGAGAAGTGAAGGCGCTCAGCTCATACATCAGCCGCAAGGTTGCCGACAGGCTTGTTTCCCTCCACAAGGACGACGAAGAACGCTACGAGCAGGTGTGGGATGACATAAGCATATTCGTGAAGTTCGGCTGCATGAAGGACGAAAAGTTCTTCGAAAGGGTGAAGGAAAGCCTGATATTCAAAACCGTTGAGTCAAACATTTTGACCCTTGAGCAGGCCAAGGAAAAGGCCAAGGAAAGCGGCGGCAGTCTCTTTTACGCCGGAATGGACAACAAGGACGCGCCGATTGTGGAATTGTTTACCGCAAAGGGCGTGGATGTGTTGCTTTTGGACACGCCCATAGACACCAACTTTGTGGCGTTTTTGGAGTATAAGGAGCCCGAGCTGAAGCTGATGCGGGTGGATAGCGGCATGGCCCAGGGCATGAGCGAGGGCGGCGCCGACGAAGACCTGGCGAAGGACATCGCGAAGGTGATGAAAAAGGCCATGGGGGACGAGGAGCTGGAGGTGCAGGCGGAAAAGCTTTCGGACGAAAGTGTCCCTGCGATGCTGATATACGACGAGCAGATGCGCCGCTTTAAGGAAAGCAGCATGATGTTCGGCGGCGGCTTTGACATGCCTTTGAAGGCGAAGGTGGTCGTCAACAGTGCAAGCCCTGTGGTGAAGGCAATGCTTGAGGAGAACGACGAGGAAAAGAAACTGGACATCGCAAGGCAGATATACGACCTGGCGGAGCTGAGCCAGGGAGTTCTTTCAAAGGAAAGGCTCGCCCAATTCATAAAGAGGAGCTATAGATTCATATGAGCGAAATTCTGCTCAAAGATGCGTTGATATTGGACGGACAGACCGCCGAAAAGGGCGACCTTCTGGTGAAGGACGGCCGCATTTTTGGCGTCTATCCCTGCGGCGGCGCGCCTGCGGACATAAAGCCTCAAAGGAAGATTGACTGTGAAAACAAAATCCTGATGCCGGCGCTTTTTAACGCCCACACCCACGCCGCAATGACTCTCTTTCGCGGCGCCGGGGCTGACTTGGCCCTTCATGATTGGCTCTTCGGAGTGATTCTCCCACGGGAGGAGCATTTGACCCCTGAGGATGTGTATGTGGGCACAATGCTGGCCGCCGCTGAGATGCTGCGCTTCGGTACCGCCGGCTTTCTGGACATGTACTATTTCATGGATCAGGTATTTAGGG
>JBNRMR010000099.1:0-25370 GCA_050309705.1 Christensenellales bacterium | reverse complement strand
GCTATGTATCGACGTCAGGACGCTGGCCCCCGCGCGGCCAAGCTTATAAACAAGCGTCGGCGTCAGGCCATCGTTGGCCTTCCCTCTTACCCCATCCGTTCCAAAAAGTCTACCCATCTTTTTATCTCCATATTTTAATATATTATATTTTGCATCATTCAGTGGAGCAGAAACCGGCTTTGTCGCCCCCGCTTACAGGCTTTCCCAGTCCTGCTGGATGCTATACGAAGCCACAGCGCCGTCCGCCGCCGCGGTTATGACCTGCCTTAGCTGCTTTGTGCGGATGTCGCCGATGGCGTATACGCCCGCTTCGCTTGTGCGGCAGTCCTCTCCCGCGATAATATAGCCGCTCTCATCCATGCCCACCATTCCCTGGACAAGCCCGCTTTGCGGATTGCTTCCTACTGCCACAAAGACCCCCTGCACAGGCAAAACTTCCGCATTCCCGGTCTTTAAATCCTTCAGCCGAAGGGCTTCGACCTTGCCTTCACCCATTATCTCTTCGCTGACATTGCTCATCTTATAGCGGATGTTTTCGGCTTGCGAAAGCTTGTTTATCTCCACCGCCGCAGCTCTGAATTCATCCCTGCGGTGGATAAGCGTGACGCTCTTTGCAAAGCGGGAAAGATAAAGCGCGTCCTCTATGGCGGTGTCGCCACCGCCGATTACCGCCGTGTCCTGGCCGCGGAAGAAGGCGCCGTCGCAGGTGGCGCAGTATGAAACGCCCATGCCCTTCAGACTCTCCTCCCCCGGAACGCCCAAGAGCTTCGGCTGTGCGCCCATGGCCAGCACAACCGCTTTGCACTCATATGTGACATCCCCGGCGACTATCTTCTTCGGCTTGCCGGAAAGCTCCAGGGAGGTTATGCCGTCGTACTTGATCTCACAGCCCAGCTCAGTGGCCTGCTCGGCGATCTTCATCGAAAGCTCGGCGCCGTTTATGGCCGGAGTTCCCGGGTAGTTTTCTATTATCTCCGTTGTGGCAGCCTGGCCGCCGGCAAAAAGCTGTTCAAAAATGACGGTTTTAATCCCCGCCCGCGCCAGATAAAGGCCGCAGGAAAGCCCCGCAGGGCCGCCGCCTATAATCGCAACTTCAAAACTCATATGTATCTCCTTTCAGGGCAGTATAATAATATGCCGCATTAATTTATTCGGTGAAAATGCACATGTCTGTTTTCATGGCGCTTTGCTTTGCTCAATTTTCAAAACCCCTCCCTCCACAGACAGTATGACTTCCCCGCCATCGGTTGAATATATTTTTGCACCCACTTCCTCAAGCCTTTCAATGACCCTGTCTGAGGAGTCGGCGATATCCTTCTGTGTTATTATCGCATAGTCCGGCATCACTTCCAGCAAAAAGGCCCTCTTGCTGGAGGAATTGCTGCCATGGTGCGCCACCTTCAGCACATCGGCGCCCAAGTTCTGTCCGGATTGGACCATCTCGTTTTCGCTCTCACTCTCTGCGTCTCCTGCGAAAAGCACCCGAACGCCCTGGTATTCCAATATGAACACAAGAGAGCAGTCATTTATGTTTTCATATTCCTTCACCGGCCCCACAAATTCAATTTCCGCGCTGCCAAGGCTATATATATCGCCGGGCTCGGGAATGATGGTCTCAACGCGGTGCGTACCCAAGGCGCGCACCAGCCGCTCATATGTGGCGGTGGTGTGGGTCCTAGACGAAATATAGCAGAGCCTCGGAGAAAACTCCTCTATCACATATGACATGGCGCCGATGTGGTCCAGATGAGGATGGGTGGCGACTATTGCGTCCAGCTCTTTCACTCCTGCGCTTTTAATATAATCCATAACATACTGCGCTGTTTCGGCCTCGCCCGCATCCACCAGCATTGTCTGTCCATCTGCTATCACCAAAATGCTGTCGGCCTTGCCCACGCTTAAAAAGTGGACGTATAACCCCTCCCCGGGCAGGTGGGTGTAGGATGGCCCCGCCCACTTTTCCAGAGATTCCAGCAGCGTATCAGCCAAACCCAGCTGATACGCCGCTATCATCAAAACGATTATCGTCAGGCTCGCCCAAAGCGGCGGCCTTCTTTTGTTGCTTTTGTAATTAGGCTTCATTTACACTCGCTATTTTATCAGCCCGCGGCGGGAAACTCTTTCTTTTCAATTGCCGCAATGGCGATCTTTATTGCCGCCTTGATATCGCTCAGGTCGGTGGTCTCGTGTGCGCTGTGGATATAGCGGCAAGGGATGGATATGCAGCAGGCCATCACGCCGCCCCTCGCCTGCTGAATGGAGGCCGTGTCCGTTCCGCCGTAGGGCAGCACCTCCATCTGATATTTAGAGCCCGTTTCCTTTGCGCACTGAACCAAAAATTCCCGCGCCTTTACGGGCACGATTATGCTCCTGTCCATCACCTTTATGGCGGCGCCGCTTCCAAGTGACAGAGCCAAAGTGGCGGAGCCAGGGGTGTCGCCCGTGCCGGTAACGTCGAAGTTTAGGCCAAAGTCGGGGTTTATGGCGTATGCTGCCACCTTGGAGCCGCGAAGCCCCACCTCCTCCTGGACACTAAACACGGCGTAAAGATCATGCTCTGACTTCGCCTTGAGGAAAACCTCAAGCATCACCGCGCAGCAAACCCGGTCATCCATGTAGGCACAGGAATATCGGGTGTTCTCTCCGCCTTCTCCTGCCTTCATTTCCCGGAAAATGGGGGTGTAAACCGCCATATCGCCGATTGCGACCAGCTTTTCAGCCTCCTCCTTTGACCTTGCGCCGATATCCACGAACATCTTCGCCAGGCTCATCTTGGATATGTCAAAATCCTTGCTCTCAACGCTGATGACGCCGCTGACGCCGTTTTCAAACGTGACGGAGCGGGCATATGCCGCCAGCGGGCTGATTCCACCCACGGGGGCGATGCGCAAAAAGCCCTTATCGTCAATGTCTATAACCACAAAGCCGATCTGGTCCATGTGAGCGCAAAGCATCACCTTTTTGCCGGAAGTTCCCTTTTTAACGGCGATAAGATTGCCCAGAGCGTCCACGCTTATTTCATCGGCATAGTCCTTCAGATAGCCCTTCAGAACTTCTCTGACCTTCGCCTCCCTGCCGGAGGGGCCGTAGGCGGTTAAAATATCCTTAAGCATGTCTTTAAACATCGTTTTTCACCTCGTCAAATTTATTTTCGCCAAGGAAAGCGTGGCCAATCTTGTAGGCATTTTCCATGTCATCCCAGGAAGCCACCGAGGAAGGCGAGTGGATGTACCGACAGGGCACCGATATGCCCCCGCTGATGCAGCCTGCCGCCGCAGTGTGTATCGCGCCCATGTCTGTGCCACCGGCATTGCCACGGCGCAACTGCCACTTGGCTCCGGCAGATTTCGCCGCTTCGATAAGCGCATTTGTCATGCTTCTGTTCACTATGGTTCCCCTGTCCATCACTGTGAAAACAGCGCCGTCGCCCACTCTGCTCACAAGTTGGTGGCCCTCGCTTAAGGGAATATCGTTGGCGGTGGTGCCCTCGAAGTTCAGGTTCACATCCGGCTGAATCCTGTGGGCGGCGATTCGCGCTCCACGCAGACCGCATTCCTCCTGCACGGTAAAGGCGGCGTACAGGTCGCAGTCATATTCGCTCTTAAGCAGCTGGACTATGACCGCGCAGCCGATCCTGTCGTCCAAGGCTTTGCCCTTCATCAGGCCTTCGCCAAAGTCCTGAAACTCTGTTGTAAAACAGATGTGATCGCCCACGGCCACACATTTTTCAGCATCCTTCTTGCCCGACGCGCCGATATCCACATATATTTGATTATAGCGGAGGGCCTGTCCGAACTCCTCTTTGCTCTGCTGGTGGATGGCCTTTGCGCCGATTACCCCTGGGACAAATTCCTTCCCCACCACAACCCGCTTTGATATCATGACCCTGGGGTCAATGCTTCGGCAGTCTATGGCCAAAGAGCCGTCCTCCGTGATGCCCCGCACCAGCATTCCGACTTCGTCCATGTGAGCGGAAAGCAGAACCTTCTTGGCGCCTTCCTTCTTGCTTTTTTTGAAAGCTATGAGGTTGCCCATATAGTCGGTGAACATCTCGTCCACATACGGTGCGATAAATTCTTTTATCTGCTTCCTGACGCGGCCCTCGTCGCCGCTGACGCCGTATACATCGCTTAAAGTGCGAATGATGCTTCTGTCTAATCGTCCAGGCATAGTTTTTCCTCCCAGTCCGCGCCGATATTCGCAGCAAACTGCGCGATGAGTCTTGCGCAGTTGTCCAGCGTTTTTGCACTCAGCACCTCGACGCTCGTGTGCATGTATTTAAGGGGCGTTGAAACCACCGCGCTGGCCGCTCCATTGCCGGAAATCTGCATCTCCCAGGCATCGGTGCCGCTGTGGCCAATGTTGGCCTCAATGTCTATCGGAATATTGATGTCCGCTGCAGCGTCTTTCAGCATTTCCAGCACCTTCGGATGAACGTTTGAGCCCCTTGTCAGAACCACCTTTTCCATGTCGAAGCTATCGTAAACGGTAGCTCCGGGGATTTTACCGTGGCAGACGTCTATGGCGATGGCGATATCCGGCTCAACGGAATAGCTGCCCGTGAGAGCGCCAATGCCACCCCTTTCCTCCTGAACGGTGGCGCAAAAAACCATCGTGCATTCCAGCCTTATTTTGGAAAGCAGCTCCATGGCTCTGAGCATCACCGCAATATGGGCTCTGTCGTCCATTGTCTTGGAAGCCACAAAGTCATTTTTAAGCTTCAGAGGCGCAAGTGCGTCAAAGCGCACCATGTCCCCCACCGAGACAAGCTCCCTCACCTTTTCTTCCGGAAGACCCAAGTCCACGGAAAGCTCATCCATCTTGTAGTTCTTGGTGTTATCCGTCACCAGATGGGGCGGAACTGCGCCAACGATGCCCTTTAGCGGCTGTCTGCCGTCCACTATCACCTCGCTGCCAGGAAGCACCCTCGGGTCCACCCCCGCCACGGAGGCGATGCGCAAAAAGCCCCGGTCCAATATGTCCGCCACCACCATGCCGATCTCGTCCATGTGGGCGGCGATCATTATCACCGGCTTTCTGGAGCCACCATCAGCCCCGCCTATCCGGGCAAAGACATTGCCTACCGTGTCACGCCAGACATCGTCCGTTTGTTGACGGAAGTATTCCTCAACAGCGTCGGCCACGCTCTCTTCATGGCCGCTCACGCCGGGCAGTGCCGTCAGGCGGGTCAATACAGAAATATAATCCATTCCCTCTATTCTTTTCCTTTCGTATTGTTTTTTTATCCGTACTATAAACAAATATCAACTTTTACATTATACCGTGTTTGCATGCGGCCTACTCAGGCTTGCCCGCCAACCTGCTTTTTCCTTCGAAAATGGCTAAACCTATTATAGCATGTTTGTGGGCGGCCTTTCCTCCGGGCCCGCCCACCCGCTATTTCCTTCGTAAATTGCTAAACCTATTATAGCATAATTTTTCCAATGCAAACAGTAAAAAGGTCACGCATGGCATTAAAAGGAAGTAAAATCATTGCAAAAACACTGAAATCCTCATATACTTAAACAGATGAAGGACTATTCAAATGGGAGGGAGCGGCCATCAAACGCATCATTTTAACCGGCGGAGGCACTGCGGGCCATGTCATGCCCCATCTGGCGATAATTCCGCGTCTTAAAGAAGAAGGCTGGGATGTCCAGTACATAGGCACGGCAAATGGCATCGAGCAAGACATAATGGAGCCGCATGTCAGCAAATACCATGCCGTTTCAACGGGCAAGCTGCGCAGATATTTTGACCTGCGCAATTTAAGCGACCCCTTTCGCGTTGTAAAGGGTATGGCGCAAAGCTTGAGCATACTGAAAAGAGAAAAGCCGGACATCGTTTTTTCAAAGGGCGGCTTTGTTTCGGTGCCGGTGGCATATGCCGCTGCCATGAGTCGCATTCCCGTCATTTTGCACGAATCCGACATGACCAGCGGCCTTGCCAACAGGCTCTGCGCGCCCTTTGCCAGCGTGATATGCACCACTTTCCCGGAAACGGCCCAGGCCATGGGGAAAAAGGGCGTTGCCTGCGGCACTCCTTTGCGCTCCTCTCTCTTTGGGGGCAGCAAAATGCGCGCAAGGGGCGAATACGGCTTTAGCGGGGAAAAAGCCGTGCTGATGATAACCGGCGGCAGCAGCGGCGCCCAGGCGGTCAACGACCTGGTGCGAAACGCGTTGGACATGCTGAAAGCCTTCGATGTTTTGCATCTGTGCGGCAAGGACAATCTTGATGCTTCACTGGAGGGACGAAAGGGCTATGTCCAGCGGGAGTTCATCGACATGGCGGACGCCTACGCCCTTGCGGACGTTGTTATTTCCCGGGCTGGCTCCAACACCATCTGCGAACTTCTGGCCCTGGCAAAGCCGAATCTGCTGATCCCCTACCCGACCGCAGCCAGCAGGGGAGATCAGATCGACAACGCCCGGTCGTTTGAAAAACGGGGCTTTTCAAAGGTGCTTATGCAGGAGGACGCCACGCCGAAAATTCTGGCGGACATGGTGATAGGCCTTTACAACAGCCGCGAAAAATATATCGCCGCCATGAAAAGCGAGCCCCTGGCCAACGGCACGGATATTTTGCTTCAGCAGATTTATAAATATGCAAAGTAATACGCCAAGTGACCGTTTAGGCATTGCAGGAAGAAGGCGCATATGAAAAATTGTCAAAAAGCGCCTGCTTCAAGTCGCGCTTTATCACCAAACTCCTTTGCCTGAGCGATAGCGCCTCCATTGGCGTGGTGTTGCTGGCGCAGAAGACACCCCTAAAGATATTTTGACTATGATTTATAAGCGTTACCGTGAAACGAGCTGCGGGCTTGAGTCCCATCCCTTGGGCGAGCGAAAGGAAAAGCACTATTTAACCGGCGAAAATAGACCCAGCTTGGTTTTGGGAGGCATAATCCCGCATCCCGGACTTAAAAGCCGAATGCACACCCGCTTCGGCATATTAATATTGACAAAACCGCCCCCGCGTGCTATGCTTTTGTCCATATTAATATGCACTGGGCAGAGGAAAGCGCGATTTACGCAAAGCGAGCCGGCGGCGGTGGGAGGCCGGCAAACCCGCGCCATGGGCGCTGCCAGCAGACAGTGCGCCAAATGAAGGAGAGCCGCATTCGGCTAAAAAGGGTGGAACCGCGAAAGCATGCCTTTCGTCCCTTTGCAGGGATGAAGGGCTTTTTATTTTCTTCCGAAAGGGTGCAAAAAATGACTGAGAATACTGAAAAGAAGAGCAAAGCGACAATGGACAAAATCGTCGCCCTGTGCAAGACCAGAGGCTATATTTTCGCCGGCAGCGACATCTACGGCGGACTGGCCAACACCTGGGACTACGGCCCCCTGGGCGTGGAGTTCAAAAACAACGTTAAAAAAGCCTGGTGGCAGAAGTTTGTTCAGGAAAGCCCCTATAATGTGGGCGTGGACTGCGCCATACTTATGAACCCCCAGGTCTGGGTGGCCAGCCAGCATGTGGTCAACTTCAACGATCCCCTGATCGACTGCAAAAGCTGCAAGATGCGCCACCGGGCCGATCAGCTTATAGAGGGCTATAACGCTAAAAAGGGCGTCGACATGGCTGTGGACGGCATGAGCAATGAGGCCATGACAGAGTATATCATTGAAGAAAAAGTGGCCTGCCCCTCCTGCGGCAAGAGCGATTTTACCGCCATCCGCAAGTTCAACATGATGTTTAAGACATTCCAGGGCGTCACTGAGGACAGCCAGTCCGAAATTTATCTGCGGCCTGAAACTGCCCAGGGCATTTTCGTTAACTTCAAGAACGTTCAGCGTTCAACCCGCAAGCGCATACCCTTCGGCATCGCTCAGATCGGCAAGAGCTTTAGAAACGAGATCACCCCTGGAAACTTCATATTCCGCACCCGCGAGTTTGAGCAGATGGAGCTGGAGTTCTTCTGCAAGCCCGGCGAGGATCTTCAGTGGTTTGAATACTGGCGCGCCTTCTGCCGTGACTGGCTTTATTCCCTTGGCATAAAGGAAGAAAACCTGCGCCTGCGCGATCACTCCCCCGAGGAGCTTTCCCATTATTCAAAGGCCACCACGGACTTCGAGTTCCTGTTCCCCTTTGGCTGGGGCGAGCTTTGGGGCGTGGCCGACCGCACCGATTTTGACCTTAAGCAGCACCAGGAGCACTCCGGTGAAAACATGGAATATATCGACCCCGTCACCGGCGAGCGTTACATCCCCTACTGCGTGGAGCCTTCCCTGGGCGCGGACAGGGTCGCGCTGGCTTTCCTGTGCAACGCCTATGACGAGGAGGAGATAAAGCCCGGTGATAACAGGGTTGGCATGCGCCTGCACCCGGCCCTTGCGCCGTATAAATGCGCTGTTCTCCCCCTGCAAAAGAAGCTTTCGCCCTTTGCGCTTAAGATATACGAAGACCTGCGCAAATATTTCCCCGTGGAATACGACGAAACTGGTTCCATTGGCAAGCGCTACCGCCGCCAGGACGAGATCGGAACACCCCTTAGCATCTGCGTGGACTTCGACTCCGAGCCCAACGGCAAAGTGACAGTGCGCGACCGTGACAGCATGCAGCAAGAGCTTGTGGACATCGCGGATCTGCGCGCATACATTCAAAGCAAAACCGAGTTCTAGTTTTTGCCTCTAAAATATTGCAGGGCGTTGTTTTTTACATAATGAAAGACAGCGCCCTTTCACGCAGCGGTTTTGGAGAGCGCCGTCCACTGCCACAAAAAAGCTCCCCTCTCCGAAGGCGAAGCTTTACAATATAAATATGGGCGATTATACGAAAGAGGTGGAGGAGGCTCGTAATGGAGATACGGCTTGTTGATGAATACAATGAAGGCGGGCACCTGATATATTGTGAGAACCTGCCCGGCGCTTTTGTTCGGGGCAGCACAAGGCAGGAGGCCCTTTTAAAGCTGGAGGGTGAGGTGAACAGCTATCTGCGCTGGCTATGCAGGCAATTTCCCCAAGGCGGAATTTCCCCGCTGATAATTCAAGAGAAAAAAAGCGGCCTTGAAATCTGCGATGCCGACAGCGATGTGATCTTTTTCAGTGAAACCCTTCCCCTTTCAGCAGGTGAATACGGGGAGCTGAAGGCTCTTGCGCTCAAATCCGCCGGGGACTTTCAGGCGCTTTACGACTCTATTCCAAAAAAGCGCGATGCTCTTTTGCCGGAGCGAAAGACCTTCTACGGTTCTATCCCCCGATCCGCGGAGGAGATGTATCTCCATACCATGAACGTCAACAGCTACTACTTTTCAGAAATCGGCATTCCGGTGGAAAACGGGCCAGACATACTCTCCTGCAGAAGGGAGGGCTTCCGGCTTCTGGAGAGAAATTGCTTTCTTGAAAACACCGTCATCCACGGCAGCTATGGCGAGCAATGGAGCCTAAGAAAGGTGCTCCGGCGCTTCCTTTGGCATGACCGCATCCACGCCAAAGCCATGCGGCGGGCATCCGTCAAGCTTTTTGGCGGCGCTGCCATTGCCGATCCTTTCCTGTTCGGTTGACTGGGGCGAGGCGCTCAGCCGTCAAACCCGGCAAGTTTTAGAAAAAACCAACATGTCTTTGATGCCAAGCTATTAAAAAGAAGCGAACGAAAGCTCTAAATTTCTATCGCCATGCCATCCTGGGTTATCACGGCCTTTTCGCCAAAAAGCGCCTTAACCTTCTTTTCCCAACCTTCGGGATCGCCCATTATCTTCCGGCCATGGTGCATATATATCAGGTTCTCCACCTTTTTTTCCGCGGCATATTTTGCCACCTCCCCGGGATCATGGTGGCCTGTTTCCATCAGAAGAAATTCGCAGGGGAGCCAAGGCTCCAGTTCATCTATGCTCTTTAAGTCCCCCGAGTAGACGATTTTCCTTCCCTGCGCCTCTATCAGATATGAAAATGACCGCCAGCCCGACTCCTCGCTTTTTTCCAGATGTAGGTTGTGCATGGCCGTAACCCGGATATCTCCGTCGTCAAAAAGCAGGCCGTCCACAACTTTTCGGGGCGATATCGAATAATCCACACGGAAACTCCCTTCAGATTCGCGCAATATCATCATCGCGCCGTCATAGGTGGCCATAACGGGGGTGAATATCTCGATCTCATGGTCTATGGGCTTATCATAGGTGTATCTAAGCTTTCTTATGACCCAAAGCAAGTTCCCAAGCCCGCCCACATGGTCCATGTGCGGGTGGCTCAAGATCACTTTCCTCGTCTGGGTAAGGTCCAGCCCCATTGTGTGGGCAGTATAAGAGCAGCCCTCGCCCGCATCGAAGAAGTATAGTCTTTCGCCCATATCCAGCACCACAGAGGTGTGCTTTCTTTCCGGTATCGGTTCAGCCCCGGAGCAAGTGCCCAAAAATATGAGACGCATATTATTGTGCCCCTTCCTTTATAATCCTGCATAATTATTTTATCATCTTATGACCGAGGGTTCAATCCTGGAAAATTCCGCATATTATATCCTTTTATGGAGAACCTATCCATCAAAGGAGATGAGCTTATGAATTTTCCCGAATATTTAAAGCGGATTTTTACCGCAGCAGCGGCCCTTTTCATAGTCCAGGCGCTTTTTGCGGGGCCAGCCATGGCTTTTTATGGCAACACAATCACCGTCGTGGTTAAAAGCGTGGAACCGGTCGAGTGCGAGGAATCTGACTACAGCCAAAGCGACATCGACGAGCTGGCCCGGATAATCTACTGGGAAGCCAGGGGCGAGACAATCGAGGGGCAGCTGGCAGTTGCAAACGTGGTCATTAACAGGCTTAACAGCGATGACTTTCCCGACACCATGAAGGGCGTTATATCCCAAGAGAATCAGTTTACGCCCTATTCCCGCGCTGATTACTACAACGTCAGCGTTCCCGATGAATACTACGCCGTGGCGGAGATCGCCCTTGCCGGCGACAGGGTTGTGGACGAGAACGTTTTCTGGTTCCGCTCAGACTCCAAGCCCGACAAATGGTACAAGGCTGTTTACACCGTCAGCATCGGCGGTCATCATTTCTACGGGCTGTAAGCTTACTATAATATGTGTCCGCCTGCATTTCATGAGGATAAATGAAAAATATGAATGTGTTGTTTTAAAATGCCCGATGATGTAAAATGGAGTTATGCATCCCATTTACATCGGAGGACTGATAATGGATATATCCACAAAGGGTTTAATTGAAAACGACGGAAAAGGCCCGAAGAAGAAAATCAGGCGTATAGGTGTTTTGACCAGCGGCGGCGACGCACCGGGCATGAACGCTGCCATAAGGGCGGTTGTTAGAAACTGCATACAGAATAACATCATTCCCATAGGCATACACAGAGGCTACAACGGCCTTTTAAACAGCGATGTGCGCCCCCTGGACGCAAGGGCCGTCAACAGGATCACCTCCTTGGGCGGCACAATGCTCTACACCGCCCGCTGCGAGGAGTTCAAGACACTGGAGGGGCAGAAAAAGGGCGCCGAGGTCTGCCAATACCTGGGAATAGACGGCATCATCTGCATCGGCGGCGACGGCACTCTAAGGGGTGTGGAGGCGCTATCCAGGCTGGGAGTGAACGCCGTGGGCATCCCCGCCACCATCGACAACGACATTTCCTGCACACATTATTCAATCGGCTTTGACACCGCCGCCAACACCGCCATCGACGCCATCGACAAGCTGGCGGACACGATGCAGTCCCACGAGCGAGCCTCCGTTGTGGAAGTCATGGGACGTGACGCGGGGCATCTTGCCCTTTACGTAGGCCTGGCAGTGGGTGCAACGGCGATACTGATCCCGGAAATCGACTGCGACTGCGACGGGGAGCTAGTGGAAAAGATCCGCGAAAGCCGCTATAACGGCAAGCGTCATTTTCTGGTGATAATCGCCGAGGGAGTGGGCGGTGCGTCGAATATCGCCGAGAAGATAAGGCGCGAGACGGGCGTTGAAACCAGGGTGACGACATTGGGCCATGTCCAGCGGGGGGGGAGCCCCTCCGCAAGGGACAGAGTCATGGCCAGCAGGATGGGCCACTTTGCCGTTGAAAAGCTGGTGGAGGGCCAGACGAACATGATAGTCTGCTACCGAAATTCTCAGATCTGCTCCATGCCCATAAGCGAAGCCTTCGCAATGACAAAGGGCCTTGACGAGTACATGTACCGCGTTGCCCAGGACATTTCCATATAGACCAGAAGCCGTGAGCTTTGGAAGCATGGGCGGGGGAGCATATTTTCTCCCGCCTTTTATACAGCCCGGTTTGCGCAAAACAGGGACTAACAAAGCCGAAAGGAAGGCGAAAGGCGAATGTTTGATATTGCGATAATAGGAGCGGGGCCCGCCGGCAGCACTCTTGCCCGCTTGCTTGATAACGGCATGAAGGTGCTTCTTTTAGAAAAGCGTCACCTGGACGCCGCGCCATCGCAGAGCTCTGAAGGCTTAAGCCAAAAAGACCTGCGGGGAAAATGCTGCGCCGGGATGCTCAACTCCGATGCCCAGCGCGAACTGGCAAGCCAATGTCTTTCGCTGCCCAAGGCGGTTCTGTGCGACCCGCAGCCATTCATGGTCCGCGCTTTCGACCTGGAAGCGAATGACCAGCGCAGATATCAGCGCCACTATCTGAACATCCACAGGGATCAGTTTGACCGCTTTTTGTTCTATCTGGCGCTGGCTTCAAAAAGCTGCGATATAAGGACCGGCGCCTTGGTAACGGGAATTCGCCTTGTCGATGGAAAATACGAAATTGAGTTTAACTGCGGTGGAAAGCGATATAAAGAATCCGCCGGGGCTGTGGTGGCTGCTGACGGCGGCTCCTCCCTGGTTCGGCGCAAACTAGACAAATATGAGGACCGCTTCCACATTGGGAAAACTCCCTATTATGCAGCCATACAGGAAAAAATTGAGCTGGACTGCGCATCCTGGGACAGCTATGGCGCATACTTTGCCTCCAACATAACCAGCTACTACGGCTGGGCGGTTCCAAAGGAGGGGCATGTGCTTTTGGGCGCAGCTCTAAGGCCAGGGAAGTTCGCCACTGCGAATTTCGAGAGAATGAAAAACCTGCTGATCCACAAAGGTCTGCCTTTTGGCGGCAGGGTTATCACCCGGGAAGGGGCGATTTTGCAGCGGCCCACGAAGCTTTCCCACATGAAAAGCGGCGTGGAGAGTGCGTTTTTTCTGGGTGAGGCCGGCGGTTTCATCAGTCCCTCATCCTCGGAGGGCATAAGCTGGGCCATGAAAACCGGGGCGGCTTTGGCCCACGCGCTTAACTCCAGCGGCGATCTCGACGAGGCCGCAGACGTTTACAGGCATAAGACCACGCCCATTAAGCTTAAGCTACTGTCCAAAAATGCGCGAAGCATCGCCATGTATACCCCTCACCTCCGCCGTTTCATATTTAAAACCGGCCTTACCAGCATAAAATAGTCTGTATTATTTATCTGAAACCTTAGATTTCCTATTGCAAAGTTCAGTTGCTTGTTATATAATATACCTGAGATCATGAAATACTGTGAGTATCCTATGAAAGGTAGTGCAATTTTATCATGTCATATTGTAGATTTTGCGGAAAACAAGCGCCGGAGGAAGCGGCTTTCTGCTACGCCTGCGGAAAAAGCCTGAATGATGAGGCTCCCCATTCCGGCGGCGCGAATGAAAGCTCCGGCGGCGGGCAAGGCGAATATGGCCAGGGTTTCCATGAAGAAGGAGGTTCGAACGAGAAAATGGCGAGTTTTTTTGATAAGTTAAAGGACTCATTCTTTAACACAGAGGATATTACATACAAGTTTTCCCCCACCGATATCAGCAAGACGAAGGGCCTTGGGGCTCTGTCCTACATCCCCTTTCTGTTTTTCTTGCCTCTCCTCGCAGAAAAGGGCTCTCCCTTTGGCCGCTTCCATTCAAACCAGGGTCTTTTGGTGACCATTTGCTGGGTGCTTGCCTGGCTCATAAGCTCCATTGCATTCATCGGAACCTTTGCCGCCTGGCTTTTGCGCATCGTTTTGGTGGTAGCCGTCATAATGTCGCTAATAAACACAGCTTCCGGCAAGGCAAAGCGTCTGCCCTTCATCGGCAATATAGAGCTTATCAAATAAACCATTCAATAAAAATCAGTTGTATTCAACCGGCGCCGGCGACAAAACCGGCGTCTTTTCATTGTATTCACATGGACGCATTGGCGAGGAAGATCATTTACGTTTGCATTTGCATGATTTTTGTCATACAATCATATTTGCAGCGCAATCATTTTGCCGAAGCGAAGACCAACGGTCGGCAGCAGGAGAAGATATGAAATCCAAGCAAAGCGACTTACTATTTTCAAATAAAGCAATATTTAACCTCGTCTGGCCCATATTCATAGAGCTGGGGTTAAATACGGCCATAGGTCTTGTGAACTCGCTTATGGTAAGCTCCCTGGGGCTTCACGCTGTCTCCGCAGTCAGCCTTGTGGATTCAATAAATTTCCTGTTCCTGAACCTTTTCAACGCCCTGGCAGCGGGGGTCACTGTCGCTGTTTCCCACTGCATGGGCAGAAACGACAAGCAAGGCGGCGACGCAGCCCTCACCCAGACATTCAGCATCATACTGATGTTTTCAACCATTATCGCCATGGTCATGCTCTCCTTCAACCGGCCCATATTGGGCCTGATGTTCGGCGACGCGGAGCAAAATGTCATGGACGGCGCCGTCATATACAATATCGGCTCGGTCATCGGCTACCCCTTCATCGCCGTATTTTCAATATGCGCCGGCGCACTGCGGGCCACAGGCGACAGCCGCACGCCAATGGTCGCGGCTCTGATTTCAAACATTGTGAACTTGGCCGTGGGTGCGGTGACCATAATGGTTCTCGGCTGGGGAATGGTAGGGGCATCTTGCGCCGTGCTCTGCGCCAGGATCACATCCGCGTCAATTCTTTTCGTGAAAGTCACATTCCGCCCCGGCCCTGTGAGCATAAAAGGCTTCTCTTTCAAAGCTGACAAAGAAGTGTTAATGCCCGTTTTCCGAGTTGGCCTCCCGGCCGCCATAGACTCGCTTATATTCAACGGCGGAAAGATTGTCGTGATCTCATTCATGGCCAACATGGGCACTGACGCACTTGCCGCCAACGCCATTGCAAACAACATCTTCAACTTCGCCCTCACCACCGGCCACGCATTCAGCAACGCCGGGGTGACCATCACCGGCCGATGCTATGGCGCAAAGCTATACGAGGAAGCCAAGATGCACCTGCGCAGGCTTCCCCTCGTGTCGACATTTTTTTTCGGCTTAACCATGTTCATATTATGGCTCTTCATGCCCGCTCTGCTTCAGATGTATAAAGCAACGGAGCTTGCGGCCCAATATGTGCACCAGATCATTACACTGGTACTGATCTTCGGGACTATAACCTGGGCATTTTCATTTGTTTTGCCCCATTTACTGCGCGGAGTTGGTGACATCAATTTCAACACCATCATATCGGTGATCTCCATGTGGGTGTTCCGCGTGGCTCTTGGCTATCTCCTGGGAGTAACGCTTCAGCTTCAGGTGATTGGGGTTTGGATTGCCATGTTGTGCGACTGGGGCTTCCGAAGCATTTGCTACATAGCAAGGATGCTCAGCAACAGATGGTACAAGCGCGCCCTGGCCAAAGACGCCGCTGAAGCCGCCCTTGCCGGCAAGCTTGCGGAAACTGGCCGAGACTGTGCGCCCTCCACCTCTTAATTGTAAATTAGGCAGCCATATCTCTCATCTTTAGCTGCGCCTTCATCCCTTACGGCGGCGCAAGCATGCAGAGGGGCCCTGAAGGGTGTTTGCTGCTTTCACCTCGTGCCATTTTCACAACCATCCTTTGTTCAAAAAGCGGCCTCAACTCCTTTTGCTCCATTAAAGCTTATTTCCCATAATAAAGCCAAAAAGCGCCAAGGGCTCTGCCTTTGGCGCTCAGGTGTTTTCTGTCTATTATAAGGCCGTCAGAGTGTATCGCAGGGCAGGCGCATTGCGACGATCTGCTCCTTGCAGATTGAAAAGACTATGTGCAGATGACCATCCCGGACTATGGAGGTGGGATAGCCATATATGCCAGCCTTGTCCAGCCCCACATATTTGCCCTTATACTGGGTGTCATCCAGCAAAAAGTGCTGGTCATAGTCAAGGCCATCACCTGAAAGGGACAGGGCAAGCACATGCCTGGTGCGCGGAGGGAAGGGATCGGGAGTGCCTATATAATAATACTTGCCGTTTGGCAGGCGGCTGATATGAAACTTGGTGCGGTTATCGGTGAATTCCGTGGGCTCTGGCAGCGACCATGATCTCCCTGCGTCCTCGGAGAAGGTGGCCCAAAGATGGGGCGTGCCGCTCCTGTAGAAACAAACTATTCTTCCATCCGGCAGCTCAACCGGGCAAGCTTCGCAAAGTCCAACCCTATCGTCTCTCACAACGCCCGCGGGCTGATCCACTGCTGGGTCAAGCCCTCCCTCAGGCACAACAGAGGGCCTGTTGGGATAGCCGCGCTGGAACATCTCTATCTTTTCCCAGCCGCTTATGCCGTCATGATTGCTGCTAATGGTGCAGATATTGTTCTCACAGGAGAGCAGATTGCCGTCGCTAAGCAAAATATTCGAATGATTGCCCCCGCCGCCCTCCCTGGGCGCGTAGTCCGACCAGTTTTCGCCGTCGGTAGTGGTCATGTAAAAATTCTGGAAGTTCAGATGGCGTGATGGAGGCACAAACCGCCTGCCGTCCACCAAAGTGCTTTCGTCCTCCTCGAAGCTCATAAAATATGCCACAAGAGTATCGCCGTGGACATGCCAGCCATTTGGGCTTAAAACGCCATCATATTTGCCGGAAGACTTCACCGGGCCCACCAGAATTTTATGGGGCTGCCAGTGAATGAAGTCATCGCTGACGGCGTAGCGCACCACCTGGCCCACGTCATCCTCGTTTATATGGCCGCTGGCCCACATCACATAAAATTTCCCCTTGAACCAGGTGACATGGGGAATATGGGCAAACCGCCACTCAACGGTGGGGGAAAATATGACGCTTTGCTGAGTTTTAAGCTTTGGGCGCCTTAGGGCGATATCATAATGATTTGTGATATTGCTGTGCAAGTTTTTTGCTCCTTTCAAATGAACTTTTTAAACGCCAAGGGCTTCTCGGCTCTTTTTCGTCAGAGATCCAACAGCGCGCTCATAGGAATGGTCGATCATCTCCAGCAGAACCTTCGCAGGAACCCCGCTTACAAGCACCGTGTTCCAATATGGCTGCTGAACCGGCGGGCAATGCCAGCCCCTTGAAACCGCCAGCGGGTATTGCGCACGAAGCAGCCTGGCAAGCTCAGGTTCGCATTTAAGAGTAACCTTCGCACCCTGCTCCGACGAAAAAAGCTGCGCGAAAATCCTGCCGCCAACCTTTGCGCACACCGGTGAAGGACCAAAAGGAAGGTCCTCATAGGCTGCCTTTTTCAAAAGGCAATAGTCCAGCAGTTCAGTTGAAGTCAAACCTTCGCCCATGGTTTTCTCCTTTTTAAATAAGTATATAAAAGTCCTGCAGGCAAGTCAAACATTACCTGAATATTTCTCAAAAAAATTTCCGACCATAATAATAGGAATTATGCTCCAAGGGGCTTGATTTACTTTTAGAAGCATGGTATACTCTTGTCGAAGTTAGCATTGGCTAACTCATCGAGAGGGGAGGGAGACCGCTATGCAACACGATTATCAACTCTATCGTATGTTTGCCAGACACTGCGGCGCGGTTCTTCTGGGCAAAAAGCCTGCCGGCCTTTTCTCTGTTCCGGATGATGCCATCACGATAGACGCCGTTGACCATCTGGCCAGAGCCACAAGGCTCAAGGCCATCGTCATGCAAAGTGAAAGAGGCCGCGCCCTGCTTTTCGTCTATAGCCCGGAGCTTCTTGACCAGGCTCTTTCCCACAAAACAGCCCGCCGGATGCTTGAGCGTCTGGGCTATCCTTGCGGGGGCAGCGCGGAGCAGATGCTGCGCCATCTTAAGGAGCGGGTCACCGAAGGCAACGAATTCCCCCATGAGGTCGGCTTTTTCCTGGGGTATCCCCCGGCGGATGTGGTTGGGTTCATAGTCTACGGCGGTAAAAACCCCAAACACAGCTGCATGTGGAAGGTATATGGGAGCGTGGAAACGGCGGAAAACCTTTGCTCTTTGTACAGGGAATGTCAAAGGCATTGCTTTAATCACCTGGAAAACCATGGTCATCTGCCCTTTTTGGTCCCGAGCCTGGAAGCCAATTGATTTTAAAGGAGTCATGTATATGAGCAAGATACCTGTTATATATTGGAGCGGCACCGGCAACACGCAGGCCATGGCGGAGGCGATTGCCGCCGGGCTGAACGAAGCAGGCGCAAATGCCGAGGCCATAGAGGTCTCCTCTGCGGACGCGAAGGCTGTGGCCGGGCTAGAGAAGCTTGCCTTAGGTTGCCCCGCAACTGGCAGCGAGGAGCTGGAGGCTTTCGAGTTTGAACCCTTCTTCGCCGCAATCGAAAACTTTCTGGCAGGAAAAAAAGTGGCCCTGTTCGGCTCATACAGCTGGGGCGACGGTCAGTGGATGCGTGACTGGGTTGAGCGCGCCGAGAGCGCTGGTGCAAATCTCTTTGGCGAAGGGTTTATCATGCAGGATGAGCCCAACGAGGATGAATGTGTAGAACACGGCAAAAAGTTCGCCGCCTTCTAAACCTTCGCAGCCTCATTAAATAACCAATTCCTCATTAAGGGCGGAAGCTTTGTCATCAAGGCCGACGCCCTCTTTTTTGTTGGGGGAGCGCCGCAAGGGGACAAGCCCCCTTGACCACCTTTATAGCTTTTCAACGGGATTGCTGCTTAAGGTCAGAGATCGCCGAACAATCCAAAGCGATTGACAGCAGCGCCAGGGCGGCCTTATACTTTATGTATCATGCTTACAGGAAAACTTTAACAGCAGTGTGGCGGAAGGATGATCTCCATGAAAGAACAGGCCATAGCAGCCATAATGTACGACTTTGATAAAACACTTTCCCCGGCGAACATGCAAGAATATGCCTTCATTCCCGGCATCGGCATGGATGCGGGCGAGTTTTGGGCCAAGTGCTCCCTTGCGGAAAAAAAGCACGGCATGGACAGCATTCTTGCCTATATGTGGATGATGACGCTGGAGGCCAAGGGCAAGCTCCTTATCACAAGGGATGTATTCAAAAGCCAGGGCCAGAAGGTGCAGCTTTTTCCCGGGGTTGAGGGCTGGTTCAAAAGGATGAACGACTATGCCGCCGGCAAGGGCGTGCTTTTGGAGCATTACATCATTTCATCCGGCCTTAAAGAGATAATCGAGGGGACTAGCATTGCGGGGAATTTCAAAAAAATTTTTGCGGCAGAGTTTTGCTACGACGAAAAAAGCGTTCCCGTCTGGCCGGCCATGGCTGTCAACTACACCAGCAAGACGCAGTTTCTCTTTAGAGTCAACAAAAACGAGCTGGACGTTACAGAGCATGACAAGCTGAACGAATTCATCCCCGACAGCGAGCGGCGCATCCCCTTCAGCAACATGGTCTACATGGGCGACGGCCCCACGGACATCCCCTGCATGAAACTGGTAAAGGTGAACGGCGGGCATTCCATCGCTGTCTATCAGAGGGAACAAAAGGAAACGGCCAACAAAATGCTGCGCGACGGCCGGGTGGATTTTGTGCTCCCTGCCGACTACAGAAGAGGAAGGCCCCTGGAAGCTGCCGTGAGGCTAATCATAGACAAGATTGCCGCCCAGCACCATACCCTTTCACTGCACAAGGAGCACAGTAAAAATGCGGCTGCTGATTGACGCCGACGGTTGTCCGGTAATAAATATAACAATAGAAGAAGCAAATGAAAGCAACATTGAATGCCTGTTGCTATGCGACAGCGCTCACTTTTTTGAAAGGGATGGCGCAAGAACCCTCGTTTTTGAAAAGGGCGCTGACAGCGTCGACTTCGCCTTGGCCAACATCGCCCAAAAGGGGGACGTCGTCATCACCCAAGACTATGGCCTTGCAGCCATGTGCCTTGCAAGGGGCGCCCTTGTCCTTAATCAAAACGGCCTTGAATACACGAATGACAATATCGGCTCACTCCTTGAAAGCCGCCATATTTCAAGAAAGATCAGGCGCTCAGGTGGGCGCACAAAGGGGCCGGCAAAGCGCGAAGCTCGTCAGGACGAGGCCTTCAAGGCAAGCCTTGGCAGAATCATCAACAGAGAGAAGGTGAGGGAATGAAGTCGTACCGCAAAGTGCTTTATTTTAACATACCCGAGCGCAGAAGGATCGTCAACATAACCCCCGATGTGGAGGAAGCCCTGCGGGAGTCCGGCATAAAGGAAGGGCTGATTCTGATCAACGCCATGAACATTACCGCCGGCGTTTTCATCAATGACGACGAGGCCGGCCTGCACCATGACTACGAGGTCTGGCTGGAGGGCCTGGCCCCCGAAAAACCCCACAGCCGCTACCGCCACAACGGCTATGAGGACAACGCCGACGCCCATCTCAAGCGCACCATAATGGGCCGGGAAACCGTGGTCGCCATCACCGCCGGCAACCTGGACTTCGGCACCTGGGAGCAAATTTTCTACTACGAATTAGACGGCAAGCGGCAAAAGCGGGTGCTGATCAAGATCATCGGTGAATGACTTTTTCTTTTTTGGGGGGACAACGCGGGGCTCCGCCCCGCTCCCCGCAAGGGGACTTGTCCCCTTGACCCCCTTATAATGCTGTTGTTGAAAGAGAGAGCAATTCTAAGCTCCACCAACTATCACAAAAAATTTATATGGGATTCTAAAGGGCCTGCCCTTTAGCGGGAGCTCGAGTGCAGAGCCCTCGAACACTCTCCCCCCATCACTCGACTCTATATTTAGCGTGTTCGCGCTTAAAAAAGTCATTGCCCTGGCTGTCGATGCCAACCACCAGGCGCAAATTATCTATGCCCAGCTTTTTGATGGACTCGGTGCCCAAATCATCCCAGGCCACCACTTCCACGCTTTTCACGTCTTTTGATATCAGCGCCGATGCGCCCCCTATGCTCAGGAAATATATGCCGCCGTATTCTCTGCAAAGGTCGGCCACATAATCGTTTCTGTCGCCCTTGCCGATCATGGCGGTCATGCCCAGCTTGAACATCATCTCCACAAACACGTCTATTCTAAGGCTGGTGGTAGGCGCGATGGCCCCGATTGCGCGGCCCGGCTTTGCAGGACACGGCCCTGCGTAGAATATTGTTTCGTCGGCAAAGTCTATGGGCGGATCTCCTCCCGCGTCAAGGGTCTGCTTTATCCTGAAATGGGCTGCATCCCTGGCGGTGTGAATATAGCCCGAAAGATAGACAATATCGCCAATTCTCAGCTTTTTTACGTCCTCTCTTGAAAGAGGCGCAGTCATATAATATGTGTTCATGTTTAAAGCCCCTTTCTATATTTCCGCGCTGGCATGTCGGTTGGCATGGCACTGGAAGTTAATTGCCACAGGCAAAGATGTGATATGACAGGGGAAGTACTCGATGTGAACGTCCAGTGCAGTCGCGCGCCCGCCCATGCCCAAGGGCCCTATGCCCAGCTTATTCACTTCCTCCAATATCTCCAGCTCCAATTGCGCGTAAAAGGGGTTCGAATTCCTCTCGCCGATGGGCCGCAGGAGCGATTTTTTAGCTATCCAGGCGCACTGGTCCATCGTTCCTCCCACCCCCACGCCTATGATAACCGGCGGGCATGGCTTGCCCCCGGCAGATTTCATCACTTCCAGGACATATTCCTTCACACCCTGAGCGCCCTGGGACGGCACAAGGGTTTTAAACGCGCCCATGTTCTCGCTGCCGCCGCCCTTTGGCATGGCGGTGATCTTCACTTTATTCCCCGGAACAACCTCCGTATGGATGACTGCTGGAGTGTTGTCGCCCGTGTTGACCCTGTTTAAAGGGTCGCCTATCATCGACTTGCGGAGATAACCTTCCTCATATCCCTTGGCAACGCCCTTGTTCAGTTGGCTGATCAAAGGCTCCCCTTCCCAGGCAACTTCCTGGCCGATTTCCACCAAAAGCACACAGGTGCCCGTGTCATGGCAGCAGGCGATCTGCTCCTTCTTTGCATACTCAGCATTCTCGATCAAAATATCCAGCGTGTCCCTCCCGTAGGGCGATTCCTCTTTCTGCCGGGCAGCCTTAAGGGCGTTTACCGTGTTGTCGTCCAGCTCATAGCAGGCCTTCATTATTATAGAGGCCACCACATCCACCACCTGGGCGGTGTTTATCACGCGAGCCATATACTTCACCATCCTTCGCATAGTTGCTTATTGCACTAGTTAATAAAATACCACATGACCGCCCCGCATGAACAGAGCGGCCATGTTTTTTTGTTGTGTTTATTATCTTCTACCGAGAAAATTAAAGCAGCGTCGTCATGCCGGGGATATAAACCGGCCTGTCTTCCAGCACGCTGATGTTGGCCGCAGCGCCCGTCAGAACGCTCATGGCGCCGTCCCTGGATCCGGCGATGTAGCCCAGGGGATCGCCGTCCTTCACTCCGCGGAATATTCTGTCGAGAATCTTCTTGTCGCCGCCGCCATGGCCTCCGATGCCCTTGGGGAGCTTGTAGTCTACGACGGTTCCGTCGTCCTTGTAAAGCTTGACGAACGAGGAGTCCTCGAAGGTTCCCGAAAGGTTATGCCAGGCCGCACCCTCTATGCGCCCGTGGGTGCCGGTGACTGCATATTGCACACCTTCCAGGGGGTTGAAGGCCGTGAGAGTGTAGGACATGAACGCGCCCTTGGAGTATTGCACTGTGGCGCTCATGTTGTCGAAAATATCGCAGTCAGAATATAGGCAGCTATCGCGCATGTAGCCGTCGGCCGGCTCGGCGTCAAAGTACATCTTTTTGATGTATTCATTCCTCTTGCTGCTTCCCTCTGTGATGTCGTCAAAGCCGCCGAAGGGCAGGTCGCACTTATCCTTGCTGGTGCAGGTGGAGCAGCGGACCTGGGCATAGTCCCGCTTCCCCGGGCCGTAGAAGCTGAGGTTGCCATTGGCGTAAACCTTGATGGGATCCTGCTCCAGCCACCAGTTCACCATGTCGAAGTGATGGGTGGCCTTGGTGACAAACAGGCCGCCGCCGTTCTTCAGCCATTTATGCCATCTGCGGAAATAGTCCGCACCGTGACGCTTATCCAGCATCCATTCAAGGTGGACTGACTTCACCTCGCCGATCTCGCCCGCTCGGATAAGCTCCTTGACCTTTGTGGTGTGGGGAACAAACCGGTAGTTGAATGTTACCATTATCTTCTTGCCGTTTCGCTCCTCGGCGTCGATAATCTGCTGAACGCCCTGCGCGTCGATGCACATAGGCTTTTCGGTGATGGTGTCCACACCATAGTCAAGAGAGCGCACTATATATTCCGCGTGGGTTGAGTCCATTGTGGTGACGATGGAAGTGTCAGGCTTGGTTTCGGTCATCATCTTGTCAAAGTCGGTGTATACAGGTATTTTCTTTGTGGGGTCAAGTGAATCTCTCACAAAGGTTGCGCGTATGGGGTTTTTGTCAAATATGCCGACAATCTCCGCCACATCGCTGTAATTTTCAATAACCTGCCGCCCATACATGTGAAAGCCCCTGCCGCTTGCACCTGTTAACACAAAACGCTTCATTTTTGAATCTCCTCCTCTTTTCGTCAATGTAAAATATGCTAATGCCTTTGGCATCGCCGCATTATAAATACATATGAGTTTCTGTCCTTTATCTATAACTACAGTATAACATTTTTGCTCTTAACGAGCAATAGCTTTTGCTTTCAGTCTTCAACGTCAAGACTATTGCCGCGCGCCCGATAGAAGGCAGACCATTTAAAGTGCCATTGAGAGCAAAGTTGGCTGCTTAAACGCTGCAAAACCCTTGAATGCTTGGGGCAAATCACTTCGCATCCTCTGGATAAACCGGACAATTTAAATGCAATTTCTTCCTATACCAGGTCTGCCGATAGCCGCTCTTGATTATATGCACCTGTTTATTGTATAATAGCTCTGTCTGCGAATACGCGGAAGGAAAGAGAGATTCAGGATGAGTCAGGAAATCATGCGAGTGGAAGGCGGGCATGAACTGCGTGGAGAGGTCTCCATTTGCGGAGGTAAGAACGCCGCCCTTGCCGTTATACCCGCCGCACTGCTTACGGATGATGTTTGCATAATAGAAAACCTGCCCAATGTGGACGACGTGGCCGTGCTTGCGGACATGCTGCGCCATGTGGGCGCAAAGGTCACTCTTGAAAACCGCTGTATGACGGTGGACGCCAGCGGCGTCAACAAATGCGAGGCGCCCGAGCATCTTGCAAAGCTGATTCGCGGAAGTTCCTATTTCTTGGGCGCTTTGCTTGGCAGGCTGGGCATGGCCCGGGTTGCTATGCCCGGGGGCTGCGCAATAGGCGAAAGAAAGATTGACCTCCACATAAAGGGCTTTGAGGCCCTGGGAGCAACGGTTGTGGACGATGGAGAGGTGCTTTCAGCCCGCGCAAGCAAGCTGGAGGGCACTGAGATATTTTTGGATCTGCCGAGCGTGGGTGCAACGGTGAACATAATGCTGGCGGCCGTGCTGGCCCATGGCAATACGCTGATAGTCAACGCCGGCAAGGAGCCCCACATCGTGGACCTTGCAAACATGCTCAACGGAATGGGCGCCTACATCAGGGGCGCCGGAACGGACATGATCAGAATCCGCGGCGTTAAGAGGCTTCACGGCTGCACATATACAATCATTCCCGACCAGATTGAGACTGGCACACTGATGATAGCAGCCGCAGCGGCGCGGGGGGATATAACCATCCACGGCGCGATACCTGTCCACATGGAAGCGCTGACTGCGAAACTTCTGGAGATGGGCATAAGGGTTTTTGAGGGCGACGATATGATCCGCGTGCTTTCAACAGGCGTTCACAGGGCCATAAATGTCAAAACATTGCCCTATCCCGGCTTCCCCACCGACCTTCAGCAGCCCATATCATCGCTGCTCACCACCGCGAGGGGCGAATCGGAGATCAACGAAACCATATTCGACAACCGCCACCGTCACATTCCCGAGCTGGTGAAGATGGGCGCGAGCGCACATGTGGACGGACAAATTGCCAGGATAAGGGGTGTTGACAGGCTTAGAGGAGCCAGGGTGCAGGCCACGGATCTTCGGGCGGGAGCAGCGCTGGTCATCGCCGGGCTGATGGCCGAGGGCGTCACCGAAATCGAAAACGTGCATTACATTGACCGGGGCTATGAGGACATCGAGTCAAAGCTGCGCAGCCTGAACGCCAGGATCGAGCGGGTATTCGTCTGATCGTTTGAAAAAATTAGCCGGCAAGGAGTTATCCTTGCCGGCGTTTTCGTTTTTGGGACATCCGTCAAGTTAGCGGGGTAAAATGTCTCATCC
>JBNRMR010000098.1:0-3215 GCA_050309705.1 Christensenellales bacterium | reverse complement strand
GGCTCTGGGTGGGCGATTCTGTGGGAGCAACTGTCGGCGAGGGCGACATGCCTGCTTCCGGCGAAGTGGCAACACAGCCAACTGCGCCCAGGGCGAGCAAAGCGGAAAGTAACACAAGTATAAACTTTTTCATGATCTTCTCCTCTTGCGGCTGTCGCAGGCAAAATCAATTTTTCGCTATGCGCAGCCTTTTTTATTGTACTGCACGGACCTGGTTTTCTTATCGCCGTGCAATGTTTATACGAAAAAAGAGAGAAAAAGTTTCAACAAAAACTCAGCCTTTTCCCTACTTATAGAAATCGCTGACCGCCTTAAAGAATGAGTCTATATTCTCCCAGGGCGAAAGCGGCGGTATGTCGCAGCCCGAGGAAATGATGAAGTTGGGGTACTTTGAGCATCTTTCAAGCAGGCCCATGGTTCTTTCATAAATGGACTCGGGCGTGCCGTTTCTGAACTGGCCGGCCGGATCCACATTGCCGAATATCGGCTTGTCCTTCGGAGCCTGTTCCAGTGCCTTCTCGATATCGATGGCGTTTCCAAGGTGGTAGCCGTCGGCGCTGATGGTAAATATGGACGAAAGCAAGGGCAATGTGTTGCCGCAGTTGTGGTAGACGAAGCTGAAATCGTCGCTGCGCACCGCCTCGGCGATCTTGTTCACATATGGCGTTGAAAACTCTGCTATCAGATCCGGCGACAAAAGCCCTGCAGCGGGTTCCGCCATAACGACGCCGCTTGCTCCGGTTTGCTTGTAGGCCTTTATATATTCAGTCAAAAATTCGGTGGCTTTTTCCAGGGTTTGATGAACCATCTCCGGTTCGATGTAGCAGTTAACCATAATCTCCGTCATGTCCATCAGCCTGCCGCTAAGAGAAAATGGGCCTATTGCCCCTGCAAACACCGGCCTATCCTTTATCAGCTTTGCGGCCTTTTCAATCGCCTCAATGTAAAGCCCCGTGCGCCCCTGCCCCACCTTTGGCACGCGAAGGCTCTGTGCATCCTCCGGGCTTTTGATTATTGTACCTACGACAGTGGGCACCTCGCCGTCGTCAGTGCGGATCTGCGAGCCGAAGGCTTCTGCTTCCAGCGAAAGATCCATCAGGCTCACTGCGGCCAGCGTATCGCAACGAGAGGCGATGGCATGCATGCCTTTGGCCTGAATATCGCTGCTTGAAATCAACTCCCTGACGCTTACATCCAGCAGGGAAATACTGGGGAAAGAGAGTATGGGCATAGCTTTTTTCTTTGAGCTGGCGATTTGCTGTGCAAACCAGTCTTTCATGTTCATAGCAACCTCCATCATTTCATATTTCCTTTAGCGCTAAACAATTAGTGGAAAACCTCATGGATATTAACATAGACTTCTCATATCTTCTCTTACCGTCCTGCTCTTTTAAGAGCGCAAAGGGCGCCTTTAAGACGCCCTTTCAATTCAATAAATCTTACACGGGATGGACTTTTTCTTTTTCATCCAGCAGATTGCTGTCGATATTGTGCTTTTGGGCCTGACGGTACTTGAAGAAGTTTGTGGCCACCTGCGGGAACAGGGCGTAGCTTAGCACGTCCTCCTCCTGCTCGTAATACTCGCGGATTTCCTCGCGGTATTTGTCAAGCTCGGGGGCAATGTCGTCAGCAGGCCTGTGGGTGATTACAGGCTCGTCGCCGATGGCCATCTTGCGAACGTCTTCGTTCACTGGGCCGGGCAGCTGGCCGTATTCGCCGCGCAGCAGACCCTTTGTCTCCTTTGAAAACTGCTTGTATCTGCCGAAAACCACGTTCAGCACAGCCTGTGTTCCCACGATCTGGCTGGTGGGGGTAACAAGGGGCGGATAGCCGCAGTCTGCGCGCACCCTGGGGATCTCCTCCAGCACGTCGTAGTACTTGTCGGAGGCATTCATCTGCTTGAGCTGAGAAATAAGGTTGGAAAGCATTCCGCCGGGAACCTGGTAGAGCAGAGCGTTAACGTCAACGCCCAACACCTTGGAATCCAGGAAGCCGTCGCCCACCAGGCGGGAGGCCACGCTGCGGAAATATGCCGCGATGTCGGAAAGCAGCGTGAGGTCAAAGCCGGTGTCATACTCGGTGCCCTTGAGGGTTGCCACCAGGGGCTCCGTCGCGGGCTGGGCGGTGCCGTTTCCAAGGGGTGAAAGGGCGGTGTCGACGATGTCAACGCCGGCCTCAATGGCCTTGAGGAGAGTCATATCGCCGGTGCCGGCGGTGTTGTGTGTGTGCAGATGGATGGGAACCTTCACCTTCGCCTTGAGGCTCTTGACCAGCTTATATGCGTCATAGGGCAGAAGCAGGTTTGCCATGTCCTTAATGCAGATGGTGTCCGCGCCCAGCTTTTCCAGTGTCACAGCCAGGTCAACAAAATAATCCAGCGTGTGAACGGGGCTGACGGTGTAGCTCATGGCCGCTTCCACATGTCCGCCATACTTCTTTGTGGCGGTGATGGCGGTGGTCATGTTGCGCACGTCGTTCAGAGCGTCAAATATGCGGATGATGTCGCAACCATTTTCGATTGTCTTCTTAACGAACAGATCCACAACATCGTCTGAGTAATGCTTGTATCCCAGTATGTTCTGCCCCCGCAGAAGCATCTGAATCTTTGTGTTGGGAAGGGCCTTGCGCAACTGGCGCAGCCTCTCCCAGGGGTCTTCGTTCAAAAAGCGCATGCAAGAGTCAAAGGTTGCTCCGCCCCATGCTTCCAAAGAATAATATCCAACCTGGTCAAGTTTATCGCAAATTGGCAGCATTTCGGAAGTACGCATGCGGGTCGCGGCCTGCGACTGGTGCGCGTCTCTTAATATAGTGTCGGTGATGAACACTTTTGCCATTATCTTACCTCCTTATAAAATTGTTCGAAAACCGGCGCCTGCTGATGGGCGCCCCAATATATGGATAAAACCACGGTGACTGTCTGCTATTTGGCAGATAATCAGCCGATGGTGAGAATCGTATCTCCGGTGTTGACGCTGGAGCCCTTGCCGTTGACAATGGCGGTGATGGTGCCATCGGTATCGGAAACGATTTCATTTTCCATCTTCATGGCCTCCAGCACGATCAGAACATCGCCGCTCTTCACGCTGTCGCCAACTTTGACTTTAACATCCACGATGGTTCCGGGCATGGGCGAAACCACGGGCTTGCCGCTTGCAGCCGCCGCCGGAGCAGGGGCCGCCTTGGGAGCGACGGGAGCGGGAGCAGGTGTGGGCGCC
>JBNRMR010000097.1:0-12621 GCA_050309705.1 Christensenellales bacterium | reverse complement strand
TTGCCAATCATAGGATGACACAAATAACAGGGGATGGTAACCCCGAAGACACAGACCTGCCGGGGCGAGGTGAAAGCCAGCTAACTCTGGGGGCAAGGGGCCTGATCAGCCCCAAACAGGGCCACTCGAAAGGGTGGCTCTTTTTTTTGCGCTCACTTCACCCTGTAGTGCAAAATTTGAACAAAAAACTTGAAAAAAGATTGAAAAAAGTTGAAATTTCTTCTTAAAAAGGCTTGACAAATGACCATAAATGCTGTATAATAAAGTCAAGAAGTAAGGGAAGCGCACCACACGCGCAGAAGGAGAAAGAACATGAAAAAGATTAATCAGAAAATGATCCCCATCACCTACTACGCCTATAACCAAGAACCTTTTGACCACGACGCAACCGGATTCATTCCCGAGGGGAAGCTGTTGGATTTATGGGAGACTGATAGCAAGGGCAACCATAAGTACATTAAATTTACAAGCGAAAGCGACCTGCCCGTCCCAAGAAAAGGTTTCCGTTTTGCTTATGTAGCAGGAGAAGACGAAGGCGTTGTCAAGGAAAGCGATATTTACACGCGGGTTTATGAGGAAAAGGGACTAGACACAGGATGGGGCGCAGACTATCCGGGCGGTGGAGTCTCTAGCGTAAGCGCACCCGACCATGAAGATGCCGAAGGGGAAACCTACATCAGAAGCTTTTGGGGATAATAAAACCCCGCCGACCCCCGGCGGCTATTCCGGGGGAGAGGGAGGTAGAACAATTTGACCGATAAAGAAATTTTGATCGCCATCGCCACGAAGTGCGCCGACCTATCGCCCGCTGCGCACAAAGCCCTAAGTAGCCCCTCGCCAATGCTTTACCTTGAAAGGATCGCTAAAACCGCGATTGAGCTGCACTCTCATTGCTTCACGGCAGATGAAATCATAGCTCTTGAAGGGGTAGCAATACGCCCTGATGGCGAAAAAGCCACGGTAAAAGTCACCGTTTCGCTTACCCCGAGTGAAAAGGCGCTACTTGACAGGCTGACGCAGCAGTATGCCGGGGGCAACCAGACCAGCTTTTTCCGAATGATGATGGAAGAAGCTAAGCGAGAAAACAAAAAAGTTGACAAGGTTACATTAGCCGAGTATGCGCGAATCCACGGCAAGGACTACTCTAACACGCGCCGAAAGCTGCTTGCGGGAGGCTTCGAGACAGCGGAAAAAGTGGGCCGACAGTGGCTAATCGACCCTGATGAACCGTATATTAAACCGTAGCGCGGGCCGCCTCGAATGGGGCGGCTTGCTTTATCGCGTGTAGCATGCGGCAGGGCTGAATTGGTTTGATTTTTAACCCACTTTTTAACCCACTTTAGCGGTAAATGGAGCGGGTGCTTGCATGGTGTCGGTTGCCATTAATGCTTGTAAACGGCTAAAAGGGCGCTTTTTCTGCCGCCCAGCTACCGTAATACCATGGAGTAATACCCCTCACCCTCCAGCACACGGCTGCGCCACTGTGAAAGATCCATACCATCATAGTGAAAATAATAATTATACATGCTTTCCATGCGGCTTGAAGCGACGGAGGAATTGACGATCACCCCGCTGTTTGGAAAATAAAGAAAGAGCCTATGCAGAATGGAATTGTCCATATCGGTATAGGGCAACTTGATAAAAAGATTCCTGAGACTGTCGTAATCGGTGTCCTTAAGAGGCTTCTTTACAGCCAAAAAGGCCTGCACATTGTAGTCTTGGGCCAGCCTATCCATAAGTCCGTCCGCCTGCCGCAAATGGTGATCAATCGAGTCCCGGGTTTGGGCCAGCAACGACATTGCCGAATCGGCGGCATAGTCTTTGATCACACTGGTAGCAGAGTGATACAATATGCCTGTAATGAGCAGCGCCAGCAAATAGAAAGACATATAGGCAAGCGCAAAGCGGGAAAACAGGTGTCGTGTGCGATTCTCCTCCCTCTTTCGCATAGAATCACATTCTTTCTGTGTAATTTTATACATTGCTATAATATCGTATTTTACCACAAAAGCCTTTGCGCGTCCATGAAATCGTCAGCCTCCGCTTTTTGCTTTTTCTTTTGCCCGGAAAGAAGCATAAAAAGAGGAAATATTCATGCCAGCTCCCCTATTTCATTTACCGGTGGTCCTATGGCTGCGCTTCCACCTATTGACAATAATATAAATAAGCGTTTTAATACTAATGAGCTCAGTTTTTTAATTAATATTGGCAGCGAAATTTCAACTGCTCTTTGGTTGCATGAAAGCAAAGGAGGCTGATGAGCAATGCATGGACTAGAATTGTCGGATTTTTGCCTGTATGAATTTCTGTCCCGTCTTTCGTTTTCCCCAGGTGGAAAGCGCTCCGCTTTAATCGCCGCAAAGGCAAACGGCTTAAACGGCTACACAAAAACGCTCTGGGTAAACGATCCTGCCCGGGGGATGCTTCGCATTGCCTGCATCGGCTCTGACGGCCTTTACATATGGCAGGACGATGAAACTCTCATATTCTGCGACTCAAGGGGTAGCAAGAAAGACGCAGCGGGCCAATCCATCAGCGAGTTTTACCGAATCAGCGTCTGCGGGGGCGAAGCTGTGCCCGCTTTTACCCTGCCAGTAAAGGTTAAAGACATTGCTTTCCTTGGTGGCGGCCTGCATCTTGTTTTGGGCATCCATAATCAAGACAATGCCGAGGCTGGCGAAAGCGGACATAAGATAATAGATGAGCTGCCCTTCTGGTTTAACGGCAGAGGGTTCACAAGCGGGGTTCGCAATCGTTTGTACCTTTATGATGCCAACGCCGACGAACTATCCCCCATTACGGAGCCCGACGAAGATGTGACCGGCTTTTGCTGCTGTCCCAGTGGCAGCTATGCAGCATATACCCTTAAACGTGACAAAATTGGCCTCATGAGCAGAGATGCCCTTTTCGTATATGACGCGGTTCGGGGCAACTCCCATATGCTGATGGACGGCGAGCTTAACATCAGCGCACTTGCCTGCCGGGAAGACCTTATAGTATTTGCTGGAACAAACAACGAAGCCTTTGGCACTGCCGAAAACCCAGCCTTTTACCGAGTATCCCGCGCTGGCGGTCCCCATTCGCTGCTGATGAAAAGCGACTATACGGTAGGCAAGCCTGTTGGCAGCGACTGTAGACTGGGCAGCGGCCATACCTTTGCGCTGCTTGAAAACAACCTCTATTTTACCAGCACAAGGGGTTTTGCCTGCGATCTTTACCGCCTCGATATTGTCGGCCTTGGGCTCAGCAAGCTCACCAATGGCCAGGGCAGCGTGGACTTTTTTGATATTTCTCCTGCCGGGGAGATTGAGTTCGTGGCCCTTTTGGGGCAGGAGCTCCAGGAGCTTTATCGCCTTGATTCAAAGGGCGGCGCCCGTCTGAGCGCCTTTAACAGCGAGTTTACGCAAGACCATCCTCCCATTGTGCCACGTCGCCACGTCTTTACCGATCCTGACGGCTTTAAGGTTGACGGCTGGGTGATGTTGCCGCGCGATTTTGATTCAAATAAGAAGTATCCGGCCATCGTCAACATCCACGGAGGACCAAAAAGCCTGTTTGGAGAAATATACTTCCACGAAATGCAGTGGCTTTGCGGCCTGGGCTATGTGGTGATCTACTGCAACCCTCGGGGAAGCGATGGCAAAGGCAGCCGGTTTTCGGCGGTGCGAGGCTGCTACGGCACCTTCGACTATGACAACATAATGCAATTTACCGACGAGATGCTCAGGGCCTATCCTGCCATCGATCCCGAGCGAATGGGCGTCATGGGGGGCTCCTACGGGGGCTTCATGGTCAACTGGATTATAGGCCACACCGACCGCTTTGCCGCTGCGGTTTCCCAGCGCGGCATTTCCAACTGGGTCAGCTTTTGCCTGACCAGCGACATCGGCCACTATTTCGGCCCCGACCAGATGCAGTCCTCCCCATGGGGCGACGTGCAAAAGCTGTGGGACAAATCGCCCATAAAATACGCCAACAAAGCAAAAACCCCCACCCTATTCCTCCACTGCGACCAAGATTACCGCTGTTGGATTGCCGAGGCATATCAGATGTACAGCGCGCTGAAAATAAACGGGGTGACCGCGCGCCTTTGCGTTTTCGAGGGTGAAAACCACGAGCTTTCCCGCTCAGGCGGCCCTGACGCGCGAAAGACGCGGCTGAAGGAAATTGGGGACTGGATGGATCGCTATCTGAAATGAATGTGGAAACCTTGCATTGGCCATGACAAGCGTGCAAAGCTTTCTTGAGAGGATGAGACAAATGAATAATGACATGTACGCCTTGATGAAATCCCGCGAAGGTCCCGGCCTCACCCTGACGCGGACGCCGATTCCTGAAATTGGGCCGAACGATGTGAAAATCCTCATCCACTACACCGCCATCTGTGGAACGGATTTGCATATCTACAACTGGGATGAATGGTCACAGCAAACCATCAAGCCCCCTCTTGTCACAGGGCACGAATATGTGGGCGAAATCTGTGAGATAGGCTCCCACGCCTCCGGTGGGTTCAACATCGGCGACATCGTTTCCGGCGAGGGGCATATCGTCTGCGGAAAATGCCGCAATTGCAAAGCGGGCAAGATGCATCTTTGCCGGCAGACTCGCGGCGTGGGAGTAAACCGCAATGGTGCGTTTGCCGAATATGTGGTCATTCCGGCAAACAATGTGGTCAAATGTAAGGATGGCATAAGCGAAAAGATATGCGCCTGTTTCGACCCTCTGGGCAATGCCGTGCACACCGCCCTTTCCTTTGACATGGTGGGAGAGGACGTGCTGGTTGCCGGAGCGGGACCTATCGGCATAATGGCCGCCGCCGTATGCTGCCATATCGGTGCGCGTCGCGTGGTCATCACCGACCTGAACGATTACCGCCTGGACCTTTCCCGAAAAATCAGCAGAGCGGTCACTGTTAACGTGGGCAAGGAGAGCCTGACGGATAAAATGCACGAGCTAGGCATCCACGAGGGCTTTGACGTGGGCCTTGAGATGTCCGGCAGCGCGGCAGCCTTGAACAGCATGATTGACAATATGTACAACGGCGGCAGGATCGCCCTGTTGGGCATTCAAAGCACGAATACCGCCATCGACTGGAACAAGGTTATATTCAAATGCCTTGAGATTAAGGGCATCTACGGAAGACATATGTTTGAAACCTGGTATAAGATGATGGCCATGCTTCAAAGCGGCTTGGACATCAGCGGCATCATCACCCATGAGGTGGATTTTACCGACTATGAAAAGGGCTTTGAGGCCATGCAGAGCGGCCGATCCGGCAAGGTGGTCATCCGTTGGCCCGGCGCTTCGAGGCTATAATAAGCAAGGGGGAATATCAGTGAAAAGAAAAGCGAATATTTATTTTCAAGAACAACTGGATCAGATCCGCAGCCAGGGGCTTTACAAAAACGAACGCATAATAGTTTCGCCCCAGGGAGGCAAAATTGACACCGACAAAGCAAAAGGCCTTATTAATATGTGCGCCAACAATTACCTGGGCCTTGCCTATAACGAGGAAATCCGAAAAGCGGCCCAGGAAGGCATGGACAGATGGGGCTACGGCCTTTCCTCGGTGCGCTTCATCTGCGGCACTCAGAGCATCCATCAGGAGCTGGAGGAAGGCCTTGCCGACTTTTTTGGCAGTGAGGACTGCATCCTCTATTCTTCATGCTACGACGCAAACTGCGGCCTGTTTGAAACCCTTTTGACAGATCAGGACTGCGTGATCAGCGACAGCCTGAATCATGCAAGCATAATCGACGGCATCCGCCTTTGCAAGGCCAAGCGCCTACGATACTCAAACAATGATATGGCCGACCTCGAGCGCTGCCTGAAGGAGGCGGAAGGTTCTCGCATCCGCATGATTGCCACCGACGGCGTTTTCTCAATGGACGGCACCTTCGCGAATCTTCAGGCCATCTGCGACCTGGCGGACAAGTACGGCGCCCTGGTCATGGTGGACGACAGCCATGCTGCAGGCTTCGTTGGCCCCACAGGCCGGGGGACGCCGGAGCTTTGCGGCGTGATGGAAAGGGTTGATATCATCACCGGTACCCTGGGCAAAGCCATGGGCGGAAGCAGCGGCGGATACACCTGCGCCACAAATGAAATTGTGTCTTTGCTCAGGCAGCGAAGCCGGCCTTACCTTTTCAGCAATACCCTCGCGCCGGCTTTGGTGTGCGGAGCCATCAAAACCCTTGAGATATGCCGAAACAACCCTGAAAGCCTTGAGCGCCTTCGGGAGAACACCGCCTATTACCGTGCAAGACTTGATGAGCTGGGCTTTGATGTGATCAAAAGCACCCATCCCATCGTGGCGATAATGCTATACGACGCTGCAAAGGCCGTCCATTTTGCTGAGAGCCTGCTGGAAATGGGCGTTTACGTCGTGGGTTTTTCATATCCCGTTGTGCCCAGAGACAAAGCAAGAATCCGCACACAGGTTTCCGCCGCTCATACCAAGGAAGATTTGGACTATGTGATAAGCTGTCTGAAAAAGGCGAAGGAGGACCTATCATGACCCTTGAAGGGATGAAGCAAGCTGTCTGCGCCGCCATAGACGAAAATCGTGATGAAATAATCGAAATTGGGCGGAAAGTCTATCAAAGCCCGGAGCTGGGCTTTAAGGAATGGAAGACCGCTGCTCTGGTGGAGAAGGCGTTTGCAAGGCTTGGCCTAGAGTATCAGAAAGGCCTTGCCATTACGGGCGTTAAGTCAAGGTTGAAGGGCGCCCAGTCCGGCCCATGCGTGGCGGTTCTGGGCGAGCTTGACGCGGTTGTCTGCCCTGGCCATATATTTGCCGATCCCATTACGGGTGCGGCCCACGCCTGCGGCCATAATGCTCAGATTGCCTCCATGCTGGGGGCTGCCATGGGGCTAACGCTCTCCGGCGTGGGAGCGAAGCTGGACGGCGATACTGTGTTTTTTGCAGTGCCCGCAGAAGAATTTGTGGAGATTGAGTACCGGGAGAGTCTGCGCGAAAAGGGGCTTCTCTCCTTCTTGGGCGGTAAACAGGAGTTAATTGCATGCGGGCATTTTGACGACGTTGATATGGCGATGATGGTTCACGCCCAGGGCAACGCCCCTGAAGCTACTGCATATTTTTCATCTTCCAGCAGCGCGTTCCTTGGCAAGAGCGTGGTGTTTTCCGGCAAAGAGGCCCACGCGGGCGGCGCTCCATATTTGGGGATAAACGCACTGAACGCTGCGTCGGCGGCTCTTATGCTAATCCACGCCCAAAGGGAAACCTTCAGGGACGATGACGGCATCAGGGTGCACCCCATAATCACAAAGGGGGGCGATCTGGTTAACATTGTTCCTGCCGATGTGCGCATGGAAACCTATGTGAGGGGAAATACGATGGAGGCGGTAATTGACGCCAACAGAAAGGTCAATCGGGCCATAAGAGGCGCAGCCTACGCCATCGGCGCCAAGGCGGACATACGCGAGGCTCCGGGTTATCTTCCCCTTTCCCAAAGCGCCGGCATGGAGGAACTGTATGCCCAAAATATCACAAGCTTTGTCGGAGCGCAGAATATAAAGCGTCGGACTAACCGCGGCGGTTCCACCGACATGGGCGATATCAGCGCAATAATGCCCGCCATACATCCCTATATGGGCGGCGTATCCGGAAATGCCCACAGCAAGGAATATACAATCGTCAACGAGGAAGCGCTATATATTTATCCGGCAAAAGCAATGGCCATGACGGTGGTCGATCTGCTCTCTGGCGGCGCCCAACATGCGAAAAGTATCTGCGAGGGCTTTTCTCCTGCCTTTAGCCGTTCCAGCTATGTTGAGTTTTGGCAGAATATTGTGAAAGACGAGGGCAATGCAGGGCAATTTTAACCCCCCCCTCCCCGCGCTCTCTTAGCTGAAAGCAAAAATCCGAACCTTGCAAGCCCCCTTTACTCGATGGAGTCAGGGGGGCTGCTTCATTAGCATTCCTATACGCACATTTTTTGAACCGTCCAATCAAATCCTGCTAAGTTTTGGGCAGAAGTGGAACGCGTCATGCTCTGCGATAATTTACACTTTCCAAGCGCAGGTCAATGTATTAATATATATATCAAACAAAGAAGAAATGAATAGTTCGCGGGACATGAAACAACGCAGCGGCAACTGCCCAAGCGCAAGCTTTTTGTTTTTCGTCCATCAGCTATTTTCCTAAACATCGGATTTTCAAAAGGGTGATGTGAAATGATGGAAGCGCAAAGCCAGGCTACGAAAAAGCCCCGGAGCATAATGTGCCTTTGGAAGGGCATAACAAGTGAACTGAAGCGGAACTATCAGCTTTATCTGATCATTTTACCCCCTTTGGCATACCTAATTATATTCCATTATATGCCCATGTACGGCGCACAGATAGCTTTCAGGCATTTCAGCGCCACCGGCGGCATATGGGGAAGCCGCTGGGCAGGGCTTGAGCATTTTATCAATTTTTTCAACTCCTACCAGTTTGAAAGGGTGTTGCGCAATACCCTGACGATAAGCCTTTACAATCTTCTGGCCAGCTTCCCGATCCCGATTATCCTTGCCCTGCTTTTGAACACGCTGAAAAACGGCGCGTTCAAGAAGACCGTACAGATGGTAACATATGCTCCCCACTTTATTTCCACCGTGGTTATGGCGGGCATAGTGGTGCAGTTTTTATCCCTTGAATACGGTCTGGCCAACAGGATTATCCGCCTGCTGGGCGGCGAGGGCATAATGTTCATGGGCACACCGTCGCTGTTCAGCAGCATATATGTCTGGTCCGGAGTATGGCAGGAAATGGGCTGGAGCTCCATCATATATCTGTCGGCCCTGTCGGCCATCGACGTCGAACTCCATGAGGCGGCAATAATGGACGGCGCAGGCCGCCTGAAGCGAATAATTTACATCGACATTCCAGGCATTGTGCCTACCATCGTCATCCTGTTTATTCTCAACATGGGCAGACTGCTGAACGTCGGCTTTGAAAAGGTCTTACTTTTGCAAAACACAATGAACATGGAAGCATCGGAGATAATCTCCACATATGTGTACAAGGTGGCTTTTTCCGCCAGCATCCCCAACTTTTCTTACGGCACGGCAATAGGCCTGTTTAACTCCGTTATTAACTTTGCCCTTATTCTGCTGTTTAATAATATATCCCGCAGAATCGGGGACGTTTCACTTTGGTAGGAGGAAAGCCATGAGCAGAGTTTTTTTGCGCAAAAGAATGAGCAGCGGCGACCGCGCTTTTATGACCATAGTCTTCGTTTTGCTGTCCATCATACTGCTTGTGGTGCTCTATCCGCTGATTTTTATTGTCAGCAGCTCCTTCAGCTCCACCTCGGCAGTGATGGCCGGCAGGGTCTGGCTGTTTCCTGTGGACTTTTCCCTTTCGGGTTACAAAGCAATTTTCAAAAACAATGACATATTAACCGGGTATATCAACACCATCATTTACACCATAACAGGAACCCTGCTGAATGTGGTTATGACCATATGCGCTGCCTTTCCCCTTTCCCGCAGGGATTTTCGCGTCCGCAAGCCATTGATGTTCCTATTTGTGTTCACGATGTTCTTTTCCGGCGGCATCGTGCCCTTGTATATACTGATGAATCAACTCGGACTGACTAACACCCGCTTTGCAATGATCCTTCCCGGGGCGCTGAGCGTGTGGAACATGATTATCATGCGCACTTTTTTCGAGAGCAACATCCCCAAAGATCTGCTGGAGGCCGCGCAGCTTGACGGCTGCAGCGATTTTAAGTTTTTGCTCCGCATTGTGCTTCCCCTGTCGGGCGCGGTCATCGCGGTCATCGCTTTGTTCTATGCGGTGGGGCACTGGAATGCCTTTTTCAACGCCCTGCTTTATCTGACCAATAAAAAGCTTTATCCCCTGCAGGTATTCCTGAGAGATATTCTGATCCTAAACTCCATCGACGCAAGCATGATCAACATCGATATCAAGGAGCTTGAGGCCAAGGAGGGCTTAAAAGAGCTGCTGAAATATTCGCTGATCATCGTGTCCAGCGTTCCCGTCCTGTGCATCTATCCCTTCGTGCAGCGGCATTTCGTCAAAGGCGTTATGGTCGGCGCCATCAAAGGATAGGCGCTTGAAAATGTTACTGGAAAACCCACCAAAACACAAGAAAAGAGAAGAGGAGGCATTGCAAATGAAACGGACGACTATTGCGCTCACCCTGGCGGTGATATTGATTATGCAGCTCCTGGCAGGATGTGCAGGCCCCGGCGCCAGTGTGCCCGCAACACCCGGCCCGGCCACCGCAGCTCCCGCACCCACTGCAGGCGCCGCCGCAGGGGCGGCAGGCTTCGACCCCGCCGCTGATACCTTCCCCATCGCCGACTCTCCGGTCACATTCTCCATTCTGGCGCTTAGGGCAAGGGTGGAAATTGAGGACTGGGCAACCAACAAAGTGACACAGTATTGGCAGGACAAGACCGGCGTAAGCTTTGAATGGGATACCGTCATTGACGCCGAGGCATCCAAGCAGAAGCTCAGCGTGGTGATGGCCAGCGGTTCCCTGCCAGACATCATCATCAGCTCCAGCGGATCTCTTTCGGTTGATCAGGCGGTGGCTTATGGTGGCCAGCAGCTTTTGGTGTCCATGAATGATATGATCGACAAGTATGGCGTGAACCTCCACAAGCTCTACGATATGGATCCATTGGTGGAGCCTTCCATAACCGCGCCAGACGGCAACATTTATTTTCTCCCCTCCTACACCTCCAACGCACAGGCTCATACCTCTTTGATGCAAAGAGCTATGATCAACACCACCTGGCTTGAAAACCTGAATCTTCAGATGCCCACCACCACTGACGAATACTACAATGTGCTCAAAGCCTTTAAGAGCCAGGATGCCAACGGCAACGGCGATGTAGGCGACGAAATCCCCTTGGTTACGCTGACTGGAAACTACACCGGCTTTGACATATTCATAATGAACAGCTTCCTTTACAACAGCGGCAAACTTTACAACTGGCTGAGTGTGGAGGATGGCAATATCACCGCCGCATATGCCCAGGACGGCTGGCGCGACGGTCTCAATTATATGCGCACCCTCTATTCCGAGGGCCTTGCCGACAAGGAGATATTCCTGACCACAAGCGATCAGCTCAAGATGTACACCGCCGATGAAAAGGGCAACCGCGTCGGCTCCGCCATCACTTACTCCTTCAGCACTTTCATGAATCTTACCTCCGACGTGGTGAGGGAGTATGAATTTATTCCACCTCTGGCAGGGCCTTCCGGCATTCGCCAAACCTCGTATATCGAAAGTTGGATCGGCGCCAGCTACTTTATAACAAGCGCCTGCAAGGAGCCCGAGATTGCTTTCCGCGTGGGCGATGCCATGCTTTATGACGCCCTGTCAGACCCCACCTTAGACGCCCTTAACGGCGTGTACGGGCCCGAGGGCGAAGGCTGGGAGAGAGCCGAAGCCGGCGAATTTGGCTTTGACGGTGTGACGCCCGCCACCTACAAGTGGCTGTTTGTATTCGGCCAGCCCAACAATATAAACTGGCATGAATGGGGGCCCTTGGTTCGCAGGGCAGACTGGAAGCTTCAAATGTCCGCCAGCCCCACCGACTGGGATCAGGAAGCGGTGTTATACCATGCCTCCATGGATCTGTACAAGCCTCATGCCGTTGCCAAGACGGTGCCCAGCACCTTGATGTTTGAAACGGACAAAGTCGCACAGGTCAGCCAGCTAAAAGAAACCCTCAACAGCTATGTGTCAGAGTCCATGAGCAAGTTTGTCACGGGGAGCATGAGCATTGAAAACGATTGGGACTCCTATTTAAGCGAGCTCGACAAGATCGGCCTTGAAACCTATCTCTCTTTATATCAGGAGGCCTATGACAGACAGTTTGGCGACTGAAAAGCCACCGAGAGCAAAAACAGTATGGAGGGAATCAAATGAAAGACACGAAACAGCAATGGTTTAAGGAGGCCAAATACGGCCTGTTCATCCACTGGGGCCTATACTCCGTTTTGGGCGGCGAATACAAGGGCCAACGCACCGACTGGATTTCCGAATGGATAATGAACACACTGCAAATTCCGGTTGAAGAATACGAGAAGATTGCGCAGGAGTTTAACCCCGTCAACTTTGATGCCGATGAATATGTGCGAAAAGCCGCGCAATGGGGCATGAAGTACATCGTCTTTACCTCAAAGCACCATGATGGTTTCGCCATGTACGACTCAAAATGCAGCGACTATAACATCGTCAAGGCGACACCCTTTGGCAGGGACATTATAAAAGAGCTGAAGGAGGCCTGCGACCGCTATGGCTTAAAGCTGGGGCTATACTACTCACAATCTCAGGACTGGCATGATCCCAACGGCTACAGGGATCAGCGGGACGACAAGAACCAGGCGGATGTTAACGCCGGAAAGGATTTCAGAAAGTATTTGGATGAAAAATGCATTCCTCAGCTCAAAGAAATCCTCACTCAGTACGGCGACATCGCCTTGATCTGGTTTGATACGCCCATGGGAATAACGCCTGAACAGAGCAGAGAACTGGCTGACATAGTCAAATCCATTCAGCCCAATTGTCTTGTTAGCGGACGGATAGGCAACGATGTGGGTGAATACGTTTCAACCGGCGACAACTTTATCCCTCT
>JBNRMR010000096.1:0-9307 GCA_050309705.1 Christensenellales bacterium | reverse complement strand
AAGCAGACCTGGGCGATGTGCCAATAAAGGCGACGGTGGAGCGGGTTTTGCACGAGGATAGGCTGGTTGTGGGGGGCATAACGGCGGGGGGAATCGAGATAAGGGGCAGGTCGTTGGTGGCCATATATGCCAACTCTCCCCAGGAACTGCCGGAGTTCCTGCCCGGGCAGACAATATGTATCGAAAAGGGCAGGATATTCACGCCCATGGAAAGGACGATGCCCTACGGCTTTTCATACATGGAGTACGCCATGTATAACGGCGCCCGGCTGAGCATCACCACCTCGGCGGAGAGCATATCCCTTTCAGGTGAAAGAAGCCTTTTGATGGGAAACGCTCAGCTCATAAGAAACCGCATGAGCGGCGTCATTGATGGCGTTTTTGGTGAAAGCGCCGGCATAGTCAAGGCGTTGGTCATCGGGATAAGGGACGAGCTTGATGAGCCCACGATGGAAAACTTCCGCAAAAGCGGTGTGATCCATGTGCTGTCGCTTTCGGGCCTGCACGCGAATATAATCGCATTCATAATAATGTTCCTGGTGGGAAGGCTGCCTGTGGGCTTTTCACTGCGAAGAATTTTGGCGGTCTTTGCGCTCTTTGCATATTGCCTGATAGCTGGCATGACGCCGTCGATTGTCAGGGCGGTGATAATGTCGGCCTTTCTTTACGGGGGAAAAATCGCCCGCAGGGAAACCGATACGCTGACATCCCTTTCACTGGCGGCTTTCGTCATACTCCTGCCAAATCCCACGGCTTTGCTTTACAGCGTCAGCTTTCAGCTTTCATTCATGGCCGTGGCGGGCATCGCTCTTTTAAACATGCCCATATTGAAACTGATGCGGGGCGAAAAAAACCTGATTTTAAGGGCGGTGGCCCTGACGCTTTCTGCCCAGCTAGGCGTGCTGCCCCTTATCGCCTATTATTTTCACGAAATTTCACTAATAGGCATCGTGTCCAACATTCTAGTGGTGCCTCTCATATCCTTCGTACTTGTAACTTCCATAGCGGTATTGCTATTGGCTGCTATTTTGCCGCTGTCTGTCGTCGGCTTGGTCGCAGGTGCGGTCGGCTTTCTCTTTTCTATGGCTTCGTATATATCTGCTGTCTTTGCCGGGCTACCTTTTTCCGTTATAAAGGTTCATGCGCCAGGGCTTATGAGCTTTCTCCTCTATTACTCCGCAATGATTTTGAGGTTTGATTCAAAGGAAGCAAGGATCGTTATTAGGTTTTCTTTGGTCACAGTTGCCCTTGTCCTGTTTTTGATTAAGCCCATAATCGAGCGCCCGAAGGACTTTACAATGGTGAGCTTTGACGTGGGCAACGGCGATGCGACTCTCCTGAGGAAGGGCAGTACAGCGGTGTTAATCGATTGCGGTGAGGATGCCGCCGGGCTTTATAATTCGATTGCGGGGCAGGGCATTTCGCTGGATGTTTTGGTGCTTTCCCACGGCCATGACGATCACGGCGGTGGCTTGAAAAAACTGGTTGAATATGCTAAAGTAAAGAATATCATACTCTGGCATGGCGCAGATTTTTCCCAGTACAGCCCAATGGTGTTGGAGGCCCTGGCGCTGGCCGCGCAGAAGGGAATCCCCATAGAGCTTGCCGGCCAGGGCGATATCATCGCCGCGGGGGATATAAGCCTGGAGATACTCTGGCCCATTTACCGGGCAGAAAGCGAAAACGATAATTCCCTCATGGTGCTGGCCAGAAGCGGTCCCCATAGCGTGATGCTCACCGGCGACGCGGGTTTTGTAAGCGAAATCTACGCCGGGGAAAAAGCCGATGTGCTGAAGGTGGGCCACCATGGCAGCAAGTACTCCACCTCGTCCGCGTTTTTAGATAAGGTCATGCCTAAGTTTGCTGTGATATCGGTGGGCAGGAACAGCCACGGGCACCCTGCTGCGCAGACTATTGAAAGGCTCAAAGAAAAAGGCGCGAAAGTTGTGACAACCTTTGACAACGGTACGATCACCTTTTCTTTCGGTGGCGAAGGGGAAATAAGCCTTAGCGCCTATGGAGAAAATGGCTCTATGGAAGTCAAGGAAACAAAAGAAATAAAGGATATAAGATAGAGAGCGTGAATTATAGGGATTTTTTTAAGCGGATAGACCAGATCCGGGGGGCTGTGCTCTTTTCCGGAGAAGAAGAATACGCAAAGCAAGAGGCTTTGAAGGCGCTAAGGGAAAGACATCTTCCCCTTGGCATGGAAGCCCTGAACGAAACGGTGCTGGAAGGCGCCGTGGATTTTGCGACCCTGGAAAGCAGCTGCGAGACTTTGCCCTTCATGGGGGATGTGCGCTTGGTAGTTGTTAAGGATTCACCCCTGGTTTCCTCACAGGCGAAGGGCGCTGCGGACCAAAGCCTGATGGAGGATGTGTGTGAGTATATTCCTAAGCTGCCGGATCATTCCATATTGGTTTTCTATGTGCAAGGGGCTGCGGACAAACGCAAGAAGCTAACCCAAACTATAACCGCCATGGACAAAGCGGTGGAGTTTCCAATGCTCCTTGAGGGTGAGGTTCTGGGTTGGGCGGGCAAATATTGCGCCGGCGCAGGAAAGAAGTTGGAACCGACCGCCGGCAGAAAGCTGATAGAGATCACCGGCAGGCTTTTGCAGGATGTGAAGGACGGCCTGGACAAGGCGATGGCCTATGCGGGGGAGAGAGGCTCCATAACCGCTCAGGACATCGAGCAGGTGGTGTTGCCCACACCCGAATACCGGGGCTATCAGATGGCAAGCAGCCTTTTGGACGGCAACGAAGCCCGAACAATGGCCATGATAAAGCAGCTCCTGTTGGACGGTGAGAAGGCACTTTCTCTGCTGGGCAGTATTGAGCGGGCATTGCAGCAACATCTTTCTGTGAAGCTGATGCTTGATGACAGGCGAGAGACTGCTGAGATTGCCTCGGCGCTTGGGCTTTCCCAGGGAGCGGTGAGGGCAATCAGCTTTAGGGCGCGAAAAATGGACGCAGGCTGGCTCATGGATGCGCTTCAGGTCTGCTCGAAGGCGAACCTTGCCATGAGGACAACCGCATCCACCGAGGATATGGCCCTTTCGCGGCTGTATATTGCAGTGTTTAAGCTTATGGAGGGCATGGCGGTAAAGGCTTAATTCTTTTCTTGAATTTTATTTACTACCGGGCACAGGAGAAAACGGAGGAAATATGATTGTACTGATACCCGCGTATAAACCCGACGGTCGCCTTTTGCAGATAATCGGCGAGCTGCGCAGCAGCGGAGTGGAAAGGATTGTTGTCATTGACGATGGGGGCGGCGCTGAATTTGCCCCTATATTTGACGATATCCGCCGCCAGGGCATAACTGTGCTGGTCCACAAGACAAACCAAGGCAAAGGCAGGGCCATGAAGACAGGCTTTCGCTATGTCCTTGACACATTTCCCGGGGAGGGTGTAGTCATCGCCGATGCCGACGGTCAGCATCTTTGCGGGGATATCATTGCCGTGGGGAAAAAGATGGAGGAGTTCCCAAACGCCATGATTTTGGGCACGCGCCAGTTCGTGGGCGATGTCCCCATTCGCAGCCAACTGGGCAATTCGATAACAAGAGCCGTTTTCCTTTGGGCCACGGGTCACCCAATTTCGGACACGCAAACGGGCCTGCGCGGCATCCCGGCCTTCCTTCTGGAGGATATTATTGCCATGAAGGGTGAGCGCTACGATCTTGAGATGAACATGCTTCTCTCCTGTGCCAAGAGGAAAATCTGCTTCAAGCAAGTGCCCATCGAAACCGTTTATTTCGATGATAACCAAGGCTCGCATTTTAAGACTCTGCCGGATTCCTTTCGCATATACAGCATAATAATGAAGTTCAGCATCGTCAGCATAATTGCCACATTTGTCGACATTGGCGTTTTCATGCTGCTTGCAAAATGCTGGGCCTCCGGGGGCTGTTGGCAGTCGATCTGGCCCGTGCTGGGCTGCGTCGCGGGGGGAAGGCTGGCGGCTTTTCTGCTGAAGCGACTGGGCCAGAAGGCGCATATATTCGAATGGAAGGACGAGCTAATAAAACTTGTTTCTTACACCGTCATCATATATTTCTTCAGCATTGTCTGGGGGATGGATCTACTTCTGGCCAGGGTGCTGGCATCGGCAATCGTGGGCACATGCTTCATGCTGGTGTTGAACGAAATGGCCCGCCGGGAAAACATATTCGAAAAAAACAGGCTTAAAAATAAGGCGGGCAAAGCAGGAACCAGTGGCGTCAGCAAGGATGAATAAAGAAAGAGAAGGGGAAGACAATGAATTTTGCAGGGTTGCCAATAGGTGAGCTCATCAGGAAGGACGGGTTTGACTGCCCATGTGGCAAGCGCCACGCTGTGGACATGGACTATATGGACATAAGCCCTGGGGCGCTATCGCGCTTGCCTAAGGCCCTAGAAATGCTTGCTGTGAAGAAGCCTTTCCTGGTTAGCGACAAAAACACCCATGCCGTCGCCGGGGAAGCTGTGGAAGAAATCCTTCGCGGGCAGGGCGTTGACTTTGTCTCATTCATTTACCCCCAAGCGGATGTGATCGAGCCGGACGAGCGGCCTGTTGGGCAGGTCTGCATGGCCTTTGAGCCTTCCTGTGACTATATCATAGCCATTGGCAGCGGCGTCATTAACGATATCTGCAAGGTGTTGGCGAAGGCTACCGGAAGGGATTATATAGAGGTCTGCACCGCGCCCTCCATGGACGGACTTCTTTCAAACTCCTCTTCCATGGTGTCAAACGGTGTAAAGACCACTGTTTATACAGTGACGCCCAAGGCGCTGATCGCTGACATTGACATAATCAAAAACGCACCGGATCTGATGCTGCAATCCGGCCTTGGCGATATGGTGGCCAAATATGTGAGCGTTTTCGAGTGGAAGCTTTCCAACATTGTAGCAGATGAATATTACTGCCCGGAGGTTGCTGCCCTGATGCGCAACGCCGCCGACAAATGCGTGGAAGCTGCCCAGGGCTTTGGCAAGAGGGAAGAAGCCGCCGTTCAGACCGTGACGGAGGGGCTTGTGCTTTCGGGCCTTGCCATGAGCTTTGCCCAGGTTTCGCGCCCAGCTTCCGGACTGGAGCATTACTTCTCCCATATGTTCGATATGTTCACTCTTGATCGCGGCACCCCCGGCTCCCGCCATGGCGTTCAGGTGGGGATCGGTACCGTTTTAACCCTGCGGCTTTATGATATGATAAAAAGTGACGGTCTAAGGCTGGACATTGAAATGGCCCACAAAGCAATTGACACATTTGACGCCGCAGTGTGGCAGGCGGATATGCTTAGAATATTCGGCAAAGCCGGTGAAGCTGTGATCGATCTTGAGCAGGAGCATAAAAAGAACGACAGGAAAAAGCATTATGCTAGGGTTGAAAAAACGCTGCAAAACTGGCCTGCAATAATGGAGATGATCCGCCGCGACCTGCCTTCCAGCGAGAGCGTTGTCGACATCTTAAACCAGGTTGGCGCGCCCATCCTTCCGGCGGATATAGGGATTGACAAACAGCTTGTTCGCGAGGCTTTCATCGGTTCCCGGGAAATAAGGGATAAATATATTCTCACCAACCTTTTCTGGGATTTCGGCCTGATGGATGACATGTGTGAAAGGCTCATCGCGGGGCTATAGGGGGTACGACGCAGGGCATTGCCCTTGCACCCACAAGGCCCCCTTGACCCCTTATCAATTTATTATGGGATTCTAGAGGGTTACCCTTTAGCGTGACTTCGAGGGCAGAGCCCTCAAACAGAAAAGCAGGAGAGTGCCTATGTATATAATGTCGTTTTTCACGGAAGCGCGCCCGGCTGCGCATATTGCAAAGAGCGAAGATCTTATAAACTGGGAAGTTTTAAATAACGGCGAGCCTGTAATCGAGTTTGGCGAGGGCGACGGAAAAATTGTGCGCGATCCATTCATAATTCGTGACAAAGGCGGGGTTTACCGCATGTTTTTCACCGATAACTGGCGCTCTCAATCGCTTGGCTACAGCTATAGCTCCGACCTGGTGAACTGGGAGAAGCCGGAGTTTTTGCCCGTCGCCAGTGATCTGCCCCCGGTGCAAAACTGTTGGGCGCCCGAGTGCGTTTATGACGAGCAGAATGACCAATATCTTCTTTTTTGGTCCAGCAGGGTCTTATCCGAGCTGGAAAGCGGCCCGCGCATGGATAGGATGTACTACAAAGCCACAAAGGATTTCGTCTCATATAGTGAAACCAAAGTGCTTTTTGCCCCTGGATATCCGGTGATAGACGCCAGCATCTACCTTCATGAGGGCAGGTACTACATGTGCTTTAAGGATGAGCGTGGCCACAACGGCCCCGACACGGACTATAAGGCCCTTAGAACATGCACCGCCGACAACGCGGCCGGACCATATGAAGGCATTTCTGAGCTTTTGACGCATAACCTATGCGAAGGCCCGACTATCATACGCAAAGACGGCAAGTTTGTGGTGTTCTATGACGCCTTTCGCAGGCGTTACTACGGAGCCATGGAAAGCGATGATTTCGTAAATTTCACAGACGCCACAGACAAGTATGCATTCCCAAAGGACTGCAAGCATTGCACCGTCATCGAGGTATAGGCTGCGGGAGCGCCGCGCTAATCGCTTTCTATGGGGCTCCGCCCCAAGCCCCGCGCTAATCGCTTTTTTATGGGGCTCCGCCCCAAGCCCTGCGCTAATCGCTTTTTATGTGGCTCCGCCCCAAACCCCGCAAGCTTTTAAAAAAGCTTGACCAAAATTTTAATATTTGCTTTTTAATAAGGGGTCAAGGGATTCGTTGCTTACCTAAAAGTCCAAATTCCAACCGAAGGGTGAGAAGAAGGGCCTGAAGCTGATGGTTGACGATGGCGCGGAAGCGGCCTGCATGCCATAATCAGCCGCCAAAGCGTGCTCTGCAACGACGTAATAATCATTCCTCATCAGCCACTTTGCCTCTACATCCTGAACGCTTATCTCAACTCCTGCGGGAACACCCTCCACGCTATCGACAAGCTGGGTGCTATTTCCTGCAGTTCTATATATGCTGTACCTGGCGCTCTGGCTGGTGGATGTGAAAATTATCTCCGGGCTCCAACTTGAGGAATTGGTGATGCGAAGGTCATAGGGCGCGGAGGGAATTTTCCAGTAGGGCGACTCCTCATATGGCCTGTTGGATGCCCAGAAAACTTCATTCAATATGAAATCAGGGGGTGTGATATCGGTGGCGAGATAAGCACTGCCGGTTTCCCAGAGGGTCTTTGCATCTATATTTAGCCTAATGACGCCTTCAGGCTGGAAGAAATCGCCTTCGCCGTCGGGGAGATAGCTGGACATTATTTCCAAAATCGCCTGTGTGGGCTGATTGCTTCCGGTGACAGAGGAATCCAGATGGCTTTCGCTGGTGGTGGAATCGAAACCGATCCATACGGCGATAGCATGGCCCGGGGTCACGGCCACCGACCAAGCGTCCCTGTTTCCCGTGATACCGACTCCGGTCTCCTCAAAACCGACCGTCCCCGTTTTTGCTCCTATGGGGTAGCCCAGGGCGCTTAACCGTCGGGCAGTGCCCTTTAAAGCCGTGCTGCGCATCATGTCGGTTATAATATAGGCCGTTGAGGGTGATATGGCGATGTTCCCGCTGCCCAAATGAACATGAATATTTCGGCCGGTGTTATCGGCTATTCTTGTGATCATATAAGGCTCAGGGTGTATCCCATCGTTTATAAAGGCCAGATATGCTGCGCAAAGCTCGTAGGGGGAAGCGCCGTAGGTCATTGAACCCAGCGCCAAAGGCAGATATCGGTCGCTGCTTTCAGTCGCAACGCCGAACTTGCGCAGATAATCAATTGATGAGCCCACGCCCATATCGCTGACAATCGTAACGGCGGGGATGTTGAGTGACTTTTCAAAGGCCGTCCGAAGAGGGATGTAGCCGTTATAAGTGCCGCCATAGTTGGAAGGGGAGTAGCCGTCGAAATCCTTGGGTGAGTCATCCAGAAAGGTAACGGTCTGAAGGCTCATCAGCTCCAGCGCAGGCGAGTACACCGCCAAAGGCTTTAGCGCAGAGCCAGGCTGACGCTTTGTCATGGCGCGGTTTAGGCCCCGGGCGGTGGTGTATGAGCTTCCGCCGATCATCGCACGAACAGCACCGTCCTTTTCCATCATCACGATGGCGCATTGGGCGGCTTCTCCGCTGGGCGCGGTGGGCATTTCCCGGGTAATTTTTTTCGCAACATTTTCACATTCAGTGTAAGCTTTTGTGTCCAAGGTCGTGTATATATGATACCCTCCGGAGAGCAAACCTTGCATGTCAATGTCCAGAAGTGCAATTGCCTGGTTGATTGCTTCGTCAACAAACCAGCCGTAATTTTCGCCGGCGGGGATATCGATGACCGACACGGGAGTGGCAAGGGCTCTTTGTGCATCGCTTTTGCTGATCATATTTTCTTCCAACATAATGCCGATTATCATATCGCGCCGCTTTTTGTTTGCCTGAGGATCAATATGGGGCGAATAATTCGACGGCGCTTTCAATATCGCCGCCAAGGAAGTGGCCTGCTCCAACGTGAGATCGGAGGCGTCGACGCCAAAATATTTGCTCGCAGCGGACTGAATACCATAGGCGCCGTTGCCAAAATACACATAGTTCATGTACATCTGCAAAATTTCGCCCTTTTCATAGTCTCGGTCCACCAGCAGGGCGTAGTAGATTTCATTAAGTTTGCGCGACCAGAGCTTTTCGGAGGTAAAATGAGTCAGCTTGACAATCTGTTGGGTGATGGTGCTGGCGCCCTGGCTCAGCGAGTTCGTCTTTATGTTTTGTATCATCGAACCCACCATGCGTATGGGATCGATACCATGGTGCCGGTAAAAACGAAGATCCTCAGCGGCGATAAATGCGTTTTTCACATGATCGGGCAGAGTCGCAATATCTATGTTTATGCGGTTTTCGCTGCCATAAAGAGAGTCAATTGACTGGCCGTTTTCATCATAAATGAAAGTGGATTGCGCATAGTTCTCCAGCTTGGCTCGGTCATAGATGCCCCAGGCGGAGACGGCGAACAGGCCAAAGCCGCATAAAGCTACAACTCCGATTAAAATGAATGCCAGCAACAGCCTGACAATAACTTTTCCAAAGCGCATTTTTTTCATCTCAGCGTTTGCCATCTTAATGAATTCTCCTCCAAAAAGTCAAAAATCATAGTTATATATTTCCCTGGTTTCCTTAATTTTATTTTGCATTTATACAGCTAAAAAGCATGGAAATCTTTTTTAGTCTATTCTCTCCAAAAGTTTTTCCAAACTTTGTTCGTTGAATATGTATGTAAATG
>JBNRMR010000095.1:0-4580 GCA_050309705.1 Christensenellales bacterium | reverse complement strand
GGTTTTGATAGAAAGTACAGACGGCAGGACAAACTGGACCACCGTCGGCGCCTCCACAGACATAATCGAGGCCAGCTTCGCGGCCCTTGTTGACTCGCTGGAGTTCAAGCTCTTCAAAGAGAGTGGTGCCAACGTATCAGGAAAGGAATGAAAATAGATGAGCATGACGATGACGCAAAAAATCCTGGCGGCCCATTGCGGCAAAGAAAGGGTTTCACCGGGCGAGATAATCATGGCGGATTTGGACCTGGTTTTAGGAAATGACATCACCGCACCCGTCGCCGTGGCAGAGTTCCACAAGGCGGGCAGGCAGGAGGTCTTCAACAAAAACAAAATCGCCCTTGTGATGGACCATTTCACCCCCAACAAGGACATCAAGGCCGCCCAGCAGTGTAAATGCGTGCGGGAATTTGCCCATGCAAAGGGCATCTCCAACTTTTTTGACGTGGGCGAGATGGGCATCGAACATGTTCTTCTGCCTGAAAAGGGCCTTGTGACGGCGGGTGATCTGGTGATCGGCGCGGACAGCCACACCTGCACATACGGCGCTTTGGGGGCTTTTTCCACGGGCGTTGGCTCCACCGATATGGCCGCAGCCATGGCAACCGGCAAGGCCTGGCTGAAAGTTCCCACAGCCATTCGCTTTAACCTTACCGGCAAGCTCAATAAATGGGTCACCGGCAAGGATCTGATTCTGCATATCATCGGCATGATCGGCGTTGATGGCGCTCTTTACAAGTCAATGGAGTTTTCAGGCGAAGGCGTTCACACGCTTTCCGTCAGCGACAGGCTTTGCGTTTCAAACATGGCCATCGAGGCGGGCGCCAAGAACGGCATTTTCCCCGTGGATGAAAAAACCCTTTCCTACATAAAAGAGCATGGCGGGAAGACTCCCAAGGTCTACGAGGCAGACCCGGACGCGGAATATGAAAAAGTGTATGAGATTGACCTTTCTAAGATTCAGCAGACCGTGGCGTTCCCTCATCTGCCTGAAAATGCCCGAACCTTTGATGATATCGGCGACATCGCGATAGATCAGGTGGTGATCGGCTCCTGCACAAACGGCCGTCTGGAGGATCTTGCCCTGGCGGCGGAGGTCATAAAGGGCAAAAAGGTTGCAAAAAATGTGCGCGCCATTGTCATCCCCGCAACTCAGAAGATATATCTTGACGCCATGGAGCTGGGCTATTTGCGCACATTCATAGAGGCTGGCTGCGTAGTTTCCACCCCCACCTGCGGCCCCTGTCTGGGCGGCCACATGGGCATTTTGGCGGATGGCGAGCGCTGCGTTTCAACCACCAACAGAAACTTTGTGGGCAGAATGGGCCACCCAAAGAGCGAAGTATATCTGGCCAGCCCCGCTGTGGCGGCGGCTTCGGCCATCGCCGGAAAAATCGCCCCGGCGCAGTAAAGGGAGGGTAAGAAAATGAGAATTCAAGGAAATGTCATACGCTATCAGGACAATGTGGACACCGACGTCATCATCCCCGCCCGCTATCTGAACACCGCCGATCCCAGGGAGCTGGCCGCCCACTGCATGGAGGATCTTGACCCCACCTTCACAAAGCGCGTTCAAAAGGGGGATATAATCGTCGCCGGGCAGAACTTCGGCTGCGGTTCCTCCCGGGAGCATGCGCCCATAGCCATAAAGGAAAGCGGCATCGCCTGCGTGGTTGCAAAGAGCTTCGCCCGGATTTTTTACCGCAATGCAATCAACATCGGCCTGCCGATAATCGAGTGCGACGCCGATGTGGACGAAGGCGACAATATCGAAGTGGACTTTGACAAGGGAGTCCTTAGAAATAACACGAAAAACGCCGAGGCAAAGTTCATCGCCTTCCCGCCCTTTTTGCAAAACCTGCTTGCATCCGGCGGGTTGCTGAAGGCCATAAAGGAGGGAAAGCTGTGAAATACAACATCGCTGTGATGGCCGGCGACGGCATTGGCCCGGAAATCACCGATTCGGCCATAAATGTTCTGGAAAAAATCGGTGAAAAGCATGGCCACTCTTTCAGCTTCACCCCTGTTCTGGCCGGCGGCTGCGCCATTGATGCTCTTGGCGAACCGCTTCCCCAAAAGAGTCTTGATATCTGCCTTGCCAGCGACAGCGTGCTCCTGGGGGCTGTAGGCGGCCCTAAATGGGATAATCTCCCCGGCGATATGCGCCCCGAGCGGGCTTTGCTTGGCACCCGCAAGGCCATGGGCCTTTATGCCAACATCCGCCCCGCAAGGCTTTTGCCGGAGCTGAAATCCGCCTGTCCCCTTAGGGAGGATGTTGCCGAAAAAGGCTTTGACATGGTGATAATAAGGGAGCTCACCGGCGGGCTTTACTTCGGCGAGAGCGGCAGACGCAACGGCCCCCACGGCCCCGAGGCCTACGACACCGAGTGCTACAGCGAGATGGAGGTGGAGCGCATCGGCCGCATTGCCTTTGAGATGGCGCAAAAGCGCTCGAAGAAGCTCACCAGCATCGACAAGGCGAACGTCATTGAAAGCTCGCGGCTCTGGCGGGAGGTCATCCACCGCCTTGCAGCGCAATATCCGGATGTTGAGGTTTCCGACATGCTGGTGGACAACGCCGCCATGCAGCTCATAAGGGACCCCGCCCAGTTTGACGTGATCGTCACCAGCAACATGTTCGGCGATATTCTTTCCGATGAAGCGTCACAGCTCACCGGTTCCATCGGCCTTTTGCCCTCGGCCTCTTTGGGGGAAGGCAGACGCGGGCTATACGAGCCCATCCACGGCTCCGCGCCGGACATCGCCGGAACGGGCAAAGCAAACCCCATCGCCACCATACTTTCCGCCGCCATGATGCTGCGCTGGGCCTTTGACCTTGAAGCGGAGGCCGCCGCCATCGAAAACGCCGTGTCAGCGGTGCTTCAAAAGGGCTGGCGCACGGCGGATATCGCCGCCGGGAGCAGCAGCATAGACTGCAAAGAAATGACGGAAAAAGTCCTCGCTGAACTTTAAAAGAAGGGAGCTTAGAAGCTCCCTTTTTCTTTGCCTTGATACAGTGCAATAGACGCAGGAAATTTTGTTGTTTGCTTATTGGGCTTCTGTTTAATGAGTGGATGCTGTAAGCGTCCACCACAAAAAAGCGTGCCGCTCAACATTGAACGGCACGCATGTTTTTATTTGCTTTCTCGACTATCCGTTGAGCACGTTGGCTTCCGTCTCCTTGTCGAAGAAGTGGAAGTAGCGAGCGTCAAAAGCGACCTTGATCTTATCGCCCGTGCGGGAGATGGAGCGGGGGTCAACCCTGGCGATAAAGGAGCCTTCGCGGCCGGAGGTTGTGAGGTAGAGGTAGGTTTCAGAGCCCATCAGCTCCACAATGTCCACGTCTACATTTACACAGGTCTCCGGGCTGGCCTGGATGTCTTCCTGATCGTCGCTGATGTTCTCAGGACGAATTCCCAGAATAACTTCCTTGCCGATGTAGGAGGGATCAACAAACTGGGCAACCTTTTCAGCGGGAACAAGAACCTTGTTGTTGCCGAAGGTGGCGTAGACATTGTCGCCTTCCTTGGCGAGGGAAACGTCGAAGAAGTTCATCTGCGGGGTGCCGATGAAGCCTGCCACGAAAAGGTTTGTGGGCTTATCATACAGAATCTGGGGAGCGTCCACCTGCTGGACGAAGCCGTCCTTCATAACCACGATTCTGGAGCCCATCGTCATAGCCTCTGTCTGGTCGTGGGTGACGTAGATGAAGGTTGCTTCCAGCTTCTGGTGCAGCTTGGTGATTTCTGTTCTCATCTGAACGCGCAGCTTTGCGTCCAGGTTGGACAGCGGTTCGTCCATAAGGAAGACCTTGGGTTCACGAACGATGGCGCGCCCAAGAGCAACACGCTGCCTCTGACCGCCGGACAGAGCCTTCGGCTTACGGTTGAGGAGATGCTCGATGTCAAGTATCTGTGCTGCTTCGGTAACTCTGCGCTGAATCTCCGCCTTGGGGGTCTTGCGAAGCTTAAGGCCGAAAGCCATGTTGTCATAAACCGTCATATGCGGATAGAGCGCGTAGTTCTGGAACACCATCGCTATGTCGCGATCTTTGGGGGCGACGTCGTTCACCAGCTTATCGCCGATGTAAAGCTCGCCTTCGGTAATTTCTTCCAGACCTGCCACCATACGAAGCGTAGTGGACTTTCCGCAGCCGGAGGGGCCAACCAGAACGACAAACTCCTTGTCTTCGATGTCCAGGGTAAAATCGCTAACAGCAGTAACGCCGCCGGTGTAGACCTTGTAAATGTGCTGCAGTGATACACTTGCCATAAAATTTTTCCTCCTTGAATGTTTGCGTGTTGAACAGACTTTGTCTTCCATCTAATTATATATAATTATTCAAACAATGTCTATCGTACATTTTGCACAAATTTCTCATTCTTTTTTGTCATTTCATTCATTTATGGACAAAACCGCACCGAAAAAGCACAAATCATGAGCGCATTGCCTCCACAGGAGAAGTCCTCGCCGCCTTATAGGCAGGATATGCCCCGAAAAACACGCCGATGAGCGCCGAAAAGGCTATTGACGTCGCCATGGCCCAAAGCGGCAGGGAAAAGTCCATGCCCACATATATA
>JBNRMR010000094.1:0-4561 GCA_050309705.1 Christensenellales bacterium | reverse complement strand
CAGGTATTTAGGGCGGGGATTGACAGCGGCATGCGGCTCTGTGGGTCCTGCCTATCGTCGGCCGATGAAATGGCGGCGGAGTTCCAGGGCGCAGGGGGCGGCAGGATAAATCTCATCGGAGCGCTGCACGCGGAGTACACCGCCACCAAGGAGGAGTTGGAAGCCGCGCTTAGCTTCGTTCAAAGGAATAAGCTTCCGCTGCATGTGCATGTGAGCGAAACCAGAAGCGAGACCGAGGAGGGCTTTTTGCGCCGGGGGAAAACTCCCGCCAGATTCCTTGCCGACGGCGGCTTCTTCGATTACGGCGGCGTGGCGGCCCACGGAGTTTGGCTCAGCGACGAGGACATCATCGCTCTGAAGGAGAAAAATGTAATCGTTGGCCACTGCCCGGTTTCGAACATGAAGCTTTCAAGCGGCGTGATGCCAATGGGCAAGCTGATGAAGGCCGGCGCAAAGGTGGCCCTTGGCACCGACGGCTGCGCCTCCAACAACAATCTGAACCTTTTTGAGGAAATAAGGCTGGTTTCGCTGCTGCACAAGGGCACTGGGAATGACCCCGCCGCCGTTTCATCCAAGGAGGCCTTTAAAATGGCCACTGAAACCGGCGCTTTGGCCTGCGGCTTTTTGGAAAGCGGCGTTATCAAGGCGGGCGCAAAGGCGGACATCATTTTGGTGGACATTGATGTCCCCCACGCTGTGCCGATGATCGATCCCTATGCTCACATCGCCTACAGCGCCCAGGGCAGCGATGTATGCATGACGATGGTGAACGGCAAAATACTCTATGAAGATGGCGCCTACACCGGCCTTGATACCAAAGAATTGTTTGCCAAGGCCAAAGCTTGCGCCAAAAGGCTGGCATGATTCTGATGAAGAAAACTTTGCTTATCCTGGCTGCGGTTGCGGTTTTGCTTATCGCAGTGGCTCTATCCGGTTGCAGCGTGATGCGCCCCTTTTCGGATTACATAAACGAAAGGCAGGTTCCCCAGGGCTATCTTTTCAGCGGCGGGGGCTATGAAGGCGATGTTATAATCAAGAGCATGGAGCTTAAAAGAGGCCGCGGCTCCGACGATTTCACGGTGGAGATTTCTTTTTCAAAGGCCAACTCCTCCCAGCTATACGATGCCCCCAAGTATTTTGTGTACGCCCTTGAAAATCCTTCGCGGCTGATGGTGGTTGGCGGTTTTGCCTCCGTTGATGACGACGCGCTGGAGCTGATTTCCGCCGAGGATGCGCAACTGTTTACAGCGGAAAAGGGCGGCTATTTTGCCGTATATCTCCAGCTTACGGACGGCTTCGTATTTTCCGCGGAGGAAGGCGCAGGCAGCCTTAGACTGGACGTGGGGCTCATGAAGGAGTCCGACAAAGAGAGTTTCTTCCCTGTTATTTACCCTGGCGATGAATCGGCGCAAAGGCGGCTGGCTTCCATGGGCTTTTCGCCCGCTGTTAAAAACGAGGAGATCGTTTATGTTTTGGGGGAAGCATTTCAAAGCCGCGAGGATGCGGAGCGGCAGGCGCAAAAGCTTTTGGAGGAGAACGCTTCGCTGAACATCGCTGTTCAGACGGTTGCATTAAGCGAGATCAACGAGGGGCTAAAGCTGCTGGATGGCCTAAGCGCCCGGGCGGCGGAGGAAGGGGCGCAATACATGCTTTCCTCGGGTGAAACAGCAGAGGGCGGTTATTGGCTTCACGGGGCCAGATATCTGTGCGGCTTTGAAGAGGGCTCCATGCTTTTTGAAAGCGGGGGGCTGCTGGTGGAATACGGATATGGCGGCGCCGGGCAGCAATTGGAATTGGATGCCTTTAACAGCGTCGTAAAGGCCCGGGCCGACGCGGACACAAGGCACCTTGCGGTGCTTTCAAAGGCCGGCTTGCAGGTGTTTGACATCGCCTCCATGACGCAGATGGACTTTAGCGATGCTCTTTCGGGGCTTTCTGTTTCATCCTTCGACTGGGGGGATGACGGCAGGCTCTATTTTACTGCGGAGGGCGGAGAGGATAGCGTTATTTACTCACTGGATGTAAATGAAAAGGCGCTGAGGACAAGGGCTACGGAGGAAATTCCCTTCGGAAGGCTGAGAGCTGGCGGCGGCAGGGTCTATTTCGCCTGCGAAGACGGCGCGATCTGGTACAGCCTGATCGCATCGGAGGAGAGTTCCGGCGAAAGACTGGTGACCGGCAGTGACTTCTCACTTTCGCCCAACGGCAAGCTGATATCGATACTCTACGGCCCGACTGTTGGCGAGAGCTTCGAGGGGCTGGTGATGATTGACATCGAAACAGGCGTGGCCGAGCAGATATATGAAGGCGTCGGCGTTGAGGGATATCTTTTCAGCATGAATAACCAGCTTTTGCATTATCTTGTGAAGGATGGTGAAAGTGAGGATTACCCCTACGCACTTTATTCATACCGGCCCAGCGATGACAGGACATTCTTCCACGGCAGGCTGCCCACGAGCGATGTCTTTGCTTTGCCGGAAGGAAATCTGGCCATGGTCAGGGAAGTTGGAGAAACGGGGCAAAAAGCCTTTGTCACATACAAGCTGAGGCTCAACTATTACAACTAGAATTATTTTGAGATATCTTTATTTTAACGGAGGCGGGCATGGGGTTCTTTGAAAAGCTAAAGCAGGGTCTGTCAAAGACCAGGAACAATCTAGTGGTCAACATAGAGACAATATTTGGGGCGTACAAGGAAGTGGACGACGATTTTTTTGAGGAGCTGGAGGAGGCGCTGATAGTCGCTGACGTGGGCGTTTCCACCACTTTGCATATAGTCGAAAAGCTGCGGGAGAGCGTCCGCGAGAACAGAATTAAGAGCCCGGAGAAGGCGAAGGAAGAGCTGCGCAGGATAATCTGTGGCCTGCTGGAGGCGCCGGAGCTTGAAATTGCCCCGCCGTGCATAATGCTTGTTGTGGGGGTGAACGGCGTGGGCAAGACCACCACGATAGGCAAGGTGGCAGCGCGCTACCGCGAAAAAGGTCTTTCGGTTATGCTCTGCGCCGCCGACACGTTCCGAGCCGCCGCTGTTGATCAGCTTGCCATCTGGGCGGAAAGGGCGGGGGTTCCCATCATCCGCGCGGGGGAGGGTGCAGACCCGGCGGCAGTGGTCTTTGACGCCATCACGGCTGCCAAGGCCAGAAAGATAGACCTTCTGCTGGTGGACACCGCCGGAAGGCTGCAAAACAAGGCCCACCTGATGCGGGAGCTGGAGAAAATTCGCCGTGTTATCGAAAGAGAGCAGGGCGACGCCCAGGTGGTTTCGTTGCTGGTGCTGGACGCCACCACCGGGCAAAATGGCCTGGTTCAGGCGCAGGCCTTCAAAGAGGCGGCAAATATCGACGGCGTGGCTCTCACAAAGCTGGACGGAACCGCCAAGGGGGGCGTGGCTATCGCAATAAAGAACAGCCTTGGGTTTCCGATTAGGTTCGTGGGCGTGGGCGAGCAGATTGACGATTTGCAGGCATTTGACGCAAAGGAGTTCGTGGACGCGCTCTTCTGATCTTTTTGTATCGGCTTAGCAGTCGGGATAAGGCGCTCCTCCTGCTTTTTTACGTTTAGGCTTATATGCTGGGGGTTGCGCATGCGGACATAAAAGTTTTTGAGGATTTTGAGAGCGCTTTTTTTAAAAGGCTATCTGAAACGGAAACCGCATAAAGTCAAAAGCACACCAGATATAAATGCTTTTGAGGATTTTGGGGGAACTTTTTTCAAAAAGTTTCTTAAATGGGGTTCGGGGCAAAGCCCCGGCGTATTCCACCCAAGCTGTCAAGGGAAAATGCTTGACAAGACGCCCGCGAAATAGTATAATTCACCTCGGTGAGGCGATATGAACCATTCATATGCTTTGCGGAGGTGCTTTTATTGGAGAAAAACGCCTATACGGCTTGGCTTTTGGACTTTTACGGCGCAATGCTCACAGAAAGGCAAAGGCACATGCTCTCCCAGCGCTTGGACGAGGATTTTTCAATCACCGAAATTGCGCGCTTGGAAAATGTGAGCCGTCAAGGAGTGCATGACGCGGTAAAGAGGGCGGAAGCGCAGCTTTATCAGCTGGAGGAAAGACTGGGGCTGTTAAAGCGATACTTTGCGCTGAGGGACGGCGCTCAAAAGGCGCTTGAACATATTGAAAAAGGTGAAATTGCCCTGGCGAAAAGCGAGCTAAAGCTTGCTTTTGAGAAGGAAGCAAAGGAAGAAAAGAAGGAGGGGACGGGCAATGGCGTTTGAGGGACTCTCGCAGAAGCTTCAGGAAGTTTTCAAAAAGCTTTCATCAAAGGGAAGGCTGAATGAAGGCGATGTCAAGGCCGCCATGAGGGAAGTCCGCCTGGCGCTCCTTGAGGCGGACGTCAACTACATGGTGGTGCGCGACTTTATCAAGACCGTCACCGAGAGGACCGTGGGCGCAGAGATTCTTAGGAGCTTGACGCCCGGCCAGCAGGTCATCAAGATCGTCAATGAGGAATTGACGGAATTGATGGGCGGAACAAGCGCGAAATTGACCTGGTCTTCTTCCGTTCCAACGATTTTTATGCTCTGCGGCCTGCAGGGCGCCGGCAAAACC
>JBNRMR010000093.1:0-15835 GCA_050309705.1 Christensenellales bacterium | reverse complement strand
ATTATATCAAAGAATATTTTTTAAAAGCATAAATAAGTGCCTATTTTCTGGATGTTTGCTCGATTTCTCTGTATTTCGCTGGCGTGATCCCGACAATTTTTTTGAACAATCTCGAAAAGTATTCGGTGTTTTTAGAGCCAGATTTTGCACTGATATAGGGCAGTTTATCATCTGTTGACAGCAGCCGCTTGGATTTTTCAATTCGTGTCATATTCAGGTTTTCTGCAAATGTCATTTTAGTGATTTTATGAAATGTGCGGCTCAGATGTGCGCTGCTGACCTTAAGATTATTGGCGCATTCCTTCAGCCCGTCGCCAAAATTGTGCTGTATGTACCCCTTGGCCAAGATAACCAGCATTTCATTGCTTAATGGCATTAAGTAGCCTTGCAGTTTTTCAATTTTGCGGCTTAGCCAATCCTTCACATCGTTGTAATTCATGCACCTGTTCAGCTCATCATACAATTCATTTTTGCTTTGTTTTGTTTTTCTCAACAAACGCCAGAAAGCCATCGCTTATTTTAACAATTTCGCTGCAATATTTATCCTTTGCACGGCTTTCAAATTTTCCCGACTCAAAATCGTTAATTGCATTGACCAGATATTGCAATGGATTAGCCACCCTTATTCCCTGCTTATGGATAGGTAACTCCTTCTATGCCCTTAAAGGTAAGCTCCTCAAAATTCATGTCGCCGGCTGCGTAATCGTATAACTCAAGATATTTCTCCAGCTTTTCCGGCTCGTGATCCAGGTGGCTGCCGAAGGATTGGTGAAAGCGGAGCGGGTCGGCCTGCAGCGCGCCGCTGTCGCCATTGGGACCTTCGGGAAGCGTGAGAACACCAACCTTGGCATCGGTTCTTTTCAAGCAAGCTGTCGTGGTAGAAGGAATACCAGTTGCCCTGCAATACCCCCCCGCTTTGTCCGCCAGCCATTTTTCATTTATGGTGTCAGCCTTGTTGACCACAAACTCGGGGTCAATATAGCCTTTTTGTTACCAGTTCCTTAACACTGAAAGGGCCTCCTTTGCCTGGGGTAAAATCTCTCACCGGACAATCTGGCCTGTGCCGTCGCCTGTAAACGCCTTGGGGTATAGGCCGTAAGCGCCCAAAACAAAGGAGAAGGAACCGATGCCGCTTCCGGTAATGCCGTAAGTATCATTTGAGCCGTTGCCGTCAGGATCTGCGTTGGTGAAAGAGCTTTTAAGCAATTTGCTGGAAGGCTCAAGAAAAACCGGACTGTATGCCGATCGGGCGGCACGCTGGGAAAACATGCTTTTGCTTTTGCCTGAGTATGCGGTGAATGACGAAGACGCAATGGCGATCGTGCGCTGTACGCCATTCAAACCCTGGCAAAAACATGCCTTATGGGCAATTTGTTTACGGTTCACAATGATTGGCGCCGTATGCCGTATGGGGCCTGTCTCCTGCGCGGATTTTCGGGTAGCGCCATTCCAGATTGACGGGAATATCGGGCTTGCTGCGGCTATTAACGAAATGATGATGCAATGTGACGATGAGCGCATCATTGTTCTGCCGGCTCTTCCCTCTGAGTGGAAGCAAGGTGAAATACAGGGCTTGCTGGCGCCTGGCAAGTTGTTTGTGATATCAGTTGGAACACTCAAACAGTTCAACTGCGCCTGGCTGCCGAAAAGCCTGTTTCAAAAACAATATGTTTTCGTGACTATGAGAAGGTTCTGCTAATCGAAGGCGATATCTCTATTTGCTGGGATATTTGATTTTAACTACTCCGCCTACATGACAGGCCAAATTTGCTGAATACTAACCAAAAGACCTGCCGCAGGCTTTAGCGACAGGTCTTTTTGATTGAGTTTTTTGCCTGGACTGGCAAGCCAGGGCTTAGGCATGGTCCTCACTGTGGGGGATTACAAAGCCCTCGGGAAGAGGTCTGCCAATCTTGTTGTAATAATCCGCAAGAGCGGACTTAATGCCCTCCTCTGCCAGGAGCGAGCAGTGCATCTTCACCGGGGGCAGTCCGTCCAGGGCGTCGGCAACGGCCTTGTTGGTCAGCTCCAGCGCTTCCTCCACGGTCTTGCCCTTGACCATCTCCGTTGCCATCGAGCTGGTTGCTATCGCCGCGCCGCAGCCGAATGTCTTAAACTTAACATCCACAACCACGTCGTTTTCTATCTTAAGGGACATCTGCATGATGTCTCCACATTTTGCATTTCCCACTGTGCCCATACCGCTGGCATTTTCAATCTCGCCCACGTTCCTGGGATTCATGAAGTGGTCCATCACTTTTTCGCTATACATTTTGCACTCCTCCTTCAGGCTGCTTGAACAGGGGTGACATGGCCCTGAGCCTTTCAATTGATTTTGAAAGTATGTCCACGGTGCGGTCGATATCCTCCTGTGTGTTTTCAGGAGAAAGGGTGAGCCGAAGCGATCCGTGAGCGGTTTCGTGGTCAAGGCCGATGGCCAAAAGCACATGGCTGGGGTCCAAAGAGCCGGAAGTACAGGCTGAGCCACTGGAAGCGGCGATTCCCTGCATATCAAGCAGCAGAAGCATACCCTCGCCCTCGATGAACTTTATCGAAACATTCACATTGCCGGGAAGGCGCTTGCCCTCCTGGCGTGAGCCGTTGACTATAACATGGGGAATATTCTCGATGATTTTATCAAAGAGTCTATCCCTTAAGGCGGATTCGTGGGCGGAGTTCTTTTCCATATGACTCACCGCAAGGTCTATGGCCGCGCCCAGCCCCACAACGCCCGCCGGATTTTCGGTGCCGGCCCTCTTGCCGCGCTCCTGTGCGCCGCCGTCCAGCAGGTTTGAAATGCGCACGCCGCTTCTTATGTACAGCGCTCCCACGCCCTTGGGCCCATAGAACTTGTGAGCGGAAAGGGAGAGCATGTCGATGTTCATGGCCACAACATCAATGGGGATGTGGCCCACGGCCTGAACGGCGTCCGTGTGGAAGTAGACCTTCCTTGCGCGGCAGATGGCGCCGATTTCCGCAATGGGCTGAATGGTGCCAATCTCGTTGTTGGCCATCATCACGGTGACCAAAATGGTGTCGGGGCGAATGGCGGCCTCCACATCCTGCGGGGAGACTATGCCGTCCCGGCCCGGGGCCACATAGGTCACTTCAAAGCCCTGTTTTTCAAGCCCCTGGCATGTGTGCAAAACCGCGTGATGCTCTATCGCGCTGGTGACGATGTGTCTGCCCTTTTTCTGCTGGGCAAGAGCCGCGCCCTTTATGGCCCAGTTGTCGCTCGCGGTGCCGCCGGCAGTGAAGTATATCTCGTCCTTCTTTGCGCCAATGGCCTCCGCCACCTGCCCTCGGGCCTTTTCCACATAGGCCGCCACTTCCCTGCCAAAGCTGTGGACGCTGGAGGCATTGCCGTAGAAATCGGTCAAGCAGGGCATCATCGCCTCAAGGACTTGCGGACTCAGCTTCGTTGTGGCCGCGTTGTCAAGGTAAATGCGCTTTGTTGCATTCTTCTCCATTCTGTTCCCCTCTTATGGTAGTAAAAATAATTAAACTTAAGCTAAGTTTTCCGGTTTTTATTTGGACAGAGCCGAGCAGTTGCATGGCACGCCGCCCTCCAGCCTTTTCTGATCGCTGACCAGATCGTGCAGGTTGATGGAGTCAAAAACATCGTTCACGCCCCGGGTGATGCGCCCGTAAAGCAGATGCTCTGTGCAGCTTCCGCTTTGGCTGCAAAGCTCCTCGTCCTCCACGCAGGCTAAGGGCGCTAAAGAACCCTCCAGTGCGCGGATTATCTCACCTATGCTGATATCCTTCGGATCGCGGCTCAGCCTGTAGCCACCCAAGGCCCCCCTCGTGCTTGTAACCAGCCCGCTTCTTTTTAAGGTTCCCGCCAACTGCTCCAAATAAGGCCCGGGAATGCTCTGCTGCTCAGCAATCTGGTTTATGGGAATGGGCCTTTCGTCCTCGTTAAGGGCGATGGAGAGCATCGCACGAATTCCGTAACGCGATTTTGTAGAAAGTTTCAATGCTTCTCCTCCTAATCCCGACTAAATTAATCGGATTTGCTGATGCAATAATAACACTCTTTTTTCGGCTTGTCAATAAGGCAATAAATATTTTTTGACAGAAGGCGAAAAATTATTTACAATTTATTATTAGTTTAACCTCTTGCCCCGCTCGATGGCTTAATATAAAATGAATGTTGGAACAATATATAGAAAGAAAAGGAGATACATATGGAATTTTCCTTTTATAAATGGAAGCGCATTGCTGTAGTTTTGCTGGCATCAGTGCTCTTGCTGGCTTCATGTGCAGCCCAGCCCGTGCCGGAGGAAAAATATCCGCTGGTGACTATGGAGCTGGAAAACGGAGGAGTTGTAGAGATCATACTTTACCCAAACTCCGCGCCCAACACCGTGGCGAACTTCATAAGCCTGATACAGCAGGGCTTCTATGACGGCCTCACATTCCACCGGGCGGTTGAGGGATTCATCGTGCAGGGCGGTTCCCCCGACGGCACCACAGCGGGGAAGATCAATTACACCATCGCGGGGGAATTTATAGACAATCGCTTCACGGATAACAGGCTCAAGCACTTAAGGGGCACCATTTCAATGGCCAGAAGCGAGGACTACAACAGCGCGGGCAGCCAGTTCTTCGTCTGTCTTAAGGATGAGCGTTCATTGGACGGCATATACGCCGCTTTTGGCGAAGTTGTAAGCGGCATGGAGTATATAGACGAGATCTCCAGCCTTGAGACTGATGCCAGCCAGCACATTATAGACCAGCCGGTGATCAAAAGCATGACAGTTGAAACCTTTGGCATAAAATATATAGTTAAGAAAAACAGATAGCTTCACCATTTAAATGCCTGATGAATATTGCAAAGGCCGGCCGGATGTTGTATAATGATAAGGATAGGCAAAAATACTCTGAAAAGCGAGGTGGGGACATGTCCGTTTTGTTGAAAGGCGGCATTGTCTTTTTTGAAAGTTCCATGAAAAGGCTGGATCTGCTGATAAAAGACGGAGTTATCGCCGGCGTTTTCCCATTTCCATCGCCGGAAAGCGCCGATGCCGTTATCGATTGCACAGAAAAAATTATCTCTCCGGGTTTCGTTGATGTTCATGTTCATCTGCGGGAACCCGGTTTTTCTATGAAGGAGACAATTGCGGCAGGAACCGCTGCAGGGGCAAAAGGGGGCTACACCGCCCTTTGCGCAATGCCGAACCTGAGCCCAGTGCCCGACAGCCCGCAGAACATGGAAAGGCAGCTTGAAATTATCCGCCGGGATGCCGTCATTCCCGTTTTCCCCTACGCCTCAATCACCATGGGGCAAAATGGCGGCGAGCTGGTCAGCTTTGCTGCGCTGAAGGAGGCAATCGGCTTTTCCGATGACGGAAAGGGCGTTCAAAGCCAGGGAATGATGGAGCAGGCAATGATTGAGATCGCCAGGACGGGCAAGATTCTGGCGGCCCACTGCGAAGACGACTCCCTGATACCGCAAAGGGGAGCGATACATGATGGCGCTTACGCCAGAGCTCATGGTCTTCCCGGCATTCCTTCGCAGAGTGAGTGGAGGCAGGTTGAAAGGGATGTGGCGCTGGCGGAAAAAACCGGTTGCCGCTACCATGTGTGCCATGTTTCGGCAAAGGAGAGCGTTGACATTATTCGACGAGCAAAGGCCAGGGGAGTGGACATAAGCTGCGAAACCGCCCCCCATTACCTGGCGCTATGCGACGATGATTTAAAAAACGAAGGCCGATTCAAGATGAACCCGCCAATCCGCGGAAGGGAGGACATGCATGCGCTGATAAAAGGCCTTGCCGACGGCACAATAGACATGATAGCCACCGACCACGCCCCCCACACACAGGAGGAAAAATCCAAGGGCCTTGCGGGCAGCATAATGGGCGTGGTGGGGCTGGAGACCGCCTTCCCGACGCTATACACAAAGCTGGTGAAATCCGGGCGGATAAGCCTTGAGCGGCTGCTGGAAGCAATGTCGGTTTTCCCCGGAGAAAGGTTTGGAATAGGCGGTGGGATCAAGGAGGGTGCAAGGGCGGATATCGCGGTTTTGGATATTGAAAGGGAGTATGAGATAGACCCTCGGGGCTTTCTTTCAAAGGGCAAGAGCACTCCGTTTGAGGGCATGAAGGTGCAGGGCGAATGCTTGCTTACCATTTGTGGTGGCAAAATTGTCTGGGACGGACGGCAGGAAGGGTAGAAATATGAGCATAAAGGGCATTTACACTGTGGCGGAAAACAGGCCCGTGGCAAGGCAAATGTACCGCATGGATCTTTTGGGCAACACGAAGGCCATCGCCAAGCCGGGGCAGTTCGTGAACATAAAGCTGGACGGCTTCTATCTGCGCCGGCCCATATCGGTGTTCGATGTGGACGATGGTGGCTTTTCCATCATATATAAGGTCGTCGGCGACGGCACTGCGGCCATGAGCGCATATGCTCCTGGCAAAGAGCTGGACATTCTTGTTGGTCTGGGAAATGGCTTTGACATATCAAAATCCGGTGAAAGCCCGGTGCTGGTGGGCGGGGGTTATGGCTCTCCGCCGATGTATCACCTGGCAAAGGAGCTTTTGAAAAAGGGGATAAGACCCCGGGCGGTGCTGGGTTTTGGATGCGAGGATGACGTCATCTGTAAGGATGAGCTGGAGGCCCTGGGGGTTGAAACGACGCTCACGTCCGTTGACGGAAGCTGCGGCACCAAGGGCTTTGTGACCGACGCCCTTTCGCATATGGAGTTTGACTACTTCTTCGCCTGCGGGCCGGAGCCGATGCTGAAGGCCCTCGCCGAGTGCACGGACTCTAGCGGCCAGCTCAGCTTCGAGTCCAGAATGGCTTGCGGCTTTGGTGGCTGCATGGGCTGTTCATGCAAGACAAAATACGGCCACAAGCGCATCTGCCTGAATGGCCCTGTTTTGATGAAGGAGGAAGTGATATGGTGAATGGAAGCGCACCCGAAAGAGACATGCGGGTGAATTTGAGCGGGCTTTTGCTGGACAACCCCATCATTCCCGCCAGCGGAACATATGGCTTTGGCGGCGAATACCTGCGCTTTTATAATCCGAACATGCTGGGTTCTTTCGCCATCAAGGGCACCACCTATGAGGAACGCTTCGGCAACGATCTCCCCAGGGTGGCAGAATGCAAGGCGGGCATGCTCAACTCAGTAGGCCTTCAGAACCCAGGCATAGAAAAAGTGATTTCAAAGGAGCTGCCGCTGATAAAAAAGTTTTTCAAAAAGCCGGTGGTGGCCAATATCAGCGGCTTTTCAAAGGAAGAATATGTGCGCTGTTGCCAGCTTGTCGACGGCGCGGATAATGTGGGCATAATCGAGGTGAACATCAGCTGCCCAAATGTGAAGGCGGGGGGCATGAGCTTCGGGACATCGCCCGAAAGCGCGGCGGAGATCACAAAGGCGGTGAAAGCCGTGACGGTGAAGCCGGTTTTTGTGAAGCTGTCGCCCAATGTGACAGATATCGCCGCCATTGCAAAGGCCTGCGAGGACGCTGGCGCAGATGGTATCAGCCTCATCAACACGCTGCTGGGTATGAAGATCGACATCAGAAAGAAAAAACCGGTGCTGGCCAACAAAATGGGCGGTTATTCCGGGCCGGGCATATTTCCCATAGCCGTTCGGATGGTCTACCAGGTTTACGAGAGCGTCAAGATTCCCATCATGGGCATGGGGGGCGTCAGCAATGCGGCGGATGTGCTGGAGATGATGATGGCCGGCGCAACCGCTGTGCAGGTGGGCTCGGCAAACTTGGTGGATCCTTATGCCTGCAAGAACATCATCGAAGAACTGCCCTTGCTGATGGAAAGGCTGGGCATCGAAAGGCTGGAGGACATCATCGGCGCGGCCCACGGGTGATGGCGGTTACTGGGGAAACGTTCGAGGGCGCTGCCCTCGAGCACCCGCAAGCTTTTGAAAAAGCTTGACCAAAACTTTTAGTAAGGAGTCAAGGGGCAGTTCCCCCTTTGAGTGCGCCACCTCAAGCGCCTCTTTGAAATCGCTTATACAGAGCAAACTTAATTTGTGATGATATAGGGCGAGGGGAAGTTCCTCATTCGAGGGCGCTGCCCTCAAGCACCCGCAAGCTTTTGAAAAAGCTTGACCAAAACTTTTAGTAGGGAGTCAAGGGGCAGCTCCCCCTTTGAGTGCGCCACCCCTCAAGCGCCTCTTTGAAATCGCTTATCAAATTGATAAAGGGTCAAGGGAGAATCCCTTGCGGGGTATGGGGCGGCGCCCCATATAAAATCTAAACGTAATCAAGTGAGGAGGAAAAATGATGGGCAAAGACGTGATTATCCCCCTGGACTTTCCCGGGGCGAAAGAGGTATACAGTTTTCTGGATAGGTTTTCCGGGGACAAAAAGCCCTATGTGAAGATAGGCATGGAGCTTTTTTACGCCGAAGGGCCTGAGATCGTGCGGGAAATCAAGCAAAGGGGCCACAAGATTTTTCTGGATCTTAAGCTTCACGACATACCGAACACCGTGAAGGGCGGCATGCGCTCCCTTTCATCGCTGAATGTGGACATGGTGAATCTGCACGCCGCCGGTGGCTCCAACATGATGAGGGCGGCCATGGAGGGAGTGGTGCGCAGCGACGGCACGCGGCCCATAGTGATTGCCGTGACGCAGCTTACCTCCATCAGCGAGGAGATGCTTAGGGATGAGCTGCTGATAAGCGCAGGCATGGAAAAAACCGTTTCGAGTTACGCCCAAAACGCCAAGGGCTGCGGCCTTAATGGCGTGGTCTGCTCACCTTTGGAGGCGAAGGCGGTCAAGGAGCTATGCGGCAGGGATTTTCTGACGGTGACGCCGGGAATCCGCTTTGCTGAAAGTTCTTTGGACGACCAGCAGCGGGTGATGACCCCAGCTCTTGCGCGGGAAAGCAGCGACTATATAGTGGTGGGCAGGCCGATAACGGCGGCAAAAGACCCGGTAATAGCCTACGAAAGATGCGTTAAGGAATTCCTGGGCTGATAAGTTAAAGGAGGAGAACAAATGAGCATTGAAAGAGAGATTGCGAAGTCACTGCTTAAAATAGGCGCAGTTTTTCTGCGGCCAGATGAGCCGTTCACTTGGGCCAGTGGCACGAAAAGCCCCATATACTGCGACAACAGGCTGACACTTTCCGTCCCGGAGGTTCGCACCCAGGTGGCGGAAGGCATCGCGCAGACCATCCGCGAAAAACACCCCGACTGTGAGGCGCTGATGGGAGCTGCCACGGGGGGAATCGCCCATGCAGCGCTGGCCGCCCATCTGATGGGTCTTCCCATGGGCTATGTGCGCTCCGGCGCCAAAGACCACGGCCGGGGGAACCAGATTGAGGGCAGGCTGGAAAAGGGCCAGAAGGTGGTTGTGGTGGAGGACTTGATATCCACCGCCGGCAGCGTGCTGGATGTGGTGGAGGCATTGCGTGAAGCGGGGGCGCAGGTGCTGGGCATAGTGAGCATATTCACATACGGAATGAAAAAGGGCCTTGACCGGCTGGCTGCCGCAGACGTTTCAAACCACAGCCTTTCAAACTTAGATACTCTGACCCAGGTTGCATATGAGGAGGGATATATCGCCCAGAGCGATATTCAAAGGCTGATTGATTTTAGGAATAACCCGTCGGACGAGTCATGGATAAAGGCATAGGAGGGGCGGATGCTGAATCTAATCGATATAAATGATCTTTCGGTGCAGCAGGTGGACGACATGCTTTGTCTGGCCCAGGACATGATCGCAAGCCCGGCGAAATATGCCGACTGTCTTCGCGGCAAAAAGCTGGCCACGCTGTTCTTCGAGCCTAGCACAAGGACGAGACTCAGCTTTGAGGCCGCCATGCTGGACATGGGCGGGAGCGTTCTGGGTTTTTCGGAGGCGGGATCATCCTCTGCGGTGAAAGGTGAGAGCGTTTCGGACACCGTGCGGGTGGTGGGCTGCTACGCTGACATAATCGCCATGCGCCACCCGAAGGAGGGCGCGCCCTTGGCGGCATCGTTTAAGTCCCCTGTGCCGATAATAAATGCGGGTGACGGCGGGCATCACCATCCCACCCAGACACTCACGGACCTTCTGACAATTCTTCGTGAAAAGGGACGCTTGGGCAACATGACGGTGGGCCTTTGCGGGGACCTGATGTTCGGCCGCACTGTGCATTCGCTAATAAATGCCCTGAGCCGCTATGAGGGAATCAGGTTCGTGCTGATATCACCGGACGAGCTGAAGGTGCCAAGATACATCAAAAACAATGTTTTAAGCAAAGAGGGCGTTCAGTGGGAAGAGGCTCACAGCCTGGCGGAGGTCATGCCGGGGCTGGACATACTCTATATGACGAGGGTGCAGAAGGAGCGCTTTTTCAACGAGGCAGACTACGTGCGCCTTAAGGACAGCTACATCCTCACGAAAAAGCTGCTGGAAAACGCAAAGGGGGACCTGAGCATAATGCATCCCCTGCCAAGGGTGAACGAAATATCAACCGAGGTGGACGACGACCCAAGAGCCGTCTATTTCAGGCAGGCCCTTAACGGAAAGTTTGTTCGCATGGCGCTGATCAAGACCATGCTTGAGTCGTAGAAAGGCAGGGATGGCATGAATATTGACAGCATCAGAAACGGTTATGTGCTGGACCATATCAAGGCGGGGAAGGCCATGGAGATATATGACTATCTTTCCCTGGACAAGCTGGACTGCACCGTGGCCATAATTAAAAACGTGAAGTCAAACAAGATGGGTCGCAAAGACATAATTAAGATAGATGACACAATCGATATAAACATAGACATTTTGGGCTTTATAGCCCCGGACATAACTATAAACAAAATAAAGGACGATCTCATCGTGGAAAAGGGCAAGCCGCCGCTGCCCAAAAGGCTTAAGAACATAATCAACTGCAAAAACCCCAGGTGCATCACCACCACTGAGCCGGGACTGGATCAGGTCTTTTTGTTGACGGACGAGGGCGGCAGAAAATACAGCTGTATTTACTGCGACAGCGAGCGAAGCGAACGTTAGGGCAAGGGCAAGATGCTCCAAAGAGGCGGACCGAAAAGCCCGCTTCTTTTTTGTTTGGATAAAAACCCTGCAAATGTTTGCGCAAAGGTGCCGCTATGCATTATACTAGAGTGATAGAAGGAATAGAGAAGACTATTTATTGCAAGGGGAAGAGAATGCGTTTTTTGCCAAGGCAGGAATTGAATAACAGGGACTCCCACGAGATTCGGCGGCTGATGGACGCCGGATATGATGAGATAATCGCGCGGCTGCTGGCCATGCGGGAAATATACACGCCCCAGGATGCCCATGATTTTTTGTGTCCGTCGGAGGATATGCTGCATGATCCGTTCTTGCTTCCGGATATGGGCAAGGCAGTAAAGAGAATCGAATCCGCCCTGGCCCAGGGTGAGAGCATAGTGATATACGGCGACTATGACGCCGACGGCGTAACTGCCGTGGCGGTGCTGAAGGGCTATTTTGACAGCTTGGGCGCGAAGGCGGATTACTACATCCCCTCCCGCCACTTTGAGGGCTACGGCCTTAACAATGCCGCCATAGAAAAGCTGGCTGGGAGCCACAGCTTGATGATCACTGTTGACTGCGGAATTGACTGCTTCCACGAGGTGGAGCACGCCAAAGAGCTGGGCCTTGACATAATCATCACTGATCACCACCAGCTCAAGGAGCTTTTGCCCGACGCGGTAGCAGTGATAAACCCCCTCAGGGGCGATTACCCTTGCAAGAGGCTTTGCGGGGCTGGGGTGGCGCTTAAGCTGGTTCAGGCCCTGGGGGGAATGGAGGCCGTAAGACCCCTTATCGACCTGGCGGCCATAGGCACGGTTGCTGATATAGTGCCTTTGCTGGGGGAAAATAGAGTGATAACTGCCCTGGGTCTGGCGCGGTTGAACACCAAGATGCGCCCGGGCATAAACGCCATATGCAAGGCGGCAGGTCTTCGGGGCAAGGTCATAACATCAGGCCATATAGGCTATATGATCGGCCCAAGGATAAATGCCGGCGGCAGGATCGACCGTTCTGCTAAGAGTGTGGATCTTCTGCTGACCGATGACGAAGATACGGCCATGGAGATTGCCGCGCAGTTGGAGGAGCATAACAGCGAAAGACAGCGCCTTGAAAGGCAAATAACCGTGGACTGTGATGAGATGCTGAAAACCCAGGTGGACTTCACCCGAGACAGAGCCATAATTCTTATGAGCGATGGCTGGAACCTGGGCGTGGTGGGCATAGTCGCCTCGCGGCTGGCGGAAAGATGGTCGCTGCCGGTTTTGCTCTTCGCAAAGGAAGAGGGCAGCATCACAGGCTCTGGAAGATCCGTCTCAGGGGTGCATCTTTTCAAGGCCATAAGCGCCTGTTCCCATCTTCTGACAAGGTTCGGTGGCCATGAGATGGCGGCCGGACTGACAATGCCGGTGGAGAATTTCGATAAGTTCAAGGCGGAGCTGAACTCATACCTTAAAAAGGAAGTTCCGGCGGAGAGCTTTGTGCCGAAGGCCTATTACGACATTGAAATAAGCGTGCCGCAGATAACAATGCACCTTTGCAGGCAGCTGGACCAGCTTCTTCCCTTCGGCCTGGGCAACCCGACACCCACCTTTCTGCTGAGGGAGAGCCGCGCAAAGGACACTAAGCTGATAGGCTCCGAGCAGCAGCATGTCAAATGCATGGTGAGCCAAGAGGCAAGCCCGGACCACCGGGTGGACTGCGTCGGTTTTTCTCTGGCTGAAAGAGTGAAAGATCTTTCTTCGCCGGTGGATCTGCTGGTGCAGCTTGGCATAAACGAATGGAACGACAGGGTATACCTTCAGACGATAATCAGGAACCTTAAGCCGGCTAAGTCCGCGTTTAAGCAGGCCATAAGCAATGACTATGATGAAATAATGCTGGATTTTTTGCGCGCTATGCTATATTGTGATGATGGGGCAAAAAGCATGAACGAGCCGCCCATCATAAAAGAGATGCCATCTCTGGACAGGGGAGATATGCTTATATGCTGCGACCCGGCCAACTTGGACGAAAAGACGATTGAAAAAGCCTATGTCGCGGGTGTGCAGGCATGTTTTGTGGCCACTCCGGACGATGACAAAAGAGCCTTTCCCTGCCTCGTGGCAGCCCCGCTTCCCGGCGAGAACTTCGAAGCATACAGGCGCTTCGTTTTTATGGACGAGCCCTGGACGCCATTGCTGGCCTGCCTTGCGGAGCGAAACCCCGGCGCGGAAATGGCGGCGCTGGAGGGCGGCAGCAAGATGACGCTGAAGCTGCCTGATAGAGAAGAAATGATAAGGATATACTCCTACATTGTGGCAAGGGCTCATCCGCTGAACCTGTGCCTGAGCCTTAGGGAGGCCAGTTCCAGGGCGGCGGCAGACCTTAACATCTCCCGGCTGGAGTTCATGTGCGCGCTGGTCGTATTCAGCGAACTGGGCTTCATTTCAGCGGACATGGAAAAGTGGCGGCTGGAGGTTGTGAAATCGCCGGAGAAGAAAGAGCTATCCCAAAGCAGACTGTGGCGCCTGTTAGGGGGAAGCTGCGAAGTAGCTATAAATTGATGGCAATACACCTATATTCTACATAAAAAGATGGAGGACAACATGAACCTTGCAGAGCTAATAAGGGACATACCGGATTTCCCGTCGCAGGGCATACTTTTCAGGGACATCACCACATTGCTGAAGGACCCGCAGGGCTATAAGGAGGCCGTGGACCAGATCTGCCGCTCCCTTGATGGCTATGGCGTGGACGTAATTGTCGGGCCGGAGGCCAGGGGTTTCATTTTGGGATCGGCGGCGGCCTACGCCATGGGCACTGGGCTTATTTTGGCCAGAAAGCCAGGCAAGCTGCCGGGGGAGCATGTTTCGGTCAAGTACGGCCTCGAATACGGCACCGATTCTTTGGCAATCCACAAGGACGCCATAAAGCCGGGTCAAAAGATCGCCATAGTGGACGATCTTCTGGCCACGGGAGGAACGGCGAAGGCCGCCTGCCAGCTTTGTGAGGAACTGGGCGGCCAGGTGGTGGCGCTGAGGTTTTTGATAGAGCTGGGCGATCTTTCTGGCCGCGAAACCCTAAAAAGCTATGACGTCAAGTCGCTTATTACATACTGACGCCAGCAAAGGAGAATAATATGGTACGCACGCGTTTTGCGCCCAGCCCAACGGGTTACATGCACATCGGCAACCTGAGGACGGCGCTATATACATATCTGTTCGCCAGAAAAAATAATGGCACGCTTATTTTGAGAATTGAGGACACGGACCAAGAACGCGAGATTGAGGGCGCGACTGAGGCAATATATAATGGCCTTCAAAAGGCGGGCATAAAGTGGAATGAAGGGCCCGATGTGGGCGGCGAATTCGGCCCCTACATACAGAGCCAGCGCAAGGAGATGTATTTGCCCTACGCCAAAGAGTTGATCGAAAAGGGCGATGCATATTACTGCTTTTGCACAAAGGAGGAACTGGCCCAAAGGCGTGAAGCCGTGGAGAAGAAGGGCGGTGTCTGGAAATATGACAAGCACTGCCTTGGTATCCCCAAGGATGAAGCGAAAGAGCGCGTTGCAAAGGGCGACGAATACGTTATACGCCAGAACGTTCCCTTAAGCGGCGAAGCCTCATTTGAGGATGTGCTCTATGGCCGCATATCTCAGGATGCCTCCGAGCTGGACGACAATGTGCTGATAAAGGCAGATGGCCTTCCCACATATAACTTCGCCAATATAATAGATGATCACACGATGGAAATCACCCATGTGATCCGCGGCACGGAATATCTTTCCAGCACGCCCAAATACAACCTGCTCTACGACGCTTTCGGCTGGGAGAAACCGGTTTACATCCACGTTTCCCCGGTGATGAAGGACGCCACGCGCAAGCTGAGCAAACGCCACGGAGACCCTACCTTCGAGGACCTTCTGGCCATGGGATATCTTTCCCAGGCGGTGGTCAACTATGTTGCTCTGGTGGGCTGGAACCCGGGCGACAACCGCGAGTTCTTTACGATGGACGAATTGGCGGAAGCGTTCTCGTTGGAGGGCTTGTCAAAATCGCCCGCGATATTCGACATGGATAAGCTAACATGGATGAATGGCGAATATATTAAGCGTATGACCCCTGCAGAGTTCAGGCAAACGGCTACGCCCTGGCTGGAAAAGAAGGGCTTCCCTGTGGACAGATTCGACATGGATGTGGTATGCTCCCTTTTACAGACCAGGACGGAGAGGCTTGACTCCATGGCGGACCTTAGCTTTCTTTGGGATATGCCGGAGTTTGATCAGGAGCTATACGTTCACAAGAAGATGAAGACGGACCCCCAGGTGGCCAAGGAGGCTCTTGAGGCTTCCCAGGAAGCCTTTGCCGCTTTGGACAGCTGGAGCAATGACTCGATACATGCCTGCCTTCTTACCACGGCGCAGAAGCTGGGCTATAAAAACGGCCAGGTGCTCTGGCCGGTGCGCATAGCCATAACGGGCCTGGCCAGCACCCCTGGCGGCGCCACGGAGATTGCCCTTTTGCTGGGCAAAGAGGAAACCCTAAACAGGATTGGCAAGGCCATCGCTGCGCTGTGATATTTGCCTGACATATGGGGCGGAAGTGGAAACAAAAAATTGGAAATGACGGGAGTTGTTGATGGAAAAGAAGAAGCTCCAGACAAACAGCCGGATACTAAAATTCGAGCAGCCCAGTGAATACTTCAACCGCAGGGCGCTGAGACAACTGGAGAAAAGCGATCTTTGGGGGGCATTGGGCAATTTGCGCCTGGCCCTTGAAAAGGAGCCAAATTCGGCGCCTTACAGGATGAGCATAGCTGAGGTTATGGCCCAAATGGGGCTTTACGAGCTTTCAAACGACATG
>JBNRMR010000092.1:0-3855 GCA_050309705.1 Christensenellales bacterium | reverse complement strand
CCTGGGCAAAGCTGGCACCCCTTTGCCTGAGGGCGTCTGCTATGGCCTTTTCATCGCCGTCAAGCGTCTTTTCGTCAGTTAACGTCAAGGCCCAGTCGATGCGATCATGGCTGTGGAAGCTGACGGTGGCTTTTTCTCCGGGGTTTATCCGCCAGAATATTTCGCCCCTGGACAAAAACTCGTCCAGCATGGCAGGGCGGTAGCCTGAAACCCGCGCAGGCAGCACGAAGCCTTCCCACCAGGCCGGCGGAAGAGGCATGTCCAGCAATGAGCGCATCGCCTGAGTTAGCTGATCAGAAGCACCGCCGGAAAACCGCGCCCTGCTTCCCAAATATGCCGCAAAGCGCTCCGGTGGCTGAGTCTTTGCCTGCTGTCTTTTAAAGAAAACCGTCTCCCTTTGAGCTTTACTGTAAAGATCAGCGTGGTAATACAGCCCCTCCGGATCATGTAAAACCGCTTCCTCCCCCTGGGCAAGACTTAAAAGCGCCGCTTCACAGGCTTCCTCCGGCAAAAAATATCTTTCAGAAAGTGAAGCTGCGTCCTGCGGCCCCCGATAGCGCAGGCAGCGTCTTATTATCCGCGCAAGCGCGCCATCATCGCCGCCGGAAAGAGCTTCGTCATACTGCTTTTCATGCTCTTTGCATACCCAAAGACCCGGCTCGATATAGACAAGCCTGTTTTGCCTTGCAAGAGCCTCAAACCATTCATGCGGCGCGTCGATTTCCCCCGCCACCATGTCCCCCTCGGCCATCATCAGCGAGTGCAAGCGTGCCATATCCTTCGGGGCGGCCCTTCGCTCATGGACTTTTTCAAGCTGCTCCTTCCCGGGGGCGATCATCTCCGCCTTTGAAAGGGCAATATCGACCGCCCGGTGGACATTGGACGTGGTGGGGTAATATTCATATGTCATGAACATCTCCACCTGCCGGCGCAACGTCAGCGACATCGGCGAAGGCTCCGGCAGGCTTATCTCCCTCACCCGAATTCTGCCGGCGCAAATGTCCAGAAGAACCTCCTCTATGGCGGGGATGTCCCAGTAATCCTCCAGGCATTCACGCGTGGTTTCCTCCATAAGCGGGTGCCCACTCTGCAAAACAGCGTTATCAAGGGCCTGGGCGCCCCTAAGCCTTTGCACCCAAAGAGGCTGCCGGCCTCCCCTTTGTGCGCCCATCATCAAAGCCCTAGCGGCGTTATAGCGAAAGGCCATGTTGAAAAGAGGCGAGGAGGGCAAAAGCGCCTCCAGAAGCACCCTTGCGCTGTCCGGATTCAGGCTCTGCAAAAGCCCAAAGGGAAGCTGTCCTTCATTGCCGTAGGGATAGAGCAGAATGCCGTCGTCGTCCTCAAAGCAGTATATATCCATTCCGGTGGCTCTTTTTGCCGCCTCCTGCAATAGCATCGAAAGCCCGGCGTTCACCCTCCTGCCAAAAATGGAGTGAACCATCATCTGGCAGCTTCCAGTGTGGTCTTTGAAATGCTCAATGAATATGGTCTTATCGTCATACGTGCAACCCGCAGCTGCTATCTGCTTTGAGACGAAGCGATGGGCGTTCTCTGCGGCGGCGTCATCCAGCCGCATGGCTTTAAGGGCGCCAGAAAGATCGCCCGCTTCATGGGCCTGCATTAAACCCCGCATGCATTTTCCAAAGGCAAGGCCGGTTTTATAGCTGCGGCCCATTGAATCCCCCTTCCAGAAGGGTGGGCGGGCGCCTGCAGGGTCCGCCTGCACGACGGTGACGCTATCCCGGTTTATCTGGACGATCCTCCAGGCAAAGGCACCCAAAAGGAATTTATCCCCCACCCTGGATTCATACACGAACTCCTCGTCCAGCTCCCCCAGACTCGTGCCGTCCGCAAGGCGCACTGCGTACCAGCCCCTGTCGGGGATAGTCCCACCGGCTGAAACTGCCAGCATGCGGCTGTAATTGTCACCGGAAACAGTGCCGTTTATCCTGTCGTAGAGAATCCGCGGCCTTACGGGTTGGTCAAGCTGGTGCTCAAAGTCCCCCGCCAGCATCTTCAAAACAGCCTCCAGCTCTTTTTTCGTGACTGTGGAAAAATTGTATGCCGACTTTGCCGTTTCCAATATCCCCTCAACGCTCAAGCTTTCAACCGCCGCCATGGAGACGATATGCTGGGCCAGAACGTCCAGACACTTCATCGGCGGGCGTGACTGCTCAATGCCTCCATCAAGAGCCACAGACGCCGTCATGCCACAGAAAAGGCCTTCCCCGGCCGTTCTTGGAAGCATTGACATGCGGCTGGTCTTGCCGGGACTATGGCCTGCCCTGCCCAGCCTTTGCATCGCCGAAGAAACCGTCGGCGGGAAACCAACCTGCACCACCATGTCTATTTCCCCCACATCTATGCCCAACTCCATGGACGAGGTGGCGCACATCACCCGAAGCTGTCCGCTTTTAAGCTGCCGCTCCGCCTCCAGGCGCTGTTCCTTGGAGATACAGCCGTGGTGAGTCCTGGCGAAGTTCTCCCCCGCCAAAGAGTTTATCAGATGGGCCAGCCTTTCCGACTGCTGCCTGCCCTCCACAAAGACCAGCACCGTCCTGGCGTCTTGGCATTTTTCCACCACGCAGCGAGCAATTTCCGGCCAGATGGTGCCCTCCGGCAAAGCCCGCATGTCATCAAGGGGGCTTTCCACGCTGATGCTCACGCTCTTTTGCATCACAGGCGCAACAATCAGCACCCTTCTGCCAGGGGAAAGGTACTGCGCCGCAGTTTCAAGGGGCTCTATCGTTGCCGAAAGGCCGATGCGCTGAGGCTTTTCCCCGTGGCTTTTTTGGCACAGCCCGTCCAGGCGAGCGAGGGATAGCATCAGATGCGCACCCCTCTTTGAGTTTATCACCGCGTGCAGCTCGTCCAGTATCACCGCCTGGGTGCGGGAAAGCATCTGCCTGCCCTTTTGGCTGGTGAGCAAAAGATACAGCGACTCCGGCGTTATTATGAGTATATGGGGCGGGTTTTTCAACATTTTCTGGCGCTCATAGGCCGTGGTGTCGCCGCTGCGCACGCCCACTCTTATCTCGTCTCCTTCGCAGGGGATTCCCTCCAGGGGCCTCGCTAAATTCTCGCGGATATCATTGCCCAGGGCCTTAAGGGGCGAAACATACACCAGGTAAGTCCTGCTTTCAAGCCTGCCCTCACCAGCCAGCTTTTTCAGCCTGTCTATGAACACCAGAAAGGCAGCCAGGGTCTTTCCTGTTCCCGTGGGCGCGCTGATCAGCACATCATCACCGGAATGGATGGCCGGCCAGCCGTCCTCCTGAACAGGGGTGGACCTTCCCACATTCTCTTCAAACCAGCGGTGCGCGCCTTCCCCAAACAGCATAAGTGAACCATTCATTTGATATCTCCGCCCATATTGCAACTTCCACTTTATTATATTCGAATGCCTGTTCGTTTTCAATCGCTAGAAATAAATAATGGGTGAATGTTGCTTGAGAGCTTAAAAAATGTTAACATAGCATATATAAAACAACCTTGGAGGTAAAAGGATGAGATTCGGCTGTTGTTTGCCAGGCGCATCGTTTGTGCCCCAGATGAGCGGCGCCGGCGCAAAAACCAAGAGCGTCGCCGAAGAAGTTGACAGGGTGGAAGAGCTTAAGCGCGGCATTAACAGCCTTAAAAGCGCAGGCTGTGACTTCATCGAGATGAGCGTTTTGTCTGTTGTTGACTTAACAGACGGCGAATTTGCCCGCTTTCTGGCCTTTCTCAGGGAAAACAATATTGAAATCGAGGTCTTTTGCAGCTTTGTACCCCCAAGCATAAGGCTTATCGGCGATGATATCGACAGGGCGCTGATTATGCGCTACATACAAAAGGCCCTTTCTCGCTGTGCAGCCT
>JBNRMR010000091.1:0-46966 GCA_050309705.1 Christensenellales bacterium | reverse complement strand
ATTGAATTGTCGACTTTGAATAAAACTCTTGACGAAGATTAAGATCACAAAAAACTTCCCTGAAATGACAGTTTTTCAGCAGATCGTGCAATGTATTTGCCGAAACATCAGACCGCTGCGCAAGGGTTCCAAAATATAAGGCGTCAAAGCTTTTCTCACAAACAGCCTTTGTCGCTGATATATAATCGTAGGCAACGCCGGCGATCAGTTCGTAGGTAGGCTCGCCGCCGTCCAAAACCACATTGCAGACGCCTGTCTGTTTGTCGCTCAAAACAGAAACAAATTCGGTATCAATTCCTAATTCAAGAACTTCTTGCACAAGCTCACGCCCAAGGGAATCATCCCCGACAGCCGTTAGAATGGAAGAACGCGAACCAAGCTGCGATAGATGCGCTGCAAAGTTCACAGGTGCGCCGCCAAGCTTCTTGCCGTCAGGGAACACATCCCACAATGCTTCGCCAAAAACTAATGCTTTCATGTTTTTCTCCATATGCTCTTTATTTTGTTATAGTTCATAACACACAAACAAGCCGTCAATATTCCATAGGGTATATTATAACAAAAAGTAAACGCGGGAATATGGAGTATCTTTGGCTTTACTTAACTTGGCCGTACCAATATTTGTACTGCGCCAAATCGAATGCAGGGGCGCCGTATAAGTAGTGATTAAAGTGGCGCTCGCCGCCAATATTCCATTCCATCAACAGCATTCCCTTGTCTGAATACATGATGGGAATCCGCCCAAGAAGCGTGTTGCTGTTTTCCTCGGCGCAGAAATCCCCGCTTAGCAGAATTTCACCGGTATCAATGTTTTTTACCGAATATGTTCCGCACATTTTTTTAAGCGTGTCATTTGACGCAATGATGTTAACTTTCCAGCTTTCAATTTCACTGCTCACAATGGCAAAAGGCTGCTGTGAACGCTTGATAAAGTCATAGGCAATCTTCTTTTCATAGTAGTAGTCCACAACTGCGTCGGACATCTGCGGCCAGCCATCGAGCAAATTCCACCATATAATACCGCTTTTCCGCGGCCTGTTCACCCTTATGCTTTCGATAAAAAACTTTTTCGCCTCCGCCTGTGAAACCTGAGACGCGAATGTGAAATCATCCAAGCTTTCGGGAACGCTGCCAAATAGCTGCTTAATCTGTTTTGCCATAAGGCGCACGCGGTGGTCTCTGTTTCTGTGGTCGCTCGAATGCAGAGTCCACTGTTTATTATTCGTTATAGGCCACAAAAACTCCTTGTCAATAAATTTCTCCAAAGATTTTCGTGAAGGGCAGCCATGATAGCCAATTTCACTTATGAAATGCGCCTTTGACATCGTGTAATATGTGCTTTTAAAATAATCTCTGGGTCCCCACAGATGGTCCTCGGGGATAATGTCAAAGCGGTTTTGCTCATATATTTCAGGCGCGATGTAGGGCGAGCTAGCCAAGTAAGGACGCCCAACATCATTTGAATTAATCACCTGCGGCAATACTTCCCTCGTTACCCTGTTGTTATTTGGGTCTGCCCCCGATTGAAAAATCATCTCGTCGCATTCATTGTCGCCGGACCACAAAACAATCGACGGATGATTGCGGTATTTCTTCACTATGACCGTTGCTTCCTCGCGAATCGCCTGCAAAAATTCTTCCGTTTGCGGGTATGCGTGGCACGCCATAGCAAAGTCCTGCCAAACCATAATGCCGTTTTTGTCGCAAAAGTCAAAGAACTCGGCGTCCTCATAAACGTTGCCGCCCCAGCAGCGGAGAATGTTGCAACCAATATCCTTAACTAGCTCCAGCGCCTTCTCGTATCGCTCGGCGTCTCGGCTGTGGAATACATCCATGGGAACCCAGTTAGAGCCCTTGCTCATAATAGGAACGCCGTTGATATGGAAACAAAAACTCCCGTTTTTTCCGTCGGTAGTGTCTGTGCGCACAAGCTTCACAGCTCTAATCCCAACATTAATGCTCTTTTGTGCGACCAACTTGCCGTCTTTGAAAAACTTAACGACTGTCTCATACAGGTTGGCCTCTCCGTAGCCATAGGGCCACCAAAGCTTGGGATTGTCGATTTTTACATTTACATAGCCAGCTTTAAATCGCATGGGTTCTTTTGCTGAAAATGACGACTCTTTGCAACGGCCCTGTATTTCCAAATGCATGTTATCACTTGGCAGCATATCTAAATCATAGCAAAAGCGAATATCGGCATTTCCGCAGCTTACGTTTGTGCAATAGTAAAAGAGCTGCGCAACTTCATAATCATCCATTACGGACAGATAAACATCGCGCCAAATGCCCGATGTCACAGCGCGCGGCATAATATCCCAGCCATAGCTGTGAGGCGCCTTTCGGAAATTGACCGAATCAAAGTTCATGTCCCAGCCGCTTGCAAGAGAGTGCATGGGGGTTTCATTCCGGTAAGCTTCAAGCACTGCGGAGCGAATGCGAACGGTCAGAACATTTTCACCATCTATTTTTAGCCTTTTGCTTATGTCAAACTCCACGGGAATAAACATGTTTTTTGACTCGCCCAGCTTCTCGTTGTTCAGCCAATATTCAGCAAGGCAGTCCACACCTTCAAAGTGCAGCAAAATCTTTTTATCTCCACATTTCTCGGGGGATGAAAACTTAGTTTCATACCACCATTCATATTCCTCATATTTTTGCACCTCAAGAATGTTCTCGCCCTTGTACAAATCAGAGGGGAGGTACCCTGCTCTTGATAGATCCAGCTCCACATTCCCCGGAACGGACGCCTCAATTACCGGAATGTCCTGATCGTACAGCTTAATTGGGCTTGCGATGTTTTTTGTCTGTTCCCTGAAAAAATAAAGCTTCCATTTTCCGTTTAAAGAGTGCTTTTGCATGACTGAACCTCCATTTTCTTTTCATAATTTTGCGCGCAGACGGCTGAATGCAGGCAGGTGATATAGCTGAATCCTACAAAGCACATTTTATCAAAAACCAGGCAAAGTTGCTTCCCAAAAACTAAGCATATTATATCTTAATTTCAGATTTGTGGTTGAAATAACGAAAAAATGCAATATAATATTGCTGAGGTGTTTTTCATGGGTCACATTGAAGGGCCGCATCTTTTAGCTCAAGAATGGGTTGACAAGAATTGGCAGATATCCGTGTCGAGAAGGGAACTGAGCAAAGACTTCAAAAACCACTGGCATGAATATTTCGAAATAGAAATAATTTTAAGCGGAAGCGGCAGACAGGTTTTGAATGGAAAAGAATATCCCATGCTAAGAGGGAGCGCATACTTGTTAAGGCCTACTGATTTTCACGAAATTAGGGTGGACAGCAAGATGGAATTATATAATGTGGTGTTCAGCGCGGGCCTTTTGTCCGATGAGCTTCTTCAAGTCATTTTGAATGAAGACAATAACATGTTCGTTAATGTTGACCAAATGCAATTTGAAGAAGTAACTGCCATAGCAAAACTGATGTACAATGAGTTTGGCAGCGGCAACGCTTATAAAAAGCAATACATGCACAATTTGCTGGAATGCCTTTTCATATGGATGTTAAGAAGAATGGATATTCCTCACCCCCAAAAAGAAGAGCCTCTTAAAACACCTGTTCAAAAAGCAATTTTATATATGCATTTGAACTTTAAAGACAGCCCAACATTGACGGAAACTGCAAGGGAGATAAACTTAAACCCCAATTATTTCAGCGAGATGTTCCGAAAGGCGACTGGTCAAACATATATCAGCTACTTGACGACGCTGAAGCTTAACTATGCAAAAAAGCTTTTGCGGTCAAGCGGGCTTTCCGTCACGGAGATTTGCTTTGCAAGCGGGTTCAACTCAATGTCCAACTTCTTAAAGGTGTTTAAGGAAAGGCACGGCAAGTCTCCCACAAGCTTCTAAAACTACTATTTGCTTTTGAATCGGCAAGAGCAACGGTTGTCGGTTGAGCGATGTCATGCTATAATACTGCAAATGGATGAAAACTTAAGCGGAAGGAGCAGGAGCATGGAAAAAGTTTTGTTTTACGGCATGACGGGAGAGAAAATGTGCTTTCAGCATGTTTTGCTTAACGCGCTGGATCTAGCTGCGGGCGGCAATGAAGTGAGGATTATATTCGAGGGAGCATCGGTGAAGCTGCCGCCAGTTTTTGCGGCCGAGGGAAACCCGCTTTATAAGAAGGCGAAGGAAGCGGGAATTATCGCAGGGGCTTGCCTGGCCTGCTCCAAGGTTATGGGCGTATACGAGCAAAACGCCGCTCTGGGCCTTGCCATGCTGGATGATATGTCCGGCCACGCGGGAATGAAGGCGTATATCGAAAAGGGATATCGGATAGTTAGCATGTAGCCCCAAAAGCGCTGGCGTACCACATAAGTTACGCAATATTTTATTCAGAAATTGAGCAGGCTCTTGCTTGCTTCGATTTTTCCGGAGGTTTAAATGAAGGTATTGATCGTGGGGCTGGGGCTAATGGGTGGCTCATTCGCCAAGGCAATAAAGGCGAAAACGGGCGACACCGTGGCCGGCTGGGACATGTCCGACGAAGTGATGAAAAAGGCGCTGGGCTGCGGCGCCATCGACGAGGGCGTGCGAAAAATCCCCCAGAACGTGGACATGATATTGATTGCGCTGTATCCCAAGGCGGCGGTGGAGTTCGTGCGGCAAAATGCAGGCGATATCCCTGCGGGCTGCATGCTGGTGGATATATGCGGTGTGAAGCGCAGAGTCTGCAGCGAGATTGAGGCGCTGCTTTCCGGCAAGGACGCAGTCTATATCGGTGGGCATCCCATGGCGGGCCGGGAGTTCTTCGGCTTTGACGCATCGGACGAAAATCTGTTTGAAGGCGCAAGCATGATACTCACGCCGTCGGAACATATATCAAAGAGCCATTGCCTTCTGGCTGAGCTTTTCTTCCTGCGGCTGGGCTTTGGCAGCATAACATATGCCACTCCGGAAAAGCATGATGAGATGATCGCCCTTACGTCGCAGATGGCCCATATCGTTTCAAGCGCCTATGTGCAAAACCCGGCATCCCTGCGCCACGGAGGCTTTAGCGCCGGCAGCTTCAGGGACATGACGCGGGTGGCCAAGCTCCACGAGAAGATGTGGACGGAACTTTTCCTCTGCAACACGGACTTTCTTTCATTGCAGCTTTCTCAGCTCATATCAAAGCTTACAGAGTTTAAAGAGGCCATCGACGAAAGAGATGAAACGGCCCTTTGCGAAATGCTCAGGCAGGGCCGCATAATTAAAGAACAGCTTAACGAAGCAGAGAAGGCAAAGCGCTAGTTAACAAGAAAAAAGAAATAAAGAAAAGGCTTGATTTTTTCCCGCATTGGGTTATACTAGTAATCAATTATGATGGCCGCCGACATAAACGGATGCAAAAAGCGGCGAAGGGGTTTCAAATGTACGCTGCAATGTCCATTAGCAAGTCCTATTATTTTAGCTTTAGCAGGAACTATTTTGGTTTCGGCTATTTTTACTGCAAAAATAATAGAGCCTGTCATGGACTTGCGAATGTTTGAATAATATCAAACCAGCCTTAAAACTAGTGGCGAGAGGGTTCATGAATCTGAATCCTCTCGCTTTTTCTTTTATAAAGACGAGTGGAATTTTACTGATGATGAGGTGCTGCAATGAAGACGCTGAAGGTTGGATTGGGCGAAAACAGCTATGATATATTGATCGGCAGGGGTGCGCTGAATGAAGTCATAGCCGCGGCGGAGGACTTCCCCTGCGGCAGGCTGGCTGTTGTGACGGACGAGAATGTTTGGCGCCTTCACGGAGAGAGGATGGAGCAGCTTCTTGAAAAAGCAGGCCTTCCCCGGCAGATTATCCCCTTGAAGCCCGGAGAGGAGGCCAAGTCCTTTGATAATCTACAGGCGATACACGGCGCGCTGGCAAGGGCGCAGTTTGCCAGGAATGATCTGCTGATCGCCTTCGGGGGAGGCGTCGTGGGCGACATATGCGGCTTCGCGGCTGCCACCTACATGCGGGGCGTTTCGTATGTGCAAATTCCCACCACGCTACTTGCCCAGGTGGACTCCAGCGTCGGCGGCAAGACGGCCATAAATATCCCCGAGGGCAAGAATCTGGTGGGGGCATTCCACCAGCCGGCAAGGGTGCTGATTGACACCGGCATGCTTGAAACTTTGCCCAAAAGGGAGTGGGGAGGCGGTTGGGCGGAGATCATAAAATATGGTGCAATTCTTTCCGGCAGTCTTTTTGACCGCCTTGAAAACCCGGAAAAATCAGCTGAGGATATCGCGGGCATCATATGCGAGTGCTGCGACATCAAGCGCCGGGTGGTGGAAGCCGACGAACTGGACAGGGGGCTTCGGATGCTGTTGAACTTCGGCCACACATTCGGCCACGCAATCGAGGCCCTGGGGAACTTCAGGGAATACATTCATGGCGAGGGGGTGGCCATTGGAATGGCCATGGCGGCAAAGGTTGGCGAATCCCTGGGCTTCACAGAGCCAGGGGTTTCCAGGAAGATTGTAAATAAGCTGGAGGCCTTCCGACTGCCCGTCACAGCGCCTTACTCAGTTGAGGACGTGATCGAAGGGATGATGCATGATAAGAAGAACGAAGACGGCGCTCTGCGGTTGATATTGCTTAAAAGCATAGGGGAGGCGGGGGTTAAAAAAATTTCCCGGCAGGAGCTTTCACCGCATATGGAAAGGATGTGGAAAAATGCTTGATGTTAAGATTATAAATGGTGGACCGAAGGGTGTGGTGCAGGTTCCCCCATCAAAGAGCATGGGCCACAGGGCCATCATTTGCGCGGCGCTGGCATCGGGAAATGGACGGACGTTGATAAAATCCCCGGGGAAATCACAGGATATCGACGCCACCATTGGCGCTATGGAGGCCCTGGGCTTCCGTTTTCAGCGAGCGGGCGATGACATTTCCGCTGTTGATCAGGGCGGCGAAGTGAAGCAAACAGTGGACTGCGGCGAGTCCGGCTCAACTCTGCGCTTCCTTCTGCCCATAGCCGCCGCTCTGGGTAAGGCCGTCACTTTCACAGGGCGTGGGCGGTTGATGGAAAGACCCCTTGACGCATATGCTGAAATTTTTGAAAAATCCGGCGTGAACTTCACCTGGGAGAAAGGCGGCGTGAGCGTTTCCGGGCGGCTTAGAAGCGGAGGCTATTCCCTCGCCGGCGATGTCAGCTCCCAGTTCGTTTCGGGGCTGCTGCTGGCTTTACCCATGGCCATGGGCGACAGCGAAATACTGTTGACCACGCCCTTGGAATCCAGGGCCTATGTTGACATGACAATAGACATGATGGCCCGATTCGGTGTTTTCGTCCAGCAGAATGAAAGGGGATACTCAATCAGGGGAAATCAGCGATATACGCCCGTAAATAGCTGCGAAGTGGAGGGCGATTACTCTCAGGCAGCGTTTTTTCTGGGAGCGGCGGCCTTGGGATGGGATGTTTCATGCGCGGGCCTTGATGAAAACTCCCTCCAGGGAGACAGAGCGATTTTGAAGGTGCTGGAGGAAATGGGGGCGAAAATCACGCGCAAGGGCGGTATCATTTCAGTTTCCGCACAGGAGCTGAAGGCTGTGACCGTCAGCGCCGCGCAGATCCCCGACCTGGTGCCGCCCATTGCCGCTCTTTGCTGTTTTTGCCGGGGCGAAAGCAAAATCGTGGATGCGGCAAGGCTTCGCATTAAGGAAAGCGACCGTCTAAGCGCCCTTGCCCGTCAGCTTGGCGCTCTGGGCGCAGATATACAGGAGCTTCCGGACGGTCTTGTCATCAGGGGCAAGGATATGATCAGGGGCGGCAGCGCCGATGCCTGCAACGATCACCGGATCGCCATGGCGGTGGCCCTGGCATCCCTTCGCTGCAATGAAAAGGTGAACCTCACCGGTTGGCAAAGCGTGAAGAAATCCTATCCGAATTTCTGGGCTGATTTTGAAAAGGAGGATATGTAGCATGGCAGGAACATGGGGAAATATGCTCAGACTCTCGATATTTGGCGAATCCCACGGCAGGGGCATTGGCGTGGTGATCGATGGCCTTCCCGCTGGGGAGGAGATTGATCTTTTGGCGGTGGAGGAGCAGATGAAAAGACGTGCGCCCGGCCAGAGCGCCATCACCACTTCGCGCAAGGAGGCCGACAGCGTGGAGATTTTGAGCGGTGTTCATATGGGAAAGGCCACCGGTTCGCCCATTGGCGCGGTAATATTCAACAAAGACGCCCGCTCCCGGGATTATGACAGCAAGCTGCGCCCGGGCCATGCGGATCTGACCGCTTTGCTAAAATACAGCGGCCACGCGGACATGCGCGGAGGCGGACATTTTTCCGGCAGAATCACAGCGCCGCTGGTGTTCGCCGGGGCCATTGCAAGGCAGGTTCTTGCCCGAAGAGGCGTGGAGATTTTCGGCCGCATAAAAGAGATTGCGGGGATTGAGGATGGCAAATGCGGAAGCCGCAAGGACTTTTTGCAGGCAGCACAGAAGAGCTTCAATGTCGTTGATGACTGCGCGGGCGAAAAAATGCAAAGGGCCATAATCGCTGCTAAAGAGGATGGCGACTCCGTGGGCGGCGTGGTGGAGATCTGCGCGTTTGGCGCTCCGGCAGGGCTTGGCGAACCCTTTTTCCGCTCAGTTGAAAGCGAGATTGCAAGGCTGCTGTTCTCAGTTCCTGCGGTCAAAGGCGTTGAATTCGGCGGGGGCTTCCCGCTAAGCCGGCTTCGCGGCAGCCAGTCCAACGACGCGATAGTGCTGAATGACGGCAAAATACAAACCCGGACCAACAACGCCGGGGGCATTCAAGGGGGCATTACAAACGGGATGCCGATAATCGTCCGGGCGGCCATAAAGCCCACGTCCACCATAGCCATACCTCAGGACACACTGGATGGCAAGACGCTTGAGCCGGTGAAGATAGCATCGGGGGGGCGGCATGACCCCTGCATTGTAACCAGGGCGCTGCCCGTAACGGAGTCCGTGGTGGCCCTTTGCCTGCTGGATCTTCTGATGGAACACAGGGGGCGGGGAATATGAACATATTGCTGACAGGGCTTTCCGGCAGCGGAAAGAGCAGCTTGGCGACAAGGTTGGCGAAGGCCCTTGATATGCGGCGGGTTGATGTGGACGAGATGATCACCGAAAGCCAGGGGATGCCGATAGCGGAAATATTTACGCAAAAGGGCGAAACCTTTTTCCGGGAGATTGAAAGCCGGCAGCTCAAAAAGGCCGTATCCGCGGGAAATGCCGTGATCGCAACGGGCGGAGGTATTGTCCTTCGGGAAGAAAATATCGATATCATGGTGCGCAAGGGTCTTGTGATATTCATCGACAGACCAGTTGGCATGATAATAAAAGACATCAGCTGTGGCGAGCGTCCCTTGCTGAAGGCTGGCCCAGACAAGCTCTACGCCATGGAAAAGCAGCGAAGGCCTCTGTACCTTTCCTCGGCGGATGTCGTCTACAAAAATGAAGGCACTGAGGACGAAGCGGTTTTGGAGCTGGTTACGCTGATTAACGCCCGCTTAATAAAAAAGGACTACGCTGTGATCGGCCATCCGATAACCCATAGTCTTTCGCCGCCGATACACAAAGCGGTGTTTGGCGCGCTGAATATCCGCGATGACTATATTTCGTGCTGGGTGCGGCCGGAGGAGCTTGAAGCCTTCGTTCAAAGGGCGCGGGGTTTTCCGTTGAAGGGCTTCAATGTGACCCACCCCCACAAGCAGGCGATAATGCCCTTGCTGGATGAAGTCGATGACGATTCAAGGCTTTGCGGAGCGGTGAACACAGTCGTCAAAAATGAGGGCAGGCTCTTGGGCTTTAACACGGACATGTTGGGCTTTTCTCTAGCGCTTAAGGACAGGGGAAAAGAGTACAAGGGCAGCAGTGTGATGATCCTGGGCACCGGAGGCGCAGCGGTTGGAGCTGTTTTGCAGGCGGCGAAGGAGGGCGCTAATGTCATCAACGTTCACGGCAGGCGTGAGGAAGCAGTCAGGCAGGCCTTATCCCTTTCAGGAGGAAGCGCTGGCAAGGGTGGAGACTTAAGCGTCATTTCGATGAAAAAATCCGCCGAGAACTGCGATATCTTCATCAACACTCTGCCCCTTGAGATGTCTGGCGTGGGAGGCAGCCTTGGTAACATGGCAGAGGTTTTTAAAGCTTTGCCGAAGGGTGCGTTGGTCTGCGACATGGTCTATAGCCCATCGGTAACAGGCCTGATGGAGCAGGCGCAGGCACAGGGCCTTGAAACCATGAACGGCCTTTCGATGCTGATATATCAAGCGATTTTGGCGGACGAGATATATTTTAGCCTTAAACTGGACAGAAAAGAGTTCTATAAAAAAGTCATATCATCCATAGACCCGCCGGGCGGCGATGAAAGGACAAATCTATGATTATTGTATTCAAACCAGACGCAACGGACGAAAACATACGCGCAACCCAGGAAAATCTTCTTGCAAGAGGGCTTTCCCTGCACAATCTTGACGGCCAGACAGCCAGGGTTATCGGCGTGGTGGGGGATACCTCCGGCGTTTCCACAGAGGAAGTCAGCCGCTGGAAGGGCGTTGATCGCATAATGAAGGTCCAAGAGCCCTACAAGCTCGCCGGCAGGCGCTTTCACCCCCAGGACACGGTGGTGGAGGTTTCCGGCAGGAAGATCGGTGGGGGCAGCTTTGCCGTCATGGCCGGGCCTTGCTCAGTTGAAAGCGAGGAGCAGATACTCTCCATCGCCCGGGATGTCTGTCTTTCCGGGGCATCATTCCTTCGCGGCGGCGCATTCAAGCCCAGAAGCTCACCCTATGCGTTCCAGGGCCTGGGTTTGGATGGGCTGGAGCTTTTGAAGATCGCCCGGGAAAAGACAGGCCTGCCCATAGTGACGGAGATCATGTCCCCCGCCCATCTGGGGGTTTTCGCCCGGGAGGTTGATATCATCCAACTGGGGGCCAGAAACATGCAAAACTTCCAGCTCCTTCGGGAAGTGGGGCAGATAGGCAAGCCCGTTTTGCTGAAGCGCGGCCTTTCCAGCACCATAGAGGAGCTTTTGATGGCGGCCGAATATCTGATGGCGTCGGGCAGCAAGGATGTGATACTCTGCGAAAGGGGTATACGCACATTTGAAACCGCCACCAGAAACACGCTGGATCTTTCAGCCGTTCCAGTGCTGAAGGAAAAGAGCCATTTGCCCGTGGTGGTGGACCCCTCCCATGGCACCGGCCACTGGAATTTTGTCTACCCCATGGCCTTGGCGGCTGCCGCTGCGGGGGCGGACGGCCTTATTATTGAAGTGCACAACCAGCCGGAAAAGGCCCTGTGCGACGGCGCTCAGTCCATCACTCCGGAGCTTTTCCATAAGCTGATGAGGCATCTGGGCCGAGTTAGAGACGCTGTTCAGGTGAATTTGAACGATTAAAGATAAAGTGATAACGAAATGAGGAGGCAAAGTCATGAATCATAAGGAAGCCTTGGCGGACATCCGCCGCCAGATAGACGAGGTGGACGAAAAGCTCATACCACTGCTGGAAAGACGCATGGAGATCGCGGGCCTTGCTGCGCAGATCAAGCGGGAAAACAATCTTTCGATAATGGACACCAGCCGCGAACAGCAGGTGATTGACCGGGCGGCGCAAAGGGTTAAGGAGGAGTACCGCATGTCCCTGACGATGGCCATGCGCACCCTTATGGCGCTGTCGCGGGCCCACCAGCACAAGCTGCTCATGCCCCATAGCCGGCTCATTTCAAGCCCGAGCGAGCCCAAGACCGGAGATATCACCTGCGCCTATCAGGGAGTCCCCGGTTCCTGGAGCGAGCAGGCCCTTGAGAGGGCTTTTCCCGGCGCAAAGCGCTTCGCGGCGGAGTATTTCTACGACGTTTTCCGCTGCGTGAAGGAGGGCGCCGCTGATTACGGCATAGTGCCGATTGAAAACTCACGCACGGGCGCCATCGGCGAAACCTATGACCTTCTGCGCAGGAACGGTTGCTCTGTGGTGGGCAAAGTGGAGCAGGATATCCGCCAGTGCCTGCTGGCTCCAAGGGGCGTGAAGCTTGCTGAAATCAAGCGGGTGCTTTCCCACCCCGAGGCTCTGAAGCAGTGCGGCAGGTTTCTGCGTCAGGGCGGCTGGGAGCAAGTGGCATGCCGCAATACCGCTGTCGCCGCGCAGGAGATCGCCATGGCGAATGACGGCTTTTCCGCGGCAATAGCATCGCCAAAAGCAGCGGAGCTTAACGGTCTGGAAATACTCGCAGATGATATCGCCGATTCCAAGGGCAACAAAACCAGCTTTGTGATAATAGCCACGCAGCCGGAGTATGACGAAAACTCCACCCGCATTCTTGCCACATTCGCCACTGAGCACAGAAGCGGCGCCCTTTGCGAAACGCTGATGTCCTTCCACGCCCAGAGCATCAACCTGACGCGCATAGAGTCTAGGCCCGCAGGCCAGGGGAAATACCGCTTCTTTGCCGAAATAGAGGGAAACATAATGGACGATAGCGTGAAAAGCGCATTAGAGCAGGCCGCTGACACCTGCACCTATTTCGAGGTGCTGGGCTGCTATCGATGCATTTAGGCCATGGGAAATGTGGTCACAATCAGAGGCGTTAAGATTGGCAGCGGCATTCCGAAGATAGTCGCACCCATAGTTGCGGCTTCGCGAGGTGAAATTGTCCAAAGAGCGCTTAAGATGAATAGCCTTCCGGTAGACGCAGTGGAATGGCGGGCGGATTTTTTCGAAGCGCTTGAAAATGTTGAGGAAACGATGTCTGTTCTTGGATCGGTTCGCGAAATCATCGGCGGAAAGCTGCTCCTGTTCACTGTCAGGACAAAGGCCGAGGGAGGACAGGCGGATTTTTGCCCGGCGAATTACCATAAGCTGAACGAGGCGGCGGCGAAAAGCGGCTTTGCCGACATAATCGACGTGGAAATGATGCGGGAAAATGCCCTGCAGGTGGTCGGCGCCCTGCACGCAGCGGGGGTTGCGGCGCTCATATCCAACCACGATTTTGAGGAAACGCCCGATGAGGATGAGATTGTTTCAAGGCTCAAAAAGATGCAGGATATGGGCGGGGATATACTGAAAATCGCTGTGATGCCCAAAAGCCCGCAGGATGTTCTGACCTTGCTCTGCGCCACTGAAAGGATGCGCAGGCTCCATGCTAGGCGGCCGCTGGTGACCATGGCCATGTCGGGCCTGGGAACTGTCAGCCGCATGAGCGGGGAGATTTTTGGCTCCGCCATGACATTCGGCTCGGCGGGAGACCTTTCAGGCATTTCCGCTCCGGGGCAGATCCCCGTGGAGGAGCTTTCAGCCGCGCTCAGGGCCATCCACGCTTCGCTGGAAAAATAGAGGCGTCAATAAAAAAAGGCGGGGAGCTTTGGGGCTTCCCGTCTTTGCTGTTGAATTTTTGCAAAAAGTCTACCAGAGGCTGAGTATGCGCGTTATCAGGGAGAAAAAGCTGCTGGGAAGCTCATCCCGGGAGATCACAACGGGGGAATAGAGGCTTGTGCCGTCCGGCAGCCTGACGGTGATGCCCCCCACGGGCTCATCTGAAGATGCAGGGGCAATTATGACTGAGGGAATGTCCTCGTGGACGGTGAAATGGCTCTCAACCCCCTTTTTGGTCAAGACGCTGATGTCGCTTTGGGCGATAAGATCGATGCTGCGCACGGTGGAGCCTCTAACCGGCACGCCCTCGCCCACCACGTCACCCGCCCTCACAACGACGGTTTTCTCATAGCTGGCAAAGCCGAAATCCAGCAGTTTTTGCGCCATGTTGAAGCGAGCGTTGGAGCTTTCAATGCCCAGAAGTATGGTCAGCAGGCTCATGTTGCCTCGTTCTGCAGCGGCTGCGATGCAGTGCCTCGCCTCGCTTGAATAGCCGGTCTTAAGGCCGTAGGCGCCGCTGTAAAAGCGCACGAGCCTGTTGGTATTTGTAAGGTCTGTGACGCGGCCGGAGGGATGTGTCAGCGTATCCATCCATGTGGTGAACCATTCGCCGTACTCGCCCCTTTCCATCAAAGCCCGGGCCATTATGGAAACGTCTGAGGCGGTGGAGTATTGGCCTTGGGCAGGCAGCCCGGTGGAGTTTTTGAAGACCGTGTCCGCCATTAAAAGCTCTATAGCGCGACGGTTCATTATCTCCACAAAGGCGCTTTCGCTCCCGGCGATATGCTCCGCCATAGCAACGGAGGAGTCATTTGCGCTGGAGATGATTATGGTTTTGATAAGCTCTGAAACAGAATATTGAGCGCCGGCATCCAAAAAAGCCTGGGAGCCTTCCGTAGCGGCGGCGGTCTTGCTGATGGTGACATTATCCTGGGCAGAGATGGCGCCGCTTTCAATGGATTCAAATATGAGCAAAAGCGTCATTATCTTCGTGATGCTGGCGACAGGCACCTGCTTGTTTTCGTTTTGAGCAAAGATAATACTGCCGCTTTCCGGCTCCATGATAAGAACGATGTTGTTTTTAACATCGACTGGCAGATCGGATGCGGAGACGCTTGCCAGCGCCAAAGACGGAAGCATGGCAACGGTTGCGCACACCAGAAATATAATAATCCGGGCGGAACGTTTTTTAATGCTGCTCATTATATCACCCCCGTGAATTATATGCGCCTACTGGCGATATATGAGCTTAGATCACGGAGGGATAGAACGTTCGAGGGCTCTGCCCTCGAGCACCCGCTAAAGGGTAGACCCTTTAGAATCCCATTATATTATATTGCGGATCAAGAGCGTAAGAAAAAATCCCCTTGCGGGTGAAGGGCAGCGTCCTGCGTCGTTCCCCCGAATCAAAAATCTACCAGCTATTGCCGGTGATTACCTCGTAGGCGGAGATGTACTTTTCGCGAGTGGCGCGGACCACATCCTGGGGGAGCTTTGGGGCGGGGGAGAGCCCTGCCGCGCCGTTGCTTTTCAGCCAATCGCGGACGAACTGCTTGTCGTAGCTGGGCTGGCTCTTGCCGGGGGCGTAGCCTTCCGACGGCCAGAATCGGCTGGAATCGGGCGTCAGGACTTCGTCGGCCAAAACAAGCCTACCCTTTTCATCAAGGCCAAACTCGAACTTCGTATCGGCGATGATGATGCCCCTTTCCCGCGCGTATTCAGCGCAGCTTTCGTAAACAGCCAGGCTGACATCGCGGATATTTCCGGCCAGCTCTTTGCCAATTTCATTTTCCATGTATTCAAACGAAACATTTATATCATGCCCCTCAGCGGCCTTGGTGGAAGGGGTAAATATGGGCGTCGGAAGCTTCTGGGATTCCTGAAGACCCCCTGGCAGATGTATGCCGCAGACAGTGCCGTCCTTCTGGTAGCTTTCCCAGCCGGAGCCGGCGATATAGCCGCGAACTATGCACTCAAAGGGAATGATTTTCAGCCTTTTTACCAGTAAAACGCGCCCGTCGTATTCCTCGCTTTGAAACTGTCTGGGAAATTCGCAGAGCTGGTCGCTTATGATGTGGTTTTTGACTATCTTCTTTGTCAGATCAAACCAGAAAAGGGAAAGTCTGTTTAAGACCCGGCCCTTGTCAGGGATGAGAGTGGGCAGAACGACATCAAAGGCGGAAATGCGGTCTGTGGTGACGATTATGAGCCTGTCCTCGTCCAATGCATATATCTCCCGAACCTTACCGCTTGCTATTTTTTCTATTTTTTGAAAAGACATAGAACCCCTCCGTGCGTTGATGGAGATATTATACCAAATCGAGCGGGCAAAATAAAGTGTGCGCCGTTATTTATGGTGAATTTAGGCATATGATTAAATGCACCGGCTGCCGTAGCCCTGTTTTTATGCACCTCAGGAGGAATCAAATGGCGAAAAAGGGATTTCTTTCAGATATATCGCAGAAGACCGGCCTTCCGGAAGACCTGCTTTTAGACCTTCCTTGCATGCGCATGGAAGGGTTTGACAGGCTTGTCGTGGAAAACCACAGAGGGCTTTCGATTTTCACCCAGAGTCTGCTGAAATTTCGCACAAAAAGCGGCGTGGTAACGATGACGGGAAAGAACTTCCTTTTGGACGGTATCGGCATGGGCAAGCTGGTGATAAGCGGCGAGATTGAGACAATGGAGTTTAAGCGCAGCGAAATCAAAGGGAATGGATGAACAGAAAATGGAAAATTTACGCAAAGGTGAGGTATGAAGGCTGAAAATACGGTGAAAATAGACATAACCGGGCTTATGAGCGAACGGTTTTTGAACATCGCCGGCCAAAACGGCGCCATGTTTTTTGACGTGCGCCGCAGCAAGAACGCGGTGACCGCCACTGTCTATGTGAAGCACTTAAAGCTGATGAGAAGCGCGGCTCGGCTCAGCGGCTGCAAGGTGAGAATTTACGACAGAAAGGGACCAAAGTTCGCCATGGCAGCGGCGAGAAAGCGGCTGATGCTGGCAGCGGGCTTTTTTGCGGCGTTGTTTTTCATATGGGCCTTCTCCCAATACACATGGATAATAAGCGTGGAGGGGAATGCCCGTCTCCTTGATTATCAGATACTTGAAATGCTTAAGGAATATGGCGTGGAAAGCGGAATGGCAAAAAAAACCACGGAGCTTAGGGCCATCGAAGAGCAAATTTTGATGGATCGGTCGGAGCTTTCGTTTATTTCGCTTAAGACAAAGGGCGTCAAAATGACCGTGACCGTGGCAGAGGCCAAGGAGGCGCCCATAGTCTACGATCCCCTTCGCAGGGGAGACATCGTCGCCGGGCACGACGCGCTGGTGGAGAGCATAAGCGTGTTTGCGGGAACGCCTTTAGTGAAGGCGGGGGACACGGTCAGGAAGGGCCAGGTGCTAATTTCGGGCTATGAAAACGGCCTTCAGGTGTGCGCCCTTGGCGAGGTCACCGGCAGCATCTGGTATTATGGCAGCGGAAAAGCGCCACTTTTTAACGAATTTCAGGTGGAAACAGGGCGCGAAACGGTCTTTAGGCATTTCAAAACCCCCTGGATGTATGTTATAATATCCGAAGGAGAGCAGTACGGGCAAAGTCGGATCGAAACGAAAACGACAGGGCTTTTGGACGGCCTGTTCCTGGGCATAAGCCTGGTGAAGGAAACCCACAGCGAAACGGTTAGCGAATTTGCACCCATTTCCCATGAGCTTGCAAGGGAGCAGGCCCTGGAAAATGCATACGAGGAATTGCTGAAAAAGCTTCCCCTGGGGCTTGTGCCGAAGGAAACTGATATAAGCTATGGCGTCATCGCCGAGGAAGCGGCTGTTTCAGCCAGGGTTCGTGTGAGGACTGTCAGGGACATTGCCGTCACGCTTTTCTATGATTAGTGTGCGCAGGTCTTGCAGCCATTGCGAAATCTAAAAATAATAAACTTGCTTTTGCGAAGGAGAGAAAAGGTGTCAGAAGGCATAGTGCAGCATAAAATTCAGGTCGAGTCCATGGATCATATTTCAACTCTATTTGGGCCCTACGACCAGAACATCGAGATCATACGCAAGGAAACTGGCGCACAGATCAACCAAAGGGACACGGTGATAGTCGTCTCGGGCGATGAAGCCGGGGCGGAGCTTGCGACCACGGTGATAAAGAAGCTTCTCTACATGATAGAGCGGCGGGAAAAGATCGAGAATACCCGCATACGCTACGCGATAGAGCTTGCCAAGGAAGGCAATGCCGATATGATCGACAGCATCATGCAGGATGTAATCGCCATAACCCACAGGGGCAAGCAGATAAAATCTAAGACGCTGGGCCAGAAGCACTATGTGGAGGCCATAAAAAAGAATACGGTCACATTTTCAATTGGTCCGGCCGGAACCGGCAAAACATATCTGGCCATGGCTATGGCGGTGGTGGCTTATAAAAATAAAGAAGTGGAGCGCATCATTTTGACTCGCCCCGCAGTGGAGGCAGGCGAAAAGCTGGGCTTTCTTCCGGGCGATCTCCAGTCCAAAGTTGATCCCTACCTGCGCCCCCTTTATGACGCCATGTACGATCTGATGGGCCCGGAGGGATATTCCCGCATGGTTGAAAAGGGAACCGTGGAGGTGGCGCCTCTGGCCTATATGCGTGGGCGCACCCTGCAGGATTCATTCATAATACTGGACGAGGCGCAAAACACCACCTCGGAGCAGATGAAGATGTTCTTAACCCGCTTTGGCTACGGCTCAAAGGTGGTCGTCACGGGCGACATCACCCAGGTTGACCTGCCTGTCGGCAAGAAAAGCGGCCTTGTGGAGGCGATGGACGTGCTGCGGGATGTGGACAACATCGCGCAGATAACCCTGACACATAGGGACGTGGTGCGCCATGAACTTGTACAGGCCATTGTCAAGGCATATGATAAATATGAGAAAAGGCGTCCAGGAAAGCAATAGGGGTTTTTAAGGTACAGCAAAAACACTAACTTATTAAACACACAGTGCGAAGGAGGGGCCATGAGGAATAAAATAGCCGCAAAAAGCTATTTTAAGCTAAAACCAGCCGCGATCAGCCTTATTATTGGCGTTCTTGGCTTCATGCTGATATATCTGGTTTTGTCAAACGTGGTTACGCCAAAACGTTACAATCTGGTGGTTGGGGAGATCGCCCAGTCCACAATTACCGCCACCAAGGCTGTGGAGGACGAGGTCACGACTCGTGCAAACATCGAGCGTGCGCGGGCTTCTGTTGACAGCATGTTCAAGCGGGACGACGCCGTGGCGCAAGAAGTGGCGGATGATGTTGAAGCCGCGTTGCAGATAGTGGCGGAATACCGCGCCAAATATCAAAAGGCGGCAAGTGAAAACAAGACCGCCGACATGACGATATACATGCCCCCCATATCAATGGTGGATGAGTTTACCAACGCGCTTTTGCCCATGAGCCTGACAAGAACCCAGGCGCAGAACGTTTTGCTGGTCAGCGAGGGCAGCTATAGCTCCTTTGCGAAGGTTTTTGCCCAGCTGATAAGCAGCGCGCTGGAGTCCGGAGTCAACGAAAGCGAAGTGAGCGAGGTGGCCTCGCGGATCGTTCGCGACCTGCAAAGCCCCTATTTCACCGTTGAAACGAGTCTTATCCCTCTTGCGAACGCTGTGGTGGTGGAAAACCTTAGGCCAAACATGTTCTTCGACGAAGAAGGAACCAGCGCCGCCCGCGACAAGGCCGAGGCCGCCGTGGAGCCGGTGATGTACAAAAAGGGCCAGAACGTGGTGGTGGCCAACGAAATCGTGACCCAGGCGCAATATGAAGTTATCGCCAAGCTGGGCCTCTTGGAGGACGACAGCGTGGACCTGTCGCTGTATCTTGGCCTTGCCATTGTGGTCACATTGGTGTTTGTGCAGCTTCTGATATATATGCTGCTTTTGGAAAAGGACATAATAAAACAGCCGAAGCTTATTTTGATGATAGTCTGCGTGCTGCTGGTCATATTGGGCGTGGGCGTCATTTTCAGAAGGATAAACGTATACCTGATACCCCTTCAACTGGGAGTGTTCCTCTTTGCGTTGCTGTTAAACCAGCGCTTTGCCATAGTGTGCAACACATCGCTGGCGGTGTTGGTGGGGCTTTTGGCCACCGGCGATGAAGGCATTTTTGCCACCGGAATGTTCAACATACTGTTGGTCAGCGTCATAAGCGGCACACTTTCAGCCATGCTGGTCAGAAGGACAACCCAGCGCCTTTCGATGGTCTATTCCGGCCTGGTGGTGGCGCTGATGAACTTCGCGATAATGACGGGAATCGGCATCATGACCACTTCGCGCATGGAAGAAACGCTGATATCAGCGGCCTATTTTGCGGGCTCGGCCATCATATCGGCGCTGTTCGCCATGGGCCTTGCGCCCCTTTTGGAGAACATATTCGCGGTGGTAACTCCCCAAAAGTTGATGGAAATCTCCAACCCGAACAATGCTCTTTTAAGACGCCTTCAAACTGAGGCCCCCGGCACATACCACCATAGCCTCATTGTGGCCAATCTTGCAGAGGCGGCGGCAAGGAGCATCGGCGCTGATGATCTGCTGGCCAGGGTGGGCGCATATTTTCACGACATCGGCAAACTGAAAAGACCGCAGATGTTTAAGGAAAATCAGATAAGCGGTGAAAATCCCCATGACACGATGGACCCCTACGTTTCGGCGGCTGTTATCACCGATCACACACGCGACGGCGTTGCCCTTGCCCAGAAATATAAGCTTCCCAAGAGCATTGAAAATATTATCCGCCAGCACCATGGGCGGTCAGCCGCAGCATACTTCTATGTGACGGCAGTTAAAAAGGCCGAGGAAGCCGGCTTCGCTGCCGACGCTGTGGACAAGTCCGACTTTTCCTATGACGGGCCGAAGCCAAGCTCAAAGGAAGCGGCCATAGTTTTCCTGGCGGACTCGGTGGAGGCTGCAACCCGCTCGATGAAGAAGCGCAACCCGGAGGATATCGAAGCCATGGTGCGCAAGCTGGTGAAAACTCGCTTGCAGGACGGCCAGTTGGACGAGGCGCCCATCACCTTAAAAGAGCTTGAAACGGTGACCCAGTCCTTCCTGTTTGTGTTGGGCGGGTTTTATCATGACAGAATAGCCTACCCGGAGCTGGAAAAAAGGGATGGCGCAATCCCCGCTCCGCCGTTGGCAGTGCATGAAATCGAGGCGAAACAAGAGCTGGATGAGGGCGGAAAATGATGAGCCTTGCCGTTGAGTTTATCTGGGACGGTGGCCGAAACTGGCTGAGCGAAGGCGCAGATGAGAAACAGACGGAAATGATCTGCGCAAAGTGCGCGAAGGCTCTGCTTTCCTGTGACGGGTTGTCCTGTGATGCGTTGATCTGCGTGCGATTTACCGATGAGGAACAGATGCGCGAAATCAACAGACGCACCCGAGGCGTGGACGCCATAACCGATGTGCTTTCATTTCCGGCGGTAAAGCTAAAGCCTGGTGATAAAGGAACCTTTAAGCCGAAAAAAAGCCAGATCGACGTGGAAACAGGCGCGGTTTTTTTGGGCGATATCGTCATCTGCGTTAAAAGAGCAGCGGAGCAGGCTGTGGAATATGGCCACGGCTTTTTGCGGGAGGTGGGCTATCTTTGCGCCCATTCCACGGCCCATCTTTTGGGCTATGACCATATGAGTGAATATGAAAAGGCCCTGATGCGGGCTTTGGAGGAAAGAGCCATGGCGCTGGCCGGGCTTGAACGAGAAAAAGAGAGCAGGAAAGAAATAAATGCAGGACAAAGGATATAAATCTGGCTTTGTAGCCATTTTGGGCAGGCCTAATGTGGGCAAAAGCACTCTTATGAACGCCTTGATCGGCGAGAAGGTGGCCATCGTTTCGCAAAAGGCTCAGACCACCCGTAACAGGATAATGGGCGTGATGACAGAAGAGGGCTTTCAGGCCGTTTTTATGGATACGCCTGGCATACATAAGCCTCGAACTGCCCTTGGCACAAACATGATGAAGGCCGTTGAAAATGCGCTGGTGGACACGGAAATTCTGATTTTTGTCGTCGATGTCAGCGATATCAGGGCGGCGGATGTGGAGATACTGGACAAATACTCGGCGCGCCGCGTGAAGAAGCTGCTCATTTTAAACAAGATCGACAAGGTTTCAAAGGAGGAGCTGGCCCTGGCGATTGAGCGCTTTTCAAAGTATGAGGTGCAGGAGCTGGTGCCCATAAGCGCCCTTAGCGGCGACGGTGTTGAAAGGGTCAAGGGTCTTATTAAAAATCATCTGCCCCAGGGCCCTCAGTACTTCCCGGAAAATTACATCACCGACATGCCTGAAAGATTCCTTGTGGCGGAGATCATCCGCGAAAAAGCGCTGATGCATCTGGACGAGGAGATTCCCCACGGAATCGGCATTGAAATTATGGAGATAAAAAAAGCGCCCTCCGGCGTGACCCACATCCAGGCGACTATTTACTGCGAAAAAAACAGCCATAAGAGCATCATCATAGGCAAGCGCGGTGGTATGATCGGCAAGATTGGCTCCGCAGCCAGGTATGAGATCGAGCGGCTTTTGGACGGGCAGATCAACCTGCAGCTTTGGGTTAAGGTGGTGCCGGACTGGCGAAACCGCTCAAGCGAACTTAAAAATCTTGGCTACATAGGCGACTAAGGAGTGTAAAATGAAACGCTTTAGAGTTTTTATGTTGTCTGTTTCTCTGCTTTTTTTGCTGGGACTGCTGGCAGGCTGTGGGCTTTCGATGCAGCTTTCCTCCGCCTATGATAAAACTGAGGTGGAAAGCGCTGCAAAGGAGGTCGTCATGCTGGCTGAAGCTGGCGATTACGCAGCCATAATCGACCGACTGAGCCCTTCTGTGGCGGACGCCCTGACTGTGGAAAGCCTGCGGGAAGGCTGGTCGCCGGTGCTTGAAAAACTCGGGGCTCACAGCGAATATAAATCGGTGGTGGTAGTCGGGCAAAAGGACACGGCATCGGGCGAGGAATATGCCGTGGCTGTAATAGTAAGCAGCCATGAAAACGGCACGTCCCAGTTCACGCTTTCCTTCAACGAGGAGCTTGAACTGGTGGTGCTATATCTTAAATAAACATAAAAGAGGAACGAGTTTGCAAAGGCTTTTGATAATCAGCGGCCCGGCAGTGGGCGCGAAGGAGTATGCGGATTTCATGGTCCTCGTGACGAAGGCCGCTTTTAAGGCCGCCATCACGGTGGACTTTTTTATGGCCGAGAGCGAGAGCGAGCTGCGGGAAAAGCTTGATATATCAGCGGGCTTTTACGCCGGCGCGATAGTGAACGCCGCCTCTTTCTCCGGCTCTGGAATAGACATGGTGGGCATTGTCAAGGCGGCGAAGCTGCCCGTGAAGCGGGTGCTGCGCAATGACTGTTCGGCCTATTCAAAGGCAATCGAGGAATTGCGACATTGACAGCCCTTTAGCGCACTGGTATAATTATTCAAACAGAATATCGGCAAAGGTGCGCACAGCCCCATCACCGGGGCCGGGTGCGATAATAGGGAATCAGGTAAGCGCGTAAAGCAAAAGCGCAATGCCTGAGCGGTCCTGCCGCCGTATGGGAAGAGCGATCCCCAGCATGTCACTGGCGACTATGCCGGGAAGACGGGGATAGCGACGATGCCCAAGCCGGAAGACCTGCCTTTTGCCGGCCGCCCTCGCGCGGTCCGTTATGGCTCCACAGTGCATGGAGTGCATGACTTCTCAGCCCAAGCAGGTTGAATCTGCGTTGGGTGGTTGTCTGCGCCCCGGCCAAAGCCGCGGGTGTTTTGTTATTCTGAAGAAACAGGGGTATAGAAATGAAACGCTTCAAGACTGCCATTACGGCGCTGCTTGCGCTGGTGATTGCTTTGGCCCTCTCCTCTTGCGCGCAGCAGCCCGCAAAGGCCGAACCAACACTGATGACCGATCCCTCCGGGCAGGAGTTTGCTGTTCCCGCGAAGATAGAAAAGATAGTGTCCCTTGCGCCGGCCATAACCGACATCGTTTTCGCCTTGGGCGAAGGCGGCAATGTGGTGGCTGCGGACACATACTCCACAAGCGTCGAGGGGATAGACCCTTCCATCTGCGTTTTGGAGATATATCCCCCCAATGCCGAGGCGATTCTAGCCTATGAGCCAGATCTTGTGCTGGTTTCAGGCCTCAGCCAGGTGGGCGATGACGATCCCTACAAGGCGCTGAAGGAAGCGGGAGTAAGCGTTGCATACATCCCCTCCAGCGACAGCATCGAGGGCATATACGGCGATATCGACTTTTATGGCAGCCTTTTGGGCAAGGACGCCGAAGCCAGGGCGCTTGTGGATGGCATGAAGGCACAGATAGACAGCATAGCCGCCATCGGCAGCGCCATTTCGGAGAAAAAGACGGTGCTGTTCGAGGTCGCAGCCTCTCCCTTCATTTACAGCTTTGGTAGCGACACCTTTCTAAATGAGATGATAGAGATCATCGGCGCGAAGAATGTGCTTGAAGTCGAAACCGGCTGGCTTGCCGTGGCCGACGAGACCGCCGTCGCCGCCAATCCTGATGTAATTTTGACAAATGTCAACTACATCGACGATCCGGTGGGGGAGATAATGAGCCGCCCGGCCTTCGCGGATGTCACTGCCGTTAAAAATGGTGATGTTTATTATATCGACAGCAGCCACAGCTCACAGCCCTCCCACAACATAATAAAAGCGCTGGAGGCGATGGCTAAGGCCATATATCCGGGCAGCTACGGCAACTGATTATGAAAACCAGCGTCAAGGCAGTGATTCTTATTGCTGCCTGCATCGTCATATTTCTGCTTTCAGTAGGTCTGGGCAGCGTATCCGTGGGCCCGGGTGATGTGGCAAGGGTGATTTTTCACAAGCTTTTCGGCCTGAGCATCGACGGCGTCCCGCCACTTCATGTCACGATAATATGGACAATGCGGCTGCCTCGGGTGGTGCTGGCATTCATCGTGGGCATAGCCCTGGGCCTGAGCGGCTCGGTGATGCAGTCGGTTTTGCAGAACCCCCTGGCATCGTCGTACACTCTGGGGGTATCGTCCGGGGCATCCTTGGGCGCATATCTGGTGATGATCACCGGCTTTTCGCTACCGTTGATAGGCGGCTACACCTTGCCCCTTTTCGGCTTCATATTCGGCTTCTTCACAGTTATAGCCACCGTTGCCCTGGCTGGAAAGATCGACGGCGGCGTCCAAAACCACACGATAGTGCTGGCGGGGATGGTGTTTTCGCTTTTTGTCACCGCTGTGTTGTCATTCTTATCGGCTTTCTTCAAGGAAACCGTTGAGCGCCTTGTCTTTTGGCAACTGGGCACTTTTTCACTCAAGGACTGGTCGTATGCGGGGCTGCTGCTGCCAGTTGTGGCTGTCTGCACGCTGATATCGCTGCGCTATTCCCGGGAGATGGACATAATGACCTTCGGCGGCGAGCAGGCCATGGCCATGGGAGTGGAGCTAAAAAGGGTCAAGTGGGTTTTGCTGATAACAGCCGCCGCCATGACGGGCAGCGCAATATCGTTGGTGGGCATAATCGGCTTTGTGGATCTGATCGCCCCCCATGTGGCGCGGCGCTTTTTCGGCTCCCGACATGCTTTGGTGCTGCCGGCCAGCGCTGCTTTTTCCGGCGCCTTCATGATGCTGTGCGATCTTGCCGCGAGGACTGTCGTATCGCCGTCGGAGTTGCCCATCGGCGCCATCACGGCCCTTATCGGCGCGCCCTTTTTTGCTTACATATATTTGGCGAAGGGGGGCAGGGAAAATGCTTGAGGTGAAGGACCTTTTTTGCGGATACGGTCAAGGCGACGTGGTGAAGGGCGTCGGCTTTACGCTGGAAAAAGGAGAGGTTCTCTGCCTGAGTGGGCCTAATGGCTGCGGAAAGACCACGCTGCTTCGTGCGGTGTCAGCGCTTTTGCCATATACCGGCACTGTGAAAATTCTCGGGGTGGACATCGCCACAATGAAGCGGGCGCAGATTGCCTCTAAAGCGGCTTTGTTAAGCCAGCAGAGCAGCGTCCATTTTCCTTACACTGTCTATGAAACCGTGCTGATGGGCCGCTACCTTCACATGAAAAAGGGCTTTTTTCCTTCCCACACGTCGGAGGACAGGCTCGTCGTTCTTGAGTGCATAGAGCAGGTTGGGCTTTCTGATTGCCTTGATAAAAACATAACCGAGCTTTCCGGCGGACAGTTTCAGCGGGTGATGCTGGCGCGAGTTTTTGCCCAGGAGCCCTCGATAATACTCCTGGATGAGCCTACGAATCATCTGGACATCAAGAACCAGGTGGAGACGGTGGAGCATATCAGGAGTTGGGTTAAGCAAGGGGAGCGGGCTGCGCTGGCCGTTTTTCATGATATCAACCTGACGATGGCCTCTGCAGATAGGGTTTTGCTGATGGATGGCGGAAAGATTTTGAGGGAGGGAAGTGTGGCCCAGGTGCTTTCCGGGGAAGAAATAAACCGGGTATATGGCATGGACGTGGGCGCTCATATGCGCAAAATCCTTTCCATGTGGTAATCTGCCCTTATCCCCGTAAAAGAGCATATAAAAGGCGGCCAGACAACCGGCTGCCTTTTTATATATTAGGTGAAAGCTTGTGAAAAGGACCTGTGCATGATAAAATATCAATGGAAAAGAAGGGCATTTGGCCCACGGAGGTTAATAATGACATTTCTTCGCAAGCTTTTTGGAAATACGAATGAAGCTGAAATAAAAAAGATCAAAAAAACGGTGGTTGAAATAAACGCTCTTGAGCCGCGGATAAAAGCCCTGTCCGATGATGAACTGCGTCGCTCGACCCAGAGCTTCAAGCAACGCCTTTCAAGCGGTGAGACTCTGGACGACATTCTGCCCGAGGCCTTTGCTGTTTGCCGGGAGGCAATGTGGCGCACTCTGGGCATGAGGCATTTTGATGTCCAACTTATCGGCGGTATAGTCTTGCACCAGGGCAGAATTGCTGAGATGAGAACTGGCGAAGGCAAGACCCACACCGCGGCGCTGGCTGCATATCTCAACGCACTTTCCGGCCAGAGCGTCCACATAGTCACTGTAAACGACTATCTTGCCAAGTTTCAGGGCGAGGAAATGGGAAAGATATACCGCTTTTTGGGGCTAAGCGTGGGCATTATCATCAACGAGATTGCCCCGGCAAAGCGTAAGGCTGCCTATGCCTGTGATATCATATATGGCACCAACAATGAGTTCGGCTTCGATTATCTGCGGGATAATATGGTCGTCCACAAGGTTGATATGGTGCAACGGGGGCTGGACTTTGCCATCGTGGACGAAGTTGACTCCATACTGATAGACGAAGCCAGAACTCCGCTGATAATCTCCGGTCAGGGGGCGAAATCCACCGATCTATATGTCAGCGCGGATAGTTTCGCAAAAACCCTGCGCCCGGATGACTATGACTTTGAGGAGAAAAAGAAGAGCGTCACTCTGCTGGAAAGCGGCGTTGAAAAGGCGGAGCGCTACTTCGGCATTGAAAACCTATCCGATATCGACAACACGGAGATAAATCACCACATAAACCAGGCGCTTAAAGCCCATGTGATAATGAAACGGGACATTGATTATGTCGTCAAGGATGGCGAAGTGCTTATAGTCGATGAATTTACAGGAAGGCTCATGGTGGGCAGGCGCTATAACGACGGCCTGCACCAGGCAATAGAGGCTAAGGAAGGCATCGATATCAAGCATGAATCGCAGACTTTGGCGACCATCACATTCCAGAACTATTTCAGAATGTATGGCAAGCTTTCCGGCATGACAGGCACAGCAAAGACCGAGGAAAGCGAGTTCAACAGCATATATAATCTGGATGTTGTGACCATTCCCACCAACAAGCCCATGATCAGAGCGGACATGCCCGACAGGATCTACCGCCGGGAGGAGGGCAAATACCGAAACGCCGTGAAGGAGATCATCGAGCGGCACAGAACAGGTCAGCCGGTTCTGGTGGGCACCGTTTCCGTGGAAAAGAGTGAACAGCTATCCACCATGCTTAAAAAGTCCGGCGTGCCTCATGTGGTTTTGAATGCGAAGTTCCATGAGCGCGAGGCGGAGATCGTTGCCCAGGCGGGCAAGGTGGGGGCGGTTACCATCGCCACAAACATGGCCGGCCGCGGAACCGACATACTTTTGGGTGGCAATCCAGAGTTTTTGGCAATGAAAAAAATGCGCCAGGAAGGCTATGAGCAGGAAATGATCGATGCGGCGCGCTCCTTTGCGGATGACATCAGCGACGAGGAAAAGGCCGCCAGGGAAAAGCTTAGGGCATATATTAGCGAATTTTCCGTGGAAACAAAGCGCGAGCATGGTGACGTGGTGAAGCTTGGTGGCCTGCACATCATCGGCACAGAGCGCCATGAATCGCGGCGCATAGACAACCAGCTTCGCGGGCGCGCCGGTCGTCAGGGCGACCCGGGCTCATCTTGCTTCTATCTTTCCCTTGAGGACGACCTTTTGCGGTTGTTTGGCTCCGACAAGATAATGCCCATGGTGGATCGCCTGGGAATCGGCGACGACGACGCCATCGACGCGGCGATACTCTCAAAGCAGATTGAAAACGCGCAGAAACATGTGGAAGGCCGCAATTTCGACATCCGCAAGAGCGTGCTGGAGTATGACGATGTGATGAACCAGCAAAGAGAGCTGATATACGGCCAGCGCCGCGAAGTGCTTGAAGGCAAGGACGTTCGCGGAAGCATTTTGGATATGCTGGAGAAACTGGTGGAAGAAAATGTCGCCGCTTTCTGCTCCAGGGATGCTCAGCATAGAGATTGGGATATCCAGGGCCTCAAAAAGGAGCTTTCGAAATTCTTTGCGGCTGAGGATTACTTTGCTGACCAAAGCCAGGCCGAGCTTTTGAAGCTCAAGCCGGATAAACTTGCCGAGGAAATAAAAGAGCTTGCCAGGGGCCGGTATATGGAGCGGGTAAGCGCTGCGGAAGAGGCGGGCCTGGACTTCCACGAGATAGAGCGGGTGGTGCTCTTGCGGGTGGTTGACGACAAATGGATGACACATATCGACAACATGGACCAGCTCCGCCATGGCATCGGCCTTCGGGCGGTGGGCAATAAAAACCCCGTGCAGGAGTACAAGTTTGAAGGCTTTGACATGTTCGAGGCCATGGTTGCCGGCATTCGCGAGAGCACCGTGGCGATTTTGATGAACATGTCCTTTGAAAGGCCGGTGGAGCGCAGGCAGGCAGCCCGCCCGGTGAGGGCTGTCCACGCCAACAGGGACCAGCCAGCGGTAAGAATGCCCGCCCGCGCCGAGAAGAAAGTCGGACGAAACGATCCATGCCCCTGCGGCAGCGGCAAGAAATTCAAGAACTGCTGCGGTCAGGAGGGCTGAGTTCAACCTGCTCTTATTTCGAGGGCGCTACCCTCAAGCTCCCGCAAGCTTTTGAAAAAGCTTGAGCAAAACTCAAATAGCAGAGGGTCAAGGGAGAATCCCTTGTGGGGATCGGGGCGGGGCCCCGAATCGTCCCCTTTCGAGGGCTCTGCCCTCAAGCTCCCGCAAGCTTTTGAAAAAGCTTGAGCAAAACTCCAAATAGCAGAGGGTCAAGGGAGAATCCCTTGCGGGAATCGGGGCGGGGCCCCGAATCGTCCCCTTTCGAGGGCGCTGCCCCCAAGCTCCCGCAAGCTTTTGAAAAAGCTTGAGCAAAACTCTAAATAGCAGAGGGTCAAGGGAGAATCCCTTGCGGGGATCGGGGCGGGGCCCCGAATCGTAACTCAGTTGATAAAAAAGCAACAAAAAAGGATGCGTTTTTCGCATCCTTTTTTTTCGGCGGCTTAAAGGCCGGTGTAGTTTTTCACATTATAGTAGCTAATGCCCTGGACGATCTCCTTCAGCATGTCATCGTCGTTGGGGTAAAGCCCTTTTTCCACCCAGCCGGCGATAAGGTTGCACATTATGCGGCGGAAATATTCGTGGCGCGGGTAGGAAAGAAAGCTGCGGGAGTCGGTCAGCATCCCGATGAAGTTGCCCAAAACCCCCAGGTCGGCCAGAGTGTTCATCTGCTGCATCATTCCGTTGTAATGGTCAATGAACCACCAGGGCGCACCAAGTTGCATGTGGCCTCTTTCGCCGGCCTTCTGGAAGCAGCCCATCAGTGTGGTCAAAACGTAGAAATCATTGGGGTTCAGTGAATACAACACTGTCTTCGGCACTTCGCCGTTAAGGCTGTCCAAGAACGCGCTCATGTTGGCGGATATATGGGCATCATAAACGGCGTCGAAGCCGGTGTCGGGGCCAAGTTTTTTGAAGGCGATGCTGTTGTTATTGCGGATGGCGGACATGTGCAGTTGCATTATCCAGCCCAGCTCGTTGTACTTCTTTGCAAGGCGGTTCATCACGAATGTGAAAACCTTGTCGCAGCTTGCCTGGCAGACTTTCTTGCCCGCGAGGCGGTCTGCAACGATCTGGTTGGCCTCATCGACGGTGCAGGGATTATAGGGAAGGCCCATTGAGGCATGGTCGGAGGCCCGGCAGCCGTTTTCATGGAAGAAATCGATGCGGCTCAGCAGCGCTTCCACCAGCGTCTGGGCGTCCTTGATATCAACGCCGGAAGCGGCGGAAAGCTTATTGATATATTCGGTATAATCATCCTTTTCAAGGCCGTAAGCTTTGTCCGGACGGAAGGCGGGGTAAACATTAACTTTGAACTTGCCTTCGTTCTTAAGGGCAATGTGGTATTCCAGGCTGTCGGCAGGGTCGTCGGTGGTGCAGACAGTCTCAACGTTGGAAGTCTCGATGAAGCCGCGCACTGTGTTGACGCCGTTTTTCATCTTTTCGCAGACAGCGTCCCATATGGCCTTTGCATTTTTTTCGCACAGGGGTAGATTTACCTCGAAATAGCGCTGAAGCTCCAGATGCGCCCAGTGATAGACAGGATTGCCGATGCAAAGGGGCATAATTTTCGCGAAGTGGAAGAACTTATCATAGTCGCTACCGTCGCCGGTGATGTACTTTTCCTCAACGCCACAGGCGCGCATCAGCCGCCATTTGTAATGGTCGCCGTTGAGCCAAAGCTGGGTGATGTTCTCAAAGGATGGGTTTTCCCAAATTTCCTTCGGCACCAGGTGGCAATGGTAGTCGATAATCGGCAGATCCTTGCACATATCGTACAGCTTCAAGGCAGTGGGGGAGTCCAGCATGAAATCCTTGCCCATAAATTCCTTCATAACAATCATTGACCTCCGTTTTTGTTCTTAGTGTATTCATTGGATAAATTATACCATAACAGGACGAATGTTAGCAATTAATTCTTATTTTACCACCATTTCTGCAAAAAAATAAGGCGGGAGATTTTGTTTAATTTTGCACATAGGCCTTGATTTTTTTTCTTAACTAATGTATAATGACTTGGCTGTCAAGAGCTTGCCATACGGAGAGTTGGCTGAGCGGTTGAAGGCGCACGATTGGAAATCGTGTTTACCCGGTAAGGGTAACTAGGGTTCAAATCCCTAACTCTCCGCCATAAAAAACGCCTATCCAAATACCAGGTGTATCGGGATAGGTGTTTTGTGTTTTATTGATGGAATAGCTCGCTATGAGTTTATAGAAATAGTGAACGGTAGAAGCCTATTAGTAAGCGAAAATTAGTTACTTGCACAATATTGCGCCTTGTTTGCAAAAGAAAGGTTGTCTGAAAACCGAAAAGCCAGTAAACTGAACAGTATAAGAAGATATGAATAGGCAACTGCACAATGGAGCAAACATAAGCCCATGCGAACCTTGGGCTGGAAGTCTCCCGCACAGACCCTTGCTGCGCTGGTTGGGTCACAGCATTGACAAACGCAGAAGCTTTGACGCAATTTAATATATCCACCCCTTGACTTTGACGCGACGTCGCACTTTATACTGAATACATGCCCGATTCGTCGGGACTAAGTTCAGAGGAGAAAACAAATATGAGCCTAACCACCATAAGCGAAATATCAAAGAGGCTTTCCATTTCAACCCGCACTCTGCGCTATTATGAGCAGATCGGGCTGATTGAGAGCGTCAAAAAAGAGGATTATGCCTACCGTACATACGATGAGGCGGCGGTCATGCGTTTACAGCAAATCCTTGTGCTGCGCAAGCTGCGAATCCCACTCAAGCAAATTGCTCTCATTTTAAAGAGCGAAAATGCGGCGGGAATTATTGAAGCGTTCCGGCAAAACCTTGCCGAGGTAGACGACGAAATCACAGCCCTTTCCACCATTCGTGAAATTATCAATTCTTTTATATCGCGGCTAAAAGATAGCATTCATCAGGACATCAAGCTAAATTTGCTGGACGATACAACACTGCTTGAAGCCGTGGATGCACTCACGGTGCAAAAAAATTCGTTAAAAGAAGAAAAAACAGCAGCGGATCTGGAACAGGCAAGTGAAAAGCTGAACAAACTCACCGACCGGGATGTGCGGATTGTATATTTGCCACCTGCGAAAGTGGCTTCTGCACACCATATTGGTGAAGGTTGCGAAGGTGTTGTTTATGGACAAATCAGTAAGTTTATAAATGAAAACAATCTCCATGAGAAAAAGCCGGATTTTAGGGCTTTTGGATTTAATAATCCTATTATGGCTGGTTTAGAAGGTGCACCGTCGGCGGGGTATGAGGCGTGGGTTACGATTCCCGATGATATGGAAGTTCCCGCTCCGCTTGTTAAAAAGCAATTCAACGGAGGTTTATATGCCGCTCACATGATTCCGATGGGTGCGTTTGAGGAGTGGGGATGCCTTCGCCAGTGGGTATTGTCTAATGACAAATACGAACACGCTTGGGGCGAGGTTCGTGTCAAGCCTTATGATAAAGAGATGGATTGGGCAATGGAAGAACCCTTGAATTTTTATAACATCGTTCGAGAGTGGGAAAACGGTGCAGATACACAGCAACTTGATTTGCTGTTTCCTATAAAGCCTAAGGACGTGGCATAAATGTCTATGCGAAATCAAGCACTGCTTAACTACCGCAATGCTTGCGACTATGATATGCGACCTTAGCTGTGAGGCAAGGCAGTTACCGTTTATGCAGGTGATGCCTCCAGTCCGACCAGAAGCCCGCCTTTTTCTGCATAGAAGCTGCACAACCCACGGAGCTTGTAAATTTCGACCTTCGCCGAGGCAAACTCCTTAAGAATCATTTCCTGCAATTTAACTGCTGCCGGCTCATTGCAACAGTGGCCGATGCGAACGCTCTGAACCTTCTGTTGAATTGCGTTTATTCGGCTGATGATAGCCGCCAGTGCGCGCTTTTCGCTGCGGCACTTGTCCAGCAGCTCCAGCATCCCCTGGTCACTGGCCTTGCCTATCATACGAATGTCCAGAAGGCCAACCGCTTTGGCGACAAGAGAATTAACGCGTCCATTGTTTGCGAGATTTTGCAAAGATTTCAACATAAATAACAGGCAAGTATGCTGCTGATAATCTGTAATTGCAGCGCAAATTTCTTGGTGAGTATAATCAAGTGCAATAAGCTCTTGCAGCTTGTCAATAATCAAGCGCTCTTCCGGGCCGGTGGAAAGCGAGTCGATCACAAAAACCTGGCGCTCCGGATGCTGGGCCTCATATTCTTGTTTGGCTAAACGGGCTGAGTTATAGCTGCCGGAAAGTGCGCTGGTAATCGTAACGCAATAAACTCGATCGGCATCGCCGAAAGCTTCCAGCCATTCGCCAATACTTGGGCAGGCGGTTGATGACTTGCCGCTGTATTGTTGTAGATCCTCCACCATCTGCTCCACATCCAGCGTTTCATCATCCACATACTCCCTGTGTGATGTGATGATCTTCAACGGTACGGAAGCGAAGTCGGCTCCGTAAAGCTCCAGCGTGTCTGCGGCAGAGTCGGCAACAATGCGTATTTTCATGTGTTTCTCCTTGCTCCTATTCTGAATTAAATGGTTCGGTACACTATTTTAATAAGTGAGTTTTTCGCTTGGTCAGCCGCCGCATTCTCTTTGGCCAAGATTTTCAGAAAGTCCTAAAAGGCGGCAACGGCGGCAGGGGTGCGGTAGGGGATGTTTGCTGCGGAAGCGATCTGGTCGCCCACGGGGCTTATAACCACCGCACGCTCATGTAGGGCATCCAGGGGTAGGTCTCCTCGTCGGAAAACGACAGGCGGCGCGTATGGGGCTCTTACTGCATGGCGCCTCATCGCGGAGGACATCACATTTAAAAAAGCCAAGCTCCAATCCATTGTTCTGTCACGCTACCCGCGCTCATCAATCATAAGATTAAAAGCGATGTCACTAAAAATATCTTTCCCATATACGGCAAAATTAGCATCACCGACATTATCAAACAGCATAACAAGGTTGCTGGCGCAAATCACTCATGGACTATATATTTCATCTCATCCATGATATTTGTCCCGCTTTTGCTGCGCCGGATTTGGAGCGATTACATTCAATTTGTTTGATGGTTTAATCCCATCTGCCCCCTGTTCGGCCATATCAGCCAGCTTGATCAACGCGCAAAACGGAAACATAGTATATCTTACCATGTAAATAGGTATAATGCTACAGAAAAACTGCATATTCGCATGTGAGTTTTGAAAAAAATGATTCAGCTTTTCAATCCCTATATATTTCAAGCACAAGGGCGGCGATGCTTGCCGAGAAAGAAGCGGAAACGCAGCGACCCACTGCTGTTTTGGGCAGAAAGCAGCCCACAATAATGCTTTGAAGTTTCATATGCAAAATTAGCCGCTTTTTGTATGCATCAGCATAAAAATACCTGCAAGCTTTTCCCTGCAGGCATTTTCGCTTTGAGCTATAAATTTATGTCCTATTGGAAAATCCGTTCACACCGTTGATGTCAAGGTAAATCGTCGTTGCGCTGCCTCAGCATCAGCAGCAAGACTGTGAAGGCGCACAGAAACAATGCGATGCTTTTTCGCAAACGTCCCCCGGCCTATGCTCAATTCAAAGTCAGAGTGCCTTGGCCCTTCGTCAGCTTGATCGTATATCCATCTTTGTCGTAAGTTACATCCATGATGATGATTTGCCCGCTTTCCTCGGACTCGGTCGCAAGCTGTGCGGTTCCCGGCAGGTTGTTCAGGTTAAAGTCTGTCAGCGCATACCAATTGCTTTCCAGGCGGTCGTATATCAAATAGGCGATGAGATCCTCCGTAACGGTTTCGCTTTGATAGTCGTATTGCTTGTAGGTTCCGTCTGAGCCTGTTCCGCTTTGCACGCCTATCACTTTGCGCTCGCCGACCACGGAATTGACGGAGGGAATGACGTCTGCGCCAAACACATAGGCTTCAAGCGTTTCCGCATTGGAGAGAATGCTGCAACCCGTAAGCACAAAAACACATATGACAAATACCGTCAGCATGGCCCGGGTGAATTTTTTCATTGATGCCCTCCTTAAAGTTATTCTTAACGCAGTGATGCCTATTTCTAAAAAAGTTCTTGCCCTTAAAGCTTTGTGCCGCAATTGGGGCACAATTTTGTGCCGGGCGAAAGGGGAGTGCCGCACTCAGTACAAAATGTGCCGGCCTTCGGGGGCGGAGCGGTACGCTCTTGTGGCGTGCTCCCTTGTGCGCTCAGCGTATTTGACATAGGTATTTGCGCACTCGTGTGCGTGTTCGCAGCAAGCGCTTTTTTCCGGCGCGTTTACATCAGAACAATTACTGTGATCAGCGCAGCAAGCAAAACGATAATCGCTGCACCCAAAACAATGAAAAGCGTGCTGTTTTCACCAGCAAAGGATTCTTTTGCGGTCTTCAGCTCTGTATTCGCAATCACAGGAGCTGTTATATCCATGGCCGGAGTCGCCGAAGCCATGGTCGGTTGGCTGCTCACCTTTGAGCTGGACTGAGAGAGCAAATCCGCCACAACGGGGTATCCGGGGTTGGTCTCATTTAGAGTGCGCAGCATGTTCAGCGCCTCCGAATACTTTTCGCTGTCAAATAGCGCTTTCGCCTCTTTGAATTGCCTGGTAAAATCGCTCTCTCTGGGAGTGATGTTGATTTCGTTTAAAAACTGCATGGCAACGCTGATGGGAATGGCAAAGTTCATGCCAGCCGCCATACCGCCGCCGGCATCCAGCATGCCGAAGGTGTTGACCCCTATGACTTCACCCGCTTCGTTGAACAGCGGACCTCCTGAATTTCCGCCATGAATGGCTGCGTCGGTTTGCAAAATGCTCCAGCCGCCGGCCATCTCCTTCTTGGCGCTGATCATTCCCTGGGTTAGCGTTGGCTCCTGGATGGCCTGAGAAACATTCAGGGCCTCAGACAGCGTCGCAACCGCGGGATAGCCCATCGCATACACTTTGTCCCCGGTGCGCAAAAGCGTGTCGTCACCAAGGGTAACTGTGGGCAGGTTGGTTTTATCCAGCTTGAGGATGGCAATATCCTTGCCGGGAATCGGCTCGCCTATCTTACGCAGATCCAAAAGGATACCCTTGGCAGAAACGTCACTGCCGGGAATAACGTTGCCCATAAAGCAGAAATAGCTGGTCTGCAGGTTGTTGATGTCCATGCTTTGCGCCAGCAGGCTATAATATGCGCTGGCAAGACCATCCCATTCTTCTTGTGTCATTTGATATCCGTTACGCAACATTTCCTCGTAGAACTCGTTTGTCCCGGAAATGGCATATTCTTCAAGGGCCGACATTGCAAACTGCATATAAAGCGCTTCCTCATCTGTGTGCACAACATGGGCGTTTGTCACCATGTAGCCGTCGGGCGTCACGATAAACCCGGTGCCCACCGCAGCGGTGCTGGCTCTTTCAGTTTGGGCATTGCCGGTTGTGTAAGCATAGTAGGCCATGTTTTCGATCATAAGCTGCACCATTGCAGAGTATATGGCTTCTTCGGTGTTGGGGATATCGCCGTACCATATCATGTCTTCGATGGCGTCAACCAAGTCCTCTTCCAGTTCAGCGTAGAATGAAAGCTCATACCAGGTTATGTCTGCTGTCCACTGGGTTTGCACGAGTACCACGCCCGGCTTGTTAACCATGGCAAGCGTGCGAGTATCCATAGTATCAGCCGCGAGAGCTGTGCCCGCCAGACCGAGGAGCAGGCAAACACAAAGCGCCAGGCAGGCTGTTTTTTTTAGCAAATTCATGTGCGCTACCTCCTTAAATTGATTTTCAGGTTCGTCTATGGCTGCTTTGTTGCTGAAGTTGTTATGTTCCTATTCTCCCGATTTTGCAACCGTGATGCTGGCTCCCGAGCCTTTTTCATATGTAAGTAACACGATTATGCCTTTGCCGTTTCCCGCCGTATACGACATACCGGTGTCGGTGTTTAACTGATATGTTTCTTTCGAAAAATCTTTCTTGATATCTTCAAGATAAGCAGTAAAGTCATTGTCCGAAATATCCTCTATCATTATATGCAGCGAGTCCTTGACTTCCATCACCGATGAAATCTTACCGCCTTTGAATTCGGGAATGTTTTCTGCAAGGGAAGATGAAGGCCATTTCCCCTCACTAAAGGTTATTTCATCGCCGTCTTCTCCCTTGATGACCACCTGGTCTCCATCAATGTTCGCATCCACTCCGGCCGCTCCCAATATCTTTTCTGCAATTGCTTCTCCGGCCTTCTGCTCCAGCCTTTGCTTTGCACCGCAACCGGCAATAGAAAACACCAGCATGAATGCCATTAGACCCATCAAAAACTTTTTCATAATATTATCTCTCCTTATGGTTGGTTGAGCCGCTTTGCTTTTGCTCTTTCTCTGAAATTCGGTGGTTTAAAGATCCTCATTGCCCAAATTTGCGAATCTCATAATGGTGCTGTCCTAAAAACGAGAAACATTTATACTAAATATAATATTTTATGTGAAAAGTTCATATAGTGCGCATCTTGTTTCTGGGCAGTCAATCAACGGAAGGAAGAAGCGCATACAAGCAAACCCCGCCATGGTTTGTTGTTTTGATATCCTAGTGGGTACAGGCGCTGTACTCCGCCTGCCGGGCCGTGGCCAGATCACGGTTTATAAGATTCTCATTTTAATTTATCATCATAATTCCCTCCGCCATTTATTTGTTATCCAGACTGTGCCCATCATGGGAAAAAAGTATTTCTGCCACTGATATCTCGGTAATTGATTATCAGCTCCGCCCTAGACTTAACGCCTAACTTTCTGTAAACGCCTGTCATATGAGTATTCGCCGTTGAGTATTTGACACCGAGGTGCTCTGCGGACTCTTTTAGAGTAAAACCTTCCAGCAGCAGGTAAAGATCATGCTCGCGCGGTGTTAGCGTGGCAACCCGCTCCTGTTTGTCGCTTTGGGGCGCGCTTGCCTGTTTCCAACCGATAGCTTGTGTCTCCTGAATGCCGGGATCCAGTTTTTCTGTCGGACTTTCCTTTGTTTTTTGCCTGTCTTTTGGAATCAGCATTTTTATAAACTTGTCAAGCAGAGACATCCTGTAACCTCCAATACATCCAAGAGTTCGACTGAAGCTTGCTGACTGCATATTCATTCTGCTCCACAAAAACAGCGCAGTCTATTCATTAACTCGCATGAGGGCATAAAAAAACGCCTCATTAGAACTAATGAGGCGATGTTCTGCCAGCGATTTTAGCTATTTTGCCCTGTAGTCTTTGAACATGAGCAGCAGCTCTGTCCTGCTGTTGATTTCCAATTTGCGATAGGCAGAGGTGCAGTATGTGTTAACCGTGGAGTAGGCGATGGACAAAATGCCGGATATCTGGCGCAGCGCATATCCTTGCAAAAGCAGCTTGCATACTTCAATTTCACGTTTGCTTAAGCGATATTTGTAGAACATATACAACTGCTCGTTGTCCACTTCTGTTTGTTCCGAGTCCTTTGCCCAATCATTGTAATACTGCGTCTGCGAAACAACGGATGATAGCATGATAAGCAGCAGCGTCAAGGCGGCTGAAATAATGGAAGAAATCATGGATACCTCGAAGGTGTTGCTGCTGTGTACAAAATTGCCTACACCGATGCTGGACACCCCTCCGAATATGCCGATGAATAAAACGGATAATCTAACATAGCGCATACTGTTGTACTTTTTTCCCACCACGCCGATAATGTAATACATATTGATCATGCCCATTGTGCTGCCAACTCCCAAAAGAATGGAAAATGCGAGGGCAAGCATTGGCATATGCGCAGAAAACGCGCTGCAGAAAAGCGCCATCGCAAAACAGCCGAAGGTGATATTGCCCAGCCAAATAACCGGCCTTTTGGAGAAGGCATAGCCGGCAAAATAGATCGCGCACCCGGCAAGACCGCCAAGATAATGCCAAATGAGCAGCGTATGGCCCGTTGCGGACGCGGCAATGTTGAGCAGACCCTTCCCAACGCCTTTGCAGAGAATGACAAAAACACAATTAAAAAAACAAAGTCAGGTATATTCTTGAACGGAATGTCGGCGTGTTGATGCCGGGTGTGCCGGCATCCGCCGGTAGGCTGTCTTGCTTAAAGAAAAAGATGGCGCCGAGCGCTATGGTCAGTATGATGAAGGATAGGAGAATGCCGCTGCCGTGCTGCAAAAAGTTTCCGGCGTTCCCCTCATTAAAAAGCGATATCAGGCCAATCAGCACATTGCTTCCGACGATTGCATAGAGCTTTTCCGTATTGTTGAGGACGAAAACAGCGGGCATCAAAATGCTCGTATTGACAACGCCAAGAGCAATGCCGATCATGACGGTGCAAAGCAACTCCACTTGCGGATTAGGAGCAATCAGGAACAGGCCGATGCTGGCAACCAACACTGCCGCACCGATTCGTGCTGTTTTGGCAAACCATTCCTTGCGGATAATAAATATAAATATAGCGGATGAAACCAAGGTGACTGTGTGCAAAAGGCCACGAAGCTCCATGCTGAAAACATTTTCTTTTATGGGGGAGGCAGTCCACCAGGTCGCAAATGAAACAACCCACGCATAGTAAAAAACCCATATGAAAAGATAGGGGAAATTCTTTTTACGAAATCCTTTAGTGCTAACTACACGGCTGAAATCAAGGGAAGGCGGTCTTTTGGCGCTCGGAGGCGTTTTAAGCTCCACGGCATTGTCTCCTCCTTTCAGTATTCATTAAAGTAAGAAGCACAAGGCTTGACAAAGTAGGTTTATGTTTGTGCGAATACTCTTTTCATATCCGCTGTTTTTTGGAGCAGTATGGAATTACCCATAGTTTCCTTTTTTGACGGCAGCTCCAACATGGCTGAAAGCGCAATATCGCTTTCTAACATTATATTTCGACATGACGAAATAATCAAGTGACCTATGTCGTAGCAGAAAGGCTATACCAGCCGTCTTAAAACAAAGCGCCTTTTAACCGCGTTACGGTTTAAGAGCGCCTTGTCAATATTGGCAAACTGTTTTAACCGAAGGCGGCCTTATCTGACCGCTTCCCATTGCCCGCTTTCTGCGGAGTGGTAGATCGCAAGGATGGTGTCAACGCTCATCCGGGCTGAGTCGGCCGGCGCGATTGGCTCCACATTTTCACGCACCGCGGAGATGAAGTTCGTCACTATAGTTAAATGCGCCTGCATATCGATGGCCTCGGGCGATGCGCCGCTGGACACAGACTCAGTATTGTCGTCGTCAAGGGGTATCGCGGTGACATCGAAGCTGCCGGGCGTACTGTTTTTGAAATAGGTGGTCTTTCCGTTGGCATAGACAATGCTGCCATGTTCGCACTCGATGCGGATTCGGTCACCCTCGGGGGCCTCCTCCGGGGTGTACGAAAGCGTCGTGCCGAGCAGGACGCCCTGCGCGCCGTTGCTGAAGCTTAGCAGAGCCGAGGCCACATTTTCCACATCGATATCGCGTGCGAATATGCCTGTCTGGGCGCAAACCTTGTCCACCGATCCAGCGAGCCAAAGCATTGCGTCTATCGCGTGTATCCCCTGATTCATAAGACAGCCGCCGCCGTCAAGTTCCTTCTTTCCCTTCCATTTAGACGAACGGAAATACTCCACATCCCTAAACCCACGGTATTGGCACTCAACAATGTGCATTTTGCCGAGTTCGCCGCTTTCCAACAGCTTTTTAGCGCGTATAAGCCCCTGTCGAGTTCGATTTGGAAACACGCAGCCGAGATGTAGCCCCCCTTGCTTTGCTGCGTCTATCATGCGCGTTATAGCCTTGCTTTCAATATCGAGCGGCTTTTCTACCAGCGCATGAACGCCCGAGTTGAGAAAATCCACCGTGCTCTGGGCGTGAATGCCGCTGGGTGTGCAGATGCATACCATTTGTATGTCTTTATGTCCCAGAAGCTCTCGGTAGTCACCTACCAGCAGCGGGATATCAAATTTTCGGGCGAAAGCCTCGCCGCGCTCCCTGTTCGTTCCGTATGCCGCTGCTATTAGCTGTGCACGGCTATCTTCGGCGATGGCAAGCGCGTGACTCTCAGCGATCATGCCGCATCCAATGATGGCGATTCCTGTTTTCTTCAAAGCAAATCACCTTTCCTTTATATATTATGCGAAAACTTTATGACTTCATTATATAATGAAATGCTCACTGTTACAATGACGGTAGTGGATATTAGTCAAAATAGCGGAAAAAACAACCAATTAAGCGCAAAAAGCTGCAAAACAGATCAGCTTCTTTGTACGGTTTGATGTCAATGCAAAGATATTCACGGGATGTTGGCAGGGATGGCCTAAGCGATATTGCCGCCAACGCTTAAATTCGGCTTGTGCCCGAGAAGAATGCGGGCAAAGATTTATGTATACCATAAAAAGAGAAAGATAATGTGAAAGGAGAAAAGATAGCCGATAACGCAAGAATAAAAATATCGCGAACCACCCAAGGATGATCCGCGATAGTATCTGCGGGGACTACCCGCTGGTTGCGGAGGGAGGACTTGAACCTCCGACCTCCGGGTTATGAGCCCGACGAGCTACCAAACTGCTCTACTCCGCGTCGCTTTAGCTTATATAGAATAACAGATGCTGACGCAAATGTCAAGGGTTTGAATTGATAAAGTTTATGATGTAATAAGACCTTTTCAGTAAAGGGTATGGATGATGGCGGCAGTGGTGCAGAAAACTAAGCATACCAAACTGAGAAAAGCTGGAAAACGCTGGGGGAGTCATGCTTTGATGGGCGCTTTGCCCGGCATAATGGCGGTTTTGAAAGAACAAGGGAGGCTGCGGGTGAACGCCTGCAAAACCTCCCTTGATTTTTAAATTAATTTTTTCATTTTAGGCGATCTCAAAGCCATCCGGCGTTTCGTTTAACTTTAGAAATATTGGCCTTTCATTTGGCGTTTTGTTGGGCGTGTGAATGGTCAGGTATAGCTGTCCGCTCTTATCGCTGAAAACCATGCCGTGGCCGCCATCGGCGCTGAAAAGCGGGCTATCCTGATGCCTCCAAGGACCCATGATGTCTCCGCTTTCGCTTATTGAAAGGCCGATGCCGTAGCCGGAGACTGTCATGCTGCTCCAAAGCATCCAAAGCCCGCCAGACTTGGGCCGGAACATGGCAGGGCCATCGGTTACATGGCCGCTGATGCCGCTTCTGTGGGTGACCTCCTTTGGCCAGGGTGCATCCTTTGCGGCGAACAGGGTTACAGCCTCGCCCGCGGCGCTTTTTAAATCATCTGAAAGGGGCATTGCGCAGATGGTGCCGCCACCTTCCTGCACCCATTCATGGCAAAAGACCATCCAGGGCGCGCCGCCTTCATCCACATAAAGGGTGCCGTCAAGGCTTTCCCACTGAGGCGGGGTAATATTGCCTGAGGAGTGAAGGGTGTAGGGGCCTGCGGGGGAGCCGCTTGTTGACTTCAGCACGGCCGTTCCGCGGCGGATATCTTCGGCCTTGAAGCTGGCGAAAAGATAAAAATCGCCCCTGTATTGGTGGATCTCAGGCGCCCAGAAGTTTCTGTCGGCAAAAAAACCGGAGGGTACGCGGAAGGCTGGGAACGGCCCGTCCCAGTTTTCCAAATCGTTGCTTTCGTAGACGTCAAAGCCAACAAAGGGGCCCTTCCAGCCGTCCTTATCGGTTGTACCGATAATATAATATTTTCCCTCGTGCAATACCACATAGGGATCGCGCATCTGGATATCGCTTGCTTTCATTCTATTTCCTCGCAATTTTATTTATGCTGTTGCTGCATAGACATATTTTTATCATAGACCGCATATGTGCCCTTGCCGCTGCTCTTTGCATGGTAAAGGGCAATGTCCGCCTTGATGTAGGCGCAGTCAAAAGTATCGCCTTGATAGACATTGGCGTAGCCCAGGCTGAAGGAAATGATGCCCTTTGGAAGCGGAGCGCCCTTATAGAGATCCAGTAGCCTTTGCTTCATAAGAGAATAGCGCTTTTCGATAAATTCGTCATCCACAAGATTCCTGAGGAAAACGATGAATTCATCGCCGCCTATGCGCATCATGATATCGCTGCTTCTGAAGACCCCTTTCATGGCATCGGACATGAGGGTGATGGCCCTGTCACCGGCAGGATGGCCATAGGCGTTGTTAATTTCCTTTAGATTGTCCATGTCAAATATAATCATGGTGCCGCCTTCGCTGTAGGGGGCGGCCAGATAATCATTGACAAGCCTTGCGCCTTCCGTTCGGTTTAAAAGGCCGGTGAAAGAATCATGAAGGGCCATGCGGGAAAGGTGCATCTCCCGCTTTTTTCTTGCGTCTATGTTCTCAAAGGTGCCCACTCCGACTAGGGCGTTGCCATCGCTGTCAAATACATTTGTTATGCGCAGCTCAAACCAGCTATATTCGTCAGGATCGTTTCCTGTGCGAAGCCGCAGATCATATTCGACGGTGCTTTCACCGGCGGCGGCGCGCCTTATTGCATCATCAACAGGCTCGGGGTATGAAGGGTGAACCACCAGGGAGAAGTCGCCGCTCTCTTTGAGGGCATCCGATATGAAGCAGGGGGAATCTGCGCCGGAAACGGAGTTGCATGAATCCGCTTTTCCGGTGCGATAATCAATTTCAAACATCATGCAGGAAAGATGAGAAAGAGCTATCCTCATGAGTTCATCGCTGTGCTTTGGGGCGTCCTGAGTGACTTTGAGCTTGGCAGCCTTCCTTCCGGCGATAAAATAAGCTGCTGCTGCAAGCAGAAGTAAAAAGCCGGAGATAACGGCCGTTATAAGCAGAGGACTTGACCACAGAGGCACGCGGTCGGCGGCCTTCAGCGCGCTGCTTACCATGGGGGCATCATAATGAACTGGCTCGACGCTTGTGGTACAGGCCAAAAGCAAAGCCAACATTAAAACGAAAATAATTCCCAGCCAGAAGGGAGTTTGCCCCTTAATAAAACCCCTTTTCATATAAAAACCTTTCCGGTTAACACAAATTCATTAACATCAAGTTCACTCAGCAGACTTATGAAAAGAATATCTAAACGCATTTTAGAAATACTAAAAACTATTATGCATTATATATCAAATGTGCATAAAAGTCCACAAACAAACAGTCAACAATGCACTTGCAAAATTTTATTGTGGAATTGCGGAAAATATGCGACTGGGTTAAAATGAATATAAAAAGGAAAGGGGGTATTTAACAGATGAACTTTGTTCTTTGGGCGTTGCTGGGAGGATTGGCGGGATGGATCGCCAGCAAGATCATGGGCAAGGACCGCAAAATGGGGATCGTTTTGAATATAGTCGTGGGCGTTTTGGGTGCCTTTATAGGCGGATGGATAGCTGGCAAGCTGGGCTTTGATATTGCCATCGGCTTCAATCTTCCCAGCCTTTTTATCGCGGTGATAGGGTCAATCATACTCATTGCGGTGGTAGGCTTTTTGCGCAAGCTTGCAAGATGAAAACAGAAAACGCCGGAAAACCGGCGTTTTAATTTTTTGCAATCAATCAGTAGATCACAACTGAGTTTTCAGATACGAAGTTTACTGCTTTTTCGTATATCAGCTGCATCTCAACATCGTCCCTGCTCATAACATCGTGATAGAAGGCGGTGGAGCTGGCGTAGCCGTTTTCCTGCATGTAATAGGAGGTCAGATCGTCAATCTCCTGGGAGGTCACCTGGATGCCCTCGGCAGAGGCAATGGCCCTTGCCATCAGCTCCTCCTTAACGCTGGCCTGAGCGTATTCCTCCATGAGGCTGTCAAACTCGGCAAGAGTCATGCCGGTGAATATGCTCACAAACTGCTCAAACTCAATCCCATAGGACGAAGCCTGATATCTGTACATTGAATCAAGATATTCTTTTGTTTCTTTCACAAGATTGTCGGGCAGGGTCTTCACCGTGAGGTTATCAAGGGCCTTGCTCCATGCGTCCTGAACGATTTTGTCCGCCTGCTGGACGGCTTTTGCGGCGCTCAGCTCGTCGCGGATTCCAGCCTCAAATGCAGCCGCACTGGCGGCGGAAAGACTTTCCTTGGCGAAAGCATCGGTCACTTCGGGGTAGATCTTCACCTGTATGGAGTTGACCTTTATGTCAAACCTGGTCGAAGCGCCAGCCATGCTTGGTTCGTGATAATCCTCGGGGAAGGTGACCTCGATGGGCTTTTCCTCGCCGATTGCCATGCCGACGATCTGCTCCTCGAAGCCGGGAATGAAGCTATTCGAGCCTATGGTAAGGTCATAGCCCTCGGCGGTCCCGCCCTCGAAAGGCTCAGTTTCGCCCTGTATGTAGCCGGAGAAGTCGATGTTGACGATGTCGCCGTTTTCCACGCTTCTTCCGGTCACTTGCTCATATTCAGCAAAGTCTTCAAGCCTGCTCAGAATCTCGGACTCAACCTCTTCGTCTGTAACTTCCAAAGACATAGCCGTCACTTCAACGCCCTTGTATTGGCCCAGGGTTATATGATTACCGGGATTGATTTTGCCAGAGCAACCAGCAAACAATGCAGCCATGCACAGCACCGCCGCAATGATCATATTTCTTTTGTTCATATGCATATCATTCCTTCCATATTCGGCTGAAAGCAGCCAACATTATTTATACCATATCTTTGACGAAAATGGAAGAGCCTGAGCAGATAATTTACAATTGTTTAATTTTTTCAGACCATATCGCCCAATAACGCGGTGTTGACTTTTGGTGAAGCCGGGGTTATAATAGGTGCAATAAAAACGCAGAGATGGGAAGATTAGTGGGGAAAGACGCGCAAAGAGAGCCCGCGGAAGGTGCAAGCGGGGGGCGTTTCTTCATGAAGTACATCCCGGAGCGGCAGTTTTGAAAGAGGCCCTGCCTCCAGTAGAGGCTGACGGTTCCGCCCGATATAGCGGCAAGAGATTCCAAAACGCGGCCAAGGCGCCCCCTTTGGAGAACTGAAGTGGTAACGCGGCCAAATCGCCTTCTATAACATTATAGGCGGTTTTTTTATTTTCAAAATTTCTATGATTCAGGAGGTCATAATGAAGGATATGGAAAACATGGAGCTTAGGTATGCCAAGAGGATGGAGAGTCTTTCGGGTAATGCCATCAGGGATATATTCAAGCTTCTGACGCGACCGGAGATAATCTCATTTGCGGGTGGAAACCCTGCCGGCTATGCCCTTAGAAACGAATTTATTGCCCAGCTCACCTATGATCTTCTGATGAAAGAGGGCAAGACCATACTGCAATACGGCCCCACAGAGGGCTATGCACCTCTTCGCCAGAGCCTTTCCCAGCATGTTAAGGCCGCGGGAATAAACGCCCCCGAAAGCGAGATATTGCCGGTCACCGGCTCCTTGCAGGGGCTGGACCTTATCTGCAAGGCGATGATTGACCCCGGGGACGTGGTGCTGGTGGAGGAGCCGACATTCCTTGGCGCACTGCACACCATGAAGACCTATCAGGCGGACATAAGGCCTGTTAAGACCGACGATTTTGGCGTCATCCCCGAGGATCTGGAGGAACAGATTAAAACGCTTTCGCCAAAGTTTGTATACATCATTCCCACGTTCCAAAACCCCACAGGGAAGACTCTGCCCGTTGATAGAAGGAAAAAGATCGCTGAAATTGCCGCGAAATACAAGACTTTGGTGCTTGAGGATGACCCTTACCGTGACCTGAGATATGCAGGAGAGCCTCTCCCGGCCATCCGCTCATTCGATGAAAGCGGCTATGTGATATACCTTTACAGCGTTTCAAAGACTATTTCCCCGGGCATTCGAGTTGGCGCGGTCTTCGCCAAGCCGGGCTTCCTGCGTAAGCTGACCATCTGCAAACAGGCGGTGGACGTTCACACATCGAACCTGAGCCAGGCAATAGCAGATGCATATATTAGAAGCGGCAAGCTGCAGGAGCATCTGGACGAGTCGATCACAAGCTATAGAGCGCAGATGAACAAGATGCTGGATATGCTCAGCCTTTTCCCAAAGGGCGTCAAATGCGTGAAGCCGGAGGGCGGCCTGTTCATATGGCTGGAACTGCCGGAGGAAATTGACGCGAGCAAGCTGCTTCTTGAGGCGGTTAAGCACAATGTGGCATATGTGGCTGGCACGCATTTCTACTGCAGCGGCGGCCATAAAAACACAATGAGGCTCAATTTCTCCAACGCATCTTTGGAGAAAATTGAACAGGGGATGGAGGCCCTGGCGAAGGTCATCGGAGAATATAAGGGCTGATACTTCGCAAAATGAAGCGATGCTTGCCTGCTGGATGCCCATTAGGGAGATCAAAAGGCTGGTGGATGGGAATCCGCCGGGGTTTTGATCGGGGGTGGGCGGGCGCGGCGCAGGTACGAATAAATCTCACAGCATAAGGAGAG
>JBNRMR010000090.1:0-3630 GCA_050309705.1 Christensenellales bacterium | reverse complement strand
CGTTTTTCACCAGCGTCTTGGCGGCCTATGTGAAAGGCTGCTCCGGCATATGGAGCATTCCCTGCCACATCGCTCTGCCCTGTGCCACCCAGAATGAGCTGGCCGAACAGGCCGCCAAGACGCTGGTGAAAAACGGCTGCATCGCCGTGGCTGAGGGTGCAAACATGCCTTCCACCATCGAGGCCACGAAAGTTTTCCTCGAAAATGGTGTGCTCTTTGGCCCGGCAAAGGCTGCCAACGCTGGCGGCGTGGCCACATCAGCTCTGGAGATGAGCCAAAATTCGATGCGCATGAGCTGGAAGTTCGAGGAAGTGGACGAGAAGCTGAAGGCCATTATGGAGAACATCTACGCCAATGCCAGCGCTGCCGCCAAGGAGTTCGGCATGGAAGGAAACTTTGTGGCTGGAGCCAACATCGCAGGCTTTCTAAAGGTGGCGGCATCCATGAAGGCTCAGGGCGTGGTGTAAGCTCCTGCTGAGAGAGGCATAATAGCCCCGTGCCAAAAGGCCGGGGCTTTGTTTTGAGGGAGGGAAATGATTGTGGAGGTTGAAACTTTCAGAGATATGCGGCTTTCCGGAAGAAAAATGCACAATGACGCCGCTGAGAAGCTGCTTTTGGAAGGCATGTATGGCGTTTTGGCTGTGCGGGGCGACGGCGGCTATCCTTACACGGTACCGCTGAACTATGCCTATGAAAATGGATGCATATTCTTTCATTGTGCGAAGGAGGGCCACAAGTTGGACGCTATCGCCGGCGATAAAAAAGTGTCCTTCTGCGTGGTAGGGGAAACGAGGGCAATGCCGGAGCGGTTTACCACATTTTATAGAAGCGTGATCGCCTTCGGTAAGGCGCGGCTGGTTGAAGACGATGGCGAAAAACTCGTCGCCATGAGGCTGATAAGCGCCAAGTATTCCCCGGGCCTTGAGCAAGAGGGCGAGGAGACTATCAAAAGGACATGGGGCAGGCTTAACATAGTAAAGATCAAAGTTGAGCATCTTTCAGGAAAGGAGCTTAAATAGGCCGCAAAAGCAATGGACGATCGCTTTCCTTTTCCGATACATCCGCAGTATAATGATGGCAAAGGCAGGGAGGGCGCGAAAATGGAGAGCAAGCATGTTTTGGCAAGGCTGAGAAAGCGAATGGGTTTAACCCAGGAGGAATTGGCTGAGCAACTGTATGTGACCAGGCAGGCGGTCAGCAGATGGGAAACAGGGGAAGCGGCGCCGGGAATTGACAACCTGAAGCAGCTTTCGCGGCTCTTTGATGTTTCGATAAACACGCTGCTGGGTGCGCCCCGGAAATTAATATGCCAATGCTGCGGCATGTCTCTTAACGACGAGGATATCAGCAGGGAACTGGACGGCGAATTCAACGAGGACTTTTGCGGGTGGTGCTACACCGAGGGAAAGATGGTCTATGGATCCATGGAGGAACTGCTGGCATTCCTTGCGCCGCATCTTTCCGCGCTTCATGGCAGGCAGGAAGCTGAAATTCGAAAAGCCCTGGAAGCCCAGATGAAGGAACTGAAAAATTGGCATAACGCTTAGCCGTTTTTATAGGAGCTGCCAATGGATGCAAGGAATTACACTTTTAAAGCGTATCTGTTTGACAAAGGCTTTTTGATGAATTATAATGGCATGTGGCGATAAAATTATCGACGTTTTCGCACATTACACAAAACTAAAAAGCAGGTGTGGCGGAATGGCAGACGCGCTAGACTTAGGATCTAGTGTCGCAAGACGTGGGAGTTCAAGTCTCTTCACCTGCACCAAAAAGACATGGCTTCCACCAAGAGGAAGGTATGTCTTTTTTATGCAAAAAAGTGTGGAATTATGGATAACAATAGTACTTATCTCGCCGATAAACAGGGATTTATGGAGGTAGGCTGATATGTTTCAAATAAGTACCAATTGGTTAGCAGTTCCCGAATGGCTTTATTGGGTCACATTTGTTGGAAGCTTTCTACTGATTGCTGTTTCTCTTTTAGCAATTTTAATGGGACTAAAAAGTAAAATGAAGAAAAAAACCGTTTATAAGTTAATTCCCTTGGTAATCGGTGTTGTCCTTGCGGGACTTTTATTAACTCATAAAATTGTGTCCATCACAATGATTGGCGGCTAAATTGGAATTTTTCGTTTGGTCTATACGCAATTCTCTGGGCATTCTGAAAAATCTTTTTTTCACTATTATTCCAACGGGTAGCACCCGAACACGATATCGCGGATCATCTTTTGGTGGTTCGCGGTATTTCTTTAGCCGCGACATCAATCCACTACGGCGGCAGCGCTTTTGCGGTATGCCAACTTCGTGGTGCAATTTATGAGTATCTTTTTATAAAAGTCATAATCGATTTTTAAGACACGATTGATGGCTGGTTGTTCTGTAGCAATTTGCATATGAATAACTTTATGGAATAAGATGTGCAAAAGTCAGCTGCGCAAATGTCTGGCGTGGAAATTTCATGAGATGCATATGGACAATTAAGCATTAAAAGTTTAAACTGTATACAAGCAAATAATGCCCAGGAGGTTACATATCATGCCCATTATGCCACGAACGACAGTTGGAGGCGTGTCGCTGCCACGGCTTTTGATAGGCACAAACTGGATTCTAGGCTACAGCCACACCAGTTCAGCAGCGGACAGTTACATCAACAGCATCAACCGTAACCGCGAAGCTATTGCCGGCATAATCGAAGCCTACCTCAAATACGACGTCGACGCGATTATGGCGCCCATATATGCCAATCCTGTGCTGCAGGAGGGCATTGAGCTTGCCGAAGACCGCACCGGCCGCGCCATCATCCGCATTGATACGCCCGTTCTTAATGTCGATGATTCTCACTCAGCAAGGGCTGAAGCACGAAAAGTAATCGAGGGCAGCCGCAAGGCGGGGTGCACCTTCTGTTTCCCGCACCATTCCAGCGCTGAGCAGCTTGTAAACAAAAACAAACACACCATCGAACGCCTTCCGGATTATCTGTCAATGATCCGCGAAAATGGAATGATCCCCGGCCTTTCAGCGCATATGCCTGAACTGATCGTCTACCCTGACGAACAGGGCTACGATGTGGAAACCTATATTCAGATATACAATTGCATGGGCTTTTTGATGCAGGTGGAGATTGAATATATCCACAAAGTAATCTGGAGCGCAAAGAAGCCTGTCATGACCATCAAGCCAATGGCGGCGGGCCGTGTGTCTCCCTTTGTGGGGCTTACCTTCTCCTTTGCCACCATCAGAGAGCAGGACATGGTTACCTGCGGTGCGATGACGCCCGCCGAAGCCCTGGAAGACTGTGAAATTTCCCTTGCCGCCATAGAGCGCCGCCCACCCAATTTGGAAGGCCGATCCAGTCCCAGTAGGACTGCAATCATGAAGGGCTGACGCCCTGGCGCTGTAAAACAAATGCCGGCAAAGGAGAGGGCGCCGTTAAATCGCATCGCCCTGCAAAAACTGCGCTCTAAACCGATGGGGAGTGATCTCGTTTTGGCGCTTGAACCGGGCGATGAAATAGCTGGTGGTGGTAAAGCCCACCTCCAAGGCGATTTCGGTGACGCTCATTTCCGTGGTTGCCAGCAAAATTTTTGCCTTGGAAAGGCGCACCTGGTTGAGATATTCCACGAAGCT
>JBNRMR010000089.1:0-3239 GCA_050309705.1 Christensenellales bacterium | reverse complement strand
GTGTGGTGCAGGCCTTTCCAGAGGCTTTCGCAGCGGCGAAGAAGCATGGCATAAAGCTTATCCCCGGTGTTGAGGGCTATCTCACGGACGACTTGAGCGCCATTGCCGAAAACAGCGGCACCTTCGGCTTGGAAGGGCCCTTTGTGGTGGTGGACATGGAAATGACCGGCACCAACGCCAACACCGACCATGCCATAGAAATCGGCGCGGTCAAATGGCAGGATGGCAAAATCATTGAGGAGTATTCCTCTTTCATAGACCCCCTGCAGCCCTTGCCTGAAAAGATCACTTCCCTCACCGGCATCACAGACGATATGCTCTATGGCGCGCCCTCCATGGCCCAGGTCATAGCGGAGTTTGCCGCCTTTGCAAAAGATTGCCCCATCTGTGCCCATGATGTGCACATCGACATCGCCTTTTTGCGCAAAGCCGCCGACGAAAGCGGGCTGGAGCTTTGCGAAACTTTGGTGGACACCCTTGCCCTTTCAAGGGCCCTTTTGCCGAACTCAAAGAGCCACAAGCTGGATTTCCTGTGCAAGGCCATGAACGTGCAACTGCTGACACACCACCGCGCTTTGCCCGACGCAAGGGCCACTGCGCAGTTGATGGGCCTTTTCCTGGACATGGCCAAGGAGCAGGGCGCCAGATCCTTAGCGGATTTAAACAGCATGTTTGGGCTCAAAACCTCCACAAAGGGTCGCTCCTATCACATCATTTTGCTGGCAAAGAACAACCAGGGCCTTGAAAATCTGTACAGGCTTATATCATACAGCCATCTGGATTACTTCAACAGCCGGCCACAGATGCCAAGAAGCGTCATCGAGCGCCACAGAGAGGGGCTGATCATCGGCAGCGCCTGTGAGGCCGGGGAGCTCTACAAAGCAGTGTTAAACCGCCGCAAGGAGCAGGATCTTTTTAAGATCGCCTCCTTCTATGACTTTTTGGAGATACAGCCGAACGGCAATAACGCCTTTTTGGTGCGGGAAGGCCATGTGAAGGACGAGCGCGGCCTTAGCCGCATAAACAAGCGGATTTTGAGCCTGGGCAAACAGCTGAACAAACCGGTAGTCGCTACTGGTGACGTTCACTTCCTGGAGCCCCGGGATTCGCTGCTGCGCGAAATACTGATGACCGGCGTTGGCTTTTCAGACGCCGACCAGCAGCCGCCTTTATACCTGAAGACAACCGACGAGATGCTGGAGGATTTTGCATACCTTGGCCCGGAGGAAGCGGAGCGTGTGGTCATAGACGGGCCGCAGCAGGTGCTTGACATGGTGGAAGAAGTGACTCTTTTCCCCGTCCACCCCGAGGGCAAGCCCACATTTCAGCCGGAGATCGAGGGGGCGGCGGAGGAGATCCAGCGCATGTCCTGGGAGAGGGCAAGGGCCATGTACGGCGATCCGCTGCCGGAAATTGTGCATGAGAGGCTTGAAAAAGAGCTGAACGCCATAATTGGCAACGGCTTTGCAACTCTTTATTACAGCGCCCACCTGCTTATTAAAAAGAGCAACGAGGACGGCTACATGGTGGGTTCCCGGGGCTCGGTCGGTTCTTCTTTCGTGGCCACCATGTGCGCCATAACAGAGGTCAACCCCCTGCCGCCTCATTTCTATTGCGGAGGATGCAAATACAGCGATTTTAGCATCGACAGGGAAAAGTTCCCCTGTGGCATCGACTTGCCCGACGGCGAAATCTGTCCTGTTTGCGGAGAAGAGCTGCTCCACACAGGTTACGACATACCCTTTGAGGTTTTTCTGGGCTTCGAGTGCGACAAGGTGCCCGATATAGATCTGAACTTCTCTGGAGACTATCAGGCCAAGGCCCACGCCTATGCAGAGGAGCTCTTCGGCTCAAAAAATGTTTTCAGGGCCGGTACCATCGGCAGCCTGGGAGACAAGAAGGCCTTTGGCTATGCGAAAAACTTTGCAACTGAAAAAGAACGCCATGTGACGGGCGCCGAGATCGACCGCCTTGTCAAATGTCTTTCAGGCATAAAAAAGACCACCGGTCAGCACCCCGGCGGGATGGTCATCGTGCCCAACGGTTACGAAATATATCACTTTTGCCCAATACAAAACCCGGCGGACAAGTCTGAAAAGGGGATACAGACCACTCACTTTGATTTTAACTCGTTACATGATCTTCTTGTGAAGCTGGATATATTAGGTCACGACGACCCCACAATGATTCGCATGCTCCATGATCTGACGGGCATCGACCCGGCTACCTTGCCCTTAAACGACCCCAAGACAATGGGCATATTCACATCTCCTGAGCCTTTGGGCCTCACGGAGGAGGAGCTGGGCGTTTCAAAGGGCACTTTGGGTGTGCCCGAGTTTGGCACGAAGTTCGTCATATCAATGCTGGAGGACACCATGCCCACCACAATGGAGGAGCTTTTGCGCATATCAGGCCTGAGCCATGGCACCGATGTGTGGCTGGGCAATGCCCGCGACATTATCCGCAATGGCATCGCTGAGTTCCGCCAATGCATATGTACCCGCGATGACATAATGCTCTACCTTATAAGCAAGGGCGTTCCCTCCAAGATGGCCTTTAACACGATGGAATTTGTGCGCAAGGGCAGGGGGCTTACCCCTGATATGGAAAAAGCCATGCGGGACAATGACGTGCCGGATTGGTTCATCGACTCATGCAAGAAGATAAAGTATCTTTTCCCCAAGGCTCATGCTTCGGCCTATGTGACGATGGCGCTGCGCATAGCCTGGTTCAAAGTCCATAGGCCCGAGGCCTATTACGCCGCCTATTTCACCGTTCGGGCCGACGACTTTGACGCCTCTTTGATGTGCACCGACCCTGAGTCCATTTTGCAGTCCATCAACAGCATAAAGGCCCTTGGCCGCAAGGCAACGCCAAAGGACGAAAGCCTGATGGTGCAGTTGGAGATCGCCAGGGAGATGCTGCTTAGGGGCATAAAGTTTATGCCTATGGACATCTACGATTCCGATGCGAGCAGGTTCTTGATAGTGGACGGCAAAATCCTGCCGCCGCTTAATGCGCTTGCGGGAGTGGGCACCGCTGCGGCCCAGTCCATTGCCGCGGCTCGGGACGAAGGCCCCTTCATTTCGGTGGAGGAATTGCAGCAGCGCTCGAAGGTCTCCAAGGCCGTCATCGACATGCTGCGCCAGCAGGGATGCCTGCGTTCCTTGCCGGAAACAAGCCAAATAAGACTGATATAGCAATATGAGACTTGCGTCTCCCGGGAGGGGGTCTGGGGG
>JBNRMR010000088.1:0-9731 GCA_050309705.1 Christensenellales bacterium | reverse complement strand
GGGAGCATCCCTTGCGGGGTGTGGGGCAGGGCCCCGCATCGTTGTAAAACTTTTATAAAACGCCATGATGAAGGGTCAAGGGAGAATTCCTTGCGGGGTGCGGGGCAGAGCCCTGTGTCGTTCCCGAGGGACTTGTCCCCCGAACTTCCGCCAACAAAGGCGCTCTCGCTTATGAAGGGTCAAGGGAGCATCCCTTGCGGGGTGTGGGGCAGGGCCCCGCATCGTTGTAAAACTTTTATAAAACGCCATGATGAAGGGTCAAGGGAGCATCCCTTGCGGGGTGTAGGGCAGAGCCCTGTGTCGTTCCCCCCATACTCGAAACCCGGCCGTTCCCCCGTACGTTTTTCAAAAAAAGCTGAAAAAGGGGTTGACAACTTTTTTAGGCCGGGCTATAATTTGCCTGTACATGGCAATGGCGCTATGGGGAAACCCTCGGGCGCTTTTTCTTTTTATTTCTATTTTGGGCAGTATTATGCAAAGAGAATTCAGCAAACCGATGGAAACCCGCAGCAATTTAGATAAAACCGAGGAGGAGAGACGATGGTGAACATACCGGACATTTTCGCCAACATGGTATTTGATGACGAAGTGATGAAAAAACGCCTTCCAAAGGACGTATACAGCTCTCTCAGGCAAACGATTGCAGAGGGGAAGGAGCTGGATATCACAGTCGCCAACAGTGTTGCCAACGCCATGAAGGACTGGGCAGTGGAGAAGGGCGTTACCCATTATACCCACTGGTTCCAGCCCCTGACCGGTATCACCGCGGAAAAGCATGATAGTTTCATTTCGCCCCAAAGGGACGGCAAGATCATCATGGAGTTTTCCGGCAAAGAGTTGATCAAGGGCGAGCCGGATGCATCCAGCTTTCCGTCGGGAGGGCTTAGGGCCACATTTGAGGCCAGAGGCTATACTGCCTGGGATCCCACCTCCTACGCTTTCATAAAAGATGGCGCGCTGTGCATACCCACGGCCTTTTGCTCTTACAGCGGCGAATCCCTTGACCAGAAAACGCCTTTGCTTCGTTCCATGAAGCTTTTGAGCGACAAGGTCATAAGGGTGCTGCGGCTTTTTGGGAACACTGAAGTCAAGCGTGTTTTTTCCACCATAGGCCCCGAACAGGAGTATTTCCTCATCGACCAGGGTCTTTTCATGAAGCGCAAGGATCTCATCTTCTGCGGAAGAACCCTCTTTGGCGCCAAACCACCCAAGGGACAGGAGCTAGAGGATCATTATTACGGGCCCATAAAGCCCCGCGTCATGGCCTTCATGGGTGAGCTGGACAGGGAGCTTTGGACTTTAGGCGTTCTTGCGAAGACAAAGCACAACGAAGTCGCCCCTGCTCAGCACGAGCTGGCCCCTGTTTTTGAAACGGCCAATGTGAGCATTGATCACAACCAGCTTACGATGGAAACCATGAAAAAGATCGCCGCACAGCACGGCCTTGTCTGCCTGCTGCACGAAAAGCCCTTTGCGGGCGTGAACGGTAGCGGCAAGCACAACAACTGGTCCATGGCCACCGACACAGGCTTTAACCTGCTGGAGCCAGGCTCATCTCCCCAGGATAACGCCCAGTTTCTGCTTTTCTTGACTGCCGTCATAAAGGCCGTGGACGATTATCAGGACCTCCTTCGCGCCTCGGTATCCTCCGCTGGAAACGACCACCGCCTGGGAGCAAACGAAGCGCCCCCCGCCATAATATCAATATTTTTGGGAGACGAGCTGACGGGGATCATGGAGGCGATAGAAAAGGGCATGCCCTATAAGGGCATCGGTCCACAGGAGATGGAGATAGGCGTGGACGTGCTGCCCCATTTCCCCAAGGATAACACAGACCGCAACAGGACTTCGCCATTCGCTTTCACGGGCAATAAGTTTGAATTTAGAATGCTGGGCTCGTCAATGCCCATCGCCAACGCTAACATTGTGCTGAACTTGATCGTTGCCGAGGTGCTGGATGGCTTCGCAGATGAGCTGGAGCAGGCTGAGGATTTCACCGCCGCACTGAGCGATCTGGTCATAAGGACAATAAAAGAGCATAAGAGGATCATATTCAATGGCGACGGCTATAGCAAAGAGTGGGAGGATGAGGCCGAAAGGCGTGGGCTTTTGAATCTGAAATCCACGGTGGATGCCCTTCCGTACTGCCTGGCGGAAAAAAATGTGAAGCTTTACACAAAACACAGGATTTTAACAGAGGCGGAGGTTCACTCCCGCTATGAGATACTCCTTGAAACCTACAGCAAAACCATCAATATCGAGGCGCTGACAATGGTGGAGATGGCGAGAAAGGAAATTTTGCCGGCTGTTGTCAGCTACATGAACCAGCTCTCAAAGACCGCTTTGGCCAAGAAGGAAATATCGCTGGAGGTCCCCTGCGATATGGAGGTGGCTTTGCTTAAGAAGCTTTCCAACCTTTCAGAAGCTCTCTACCGAAAGACAGGCGAACTGGACGCAGCCATTTCCCAGGCGAAGGATTGCTGCAACGGTGCGCTGGAACTGGCCGTTTACTACCGCGACGAGGTTTTTGCAAGGATGCAGGAGTTGAGGGCTGTGGCGGACGAGCTTGAGGCCAACACCTCGGCTGATGTCTGGCCCTTCCCAACCTATGGAGATCTGCTGTTCAACATCTGATAAAAACGCTTGTATTGGAGAAAATAAAAGCGGATGGATTGCCGAAAGGCAGCCCATCCGTTTTTTCATGCCCTTGCTCATAAACGGCATATGTCATAAAAGCCAGTGCTATTTCTTTATGACTGGAACCCAGATCTCTCCAAAGACATTTCCATGGCCGGCTAATCCGTAGTACATTTCAAATGATATGCCTTTTACCGACTCATACCCGGACGCGGGAAACCACTCGGCCCAAATTCGTCTCCACATGGCTTGAATTTCGCAGTCAGGCACATCAAAAACAGCCCATGTTGCCGCAGGGACGTCAAGCACCGTGAATTTATCAGGTACGGAAAGTCCTTCGGGCAGGAACTGGCAAAGCATGTACTTGAATGTGCTTTCCGAATGGTCGTACAGCGCTGAGATGGTGTGGTTGTCATTAAAGCGGCCTAAAAGCGCGTTGATTTCGTCCGGCACCAAGTCCTCATCGCACTTTCTGAAGAACTGAGGCACCTGCTCAAAGGCGGTTTCCCGGTCTGTGCTGATGTCCGCGTAAACCCCGAACACTTCAAACGCCTCCCGATGCGTAATACGATACCTCATCTCGACATCTCCCTTGATTGTAATGGAGAAGGTCATCTTCGGATAGGCTTTAAGCGCAGCGCCCTTATCGCGCGCGGATATGGGCATGACGCCATGCAGCTTCTTAAACGCCCGGCTGAACGCCTCCGGCGACTCGTAGCCGAATTTTACCGCCGTGTCTATGACCTTAACATCTCCGGCCTGCAATTCGAAAGCGGCTAATGTCAGCCGCCTGCGCCGAATATATTCCGACAGCGGCACTCCCGCGATGTATGAAAACATCCGCTGAAAATGATAGGACGAGCAACAGGCGATTTGCGCGGCCCGGTCATAGGAGATTTCGTCCGCCAGATGCGCTTCGATGTATTCTATTGCAGAGTTCAGATTATCAAGCCAATCCATCAACTTCCCTCCCTTCAAGGTAAATACTACCACGATGAAGGCGCTTGCACCTTGCTTTTCATGCACGAATAAATCATGGACAGGATAAGGAGTTGAGCTGATGCCCTAAGAAATTTCCTCGAGAAGAGCGGTCAGTCCGCCGATATCGCTGATAACGTAGTCCGCGCCGGCCTCGCGCAGGGTTGCTTCGTCGAAGCTGGTTGTCACCGCCACACAGCCGCAGCCCGCTTTCTTCGCGGCGATCACGCCGGAAACCGCGTCCTCCACCACCAGGCAGTTTTCAGGCGCTTCATCGCAAGCCTTTGCGGCCATCAGATAAATCTGCGGGTCGGGCTTTTTGGCGGAGACGTCGTCGCCGGTTAAAACCGCGGCAAACATCGCCATGCCCACCTTCGCAACAGAAAGATTCGCTCGGACTTTGACCATGTCAGCGCTGGAGGCAAGGGCCATTTTATACCCGGTTTCCGCAAGCTTTTTAAGGGCCGGCAATGTTCCCGGGTAGATGTATATTTCATCCGCCACGATTTCAAGATATATTTCATAAACCCGCTTTTTCATCTCCGGCAGATACTTGGCGCCATGCTTTTCCGCCACGCCGCCTATGAAGCGATCCTCGCCCATTCCTGTGAAGGGCTTGAAATCGTCAGGAGAGGCTGAAACACCATATTCCAAAAGGCCGTTTATTGCCGCTTTTGTGATGACCTTTTCGCTGTCCACCAGCACGCCGTCCATGTCAAAAAGAATTGATCTATAAGCTTTTTTTGCGTTCATAATAACCCTCCGTTTTAACGGAATTATATCATAGCGTATTATATATTGCAATTTGGAAAAAATACAGCGGTATATGTATAAAAGAGAGGTGCGCTATGACGGCATTGTTTGATTTCGCCTTTGAAAAGCGGCTTTCCGCAGACGACATGCAGAAAAAGATGGAAATTCTGGCAAGGGCCGGCTACAAGGGAGAGGGACGTTTGGCCTCATTTGACGCCGTTCTTGAAACTATATCAAAGGCATATTTGAGCATAGATCGAAGGGCGGCCGAGGGCATAAAGGCAGTGGGGGCCTCCCTGTGGCTGTATGAAAATTACCCGCTTTTTGAAGAAACGGTGCTGAATGTCCGCAGGAGCCTTAGAAGGAAAAGCACCTTTCCACTGGTGCGAAGGGGCGAATATGTCGGCGTGCCAAGGGGCGTTGCGCTGGCGTTTTTGATGCTGCGTCACGGTGATTGCGAGATAGGCGCGGAAAAACTCAAGGCGGCGCTGGAGTCATTCATGAAGATTGCGCCCCTTTCCCAGAAGGAGCTTTGGCAGATTCCCGCGTTTTTCCATTATGCTTTGGGCTGCCTTTGTGCGGTGATATCAAAGGAGATCGACGACTTTGAAACCGCAAGGGAAATGGCTGAAAGATGGCATGAAAGGCTGCTTTCGAGCGAACAACTATTAAGCGACCCGAAGCTTAAGGACCTTCTTAAAAAGGAGGCGTTTTTAGAGCATTTGATAGCCGTTTCAAGGGATGGCAGCAGCGCTCTGCCCTCGCGCATAGAGGCCATGGCGGAAGTTGCGGGCATAAGCGTGGCGGAAAGCGTCGAAAAGGCCCATGAAACCCAGTCCCTTTTGCAGATAAGAATAGCCAACTGCGCCGCTTCCATAAGAGCCATTTCATCCATGGACTGGATAGGTGTGTTCGAAAGCGTCAACCCATTGGGCAAGATTTTGTCCAATGAAAAGGCAGGCGTTTTCCTGCGCAATGATTTTGAGTCCCGCCAGACACTTTTCCGGCAGGTTTCTCTTTTGGCGCAAAGGGCGGACATGGAAGAAATTGAGGTGGCGGAGGCGGCACTCAACCTGGCCAATGAAAGGGGCACATATGTGAGCGCCGTTTTGTTGGGCAGGCATTTAAAGGCCCTGAAAAAATCCATAGGTATAAGCGGGGCGCAGTTTAGGGGCGGCAAATGGCTGTTCATGCTGGCGGCTCTGCTGCTGAATGTGGTGGCTTATTACTTTTTTTATCGGCTGTTCGGCTTCATTGCGGCAGCGCTCTTGTCTGTTCCCATAGCTTCTCTTTCCATCTGGCTGGTGACAGCTCTTATTACCCGAATAATAAAGCCCCGAAGGCTGCTGCGCTATGATCTGAAGGCAGGGATACCGGAGGACTTGCAGACCATTGTGGTGATATCCTGCCTTTTGACCGGCGAGGAGTCGATGATAGAGCAGGGGAAGAAGATGGAGCAGCTTTATATCGCCAACAAAGACCCGGGGGGCAATCTGCTGATCGCCCTTATAAGCGATTTCCCAGACGCACCCCTTGCACGCATGGCGGGGGATGAAGAAATGCTGAGCCTGGAGGAGGAGCTAATAAGGTCCCTGAACCGGAAGCACTCCACCGACAGCTTTTGCTGTTTTCACCGGGGCAGGGAGGCCACGCCCGAGGGCCGCTATATGGGCAAGGAGCGCAAGAGGGGCGCAATCACCGCTGTGAACAGGTTCTTGCTCACCGGCGAGGGGGATTTTTTGTTGAAAATCTTCCCAGAGGGCAGGGTGGGCAAAGTCAAATATGCAGTTGCCCTTGACTCCGACACCAAGGCAAAGCCCGGCGCCATAAACGAGATGATCGGCATATTAGCTCATCCCCTTAATGGAAAGTACGCCATCGTCGCGCCGCGCATCGCCATGCCCTTGGACAGCATAGTGACAAGGCTGCAAAAGGTTATCAGCTCTGATGCAGGCATGGCAGCCTACAGCGGTCTGTGCAGCAACCTATATCAGGACTTGGCGGAGGAGGGCATATACTGCGGCAAGGGCGTCTACGATGTTAAAAAATTTGACCTGGCCCTACAGGGAAAAATCCCCGATAACACAATCCTTAGCCATGACCTTTTAGAAAGCCTTTACGCCAGATGCGCCTATGCCGCCGATATCATATTCTTCGATGGCGGCCCTTCATCGGCGCTGAGCTTCTATAAAAGGCAGCACCGCTGGGCCAGGGGCGATTTTCAGCTCATACCATGGCTGGTCACAAGGAGGGGCAGGGGCCTTAACGCCCTTGATCGCTGGAAGATACTGGATAACATCCGCCGCTGGATGTTGCCGGCTTTTGTTACCGCATCGCTGATCTATCTTTGCGCTGTGGGTTATTGGCTGTTGGCGTGGGCTGTCCTTTTGGCATATCTGCTCACAGCCCCATGGGACAACTTCCTCTATGCCGCCGCCATGCTGCCCAAAGACGCCTGGACTTCGTTGAGTGCCTTCTTCATAACCCTCTGGCGGATTCTCATATCAAAACGCAACATGCTTCAGTGGACCACCGCCGCCCAAGCGGAATGGCTGAGCGTTTCAAGGGGCATGGCCTCGGCGCTGCAGATGCTGCCCAACATCGTCTGCGCGGTCTTACTGGCACTCACGGGGCTATTATCGCGGGGGAGCCTGCTTTTTGCTGTTCCGGTGGGTCTTTTGTGGCTCTATGGAATAATTTTGGCGGCAAAATCAGCAGAGAAGTTGAAGGACATGCCCTCCTTTTCAAGTGAACAGAGGCAAAGCCTTTTGCGCATTGCCAAAAAAACATACTCATGGTTTGAGCAGGTCCTGGATGAAAGGGGAAACTTTCTTCCCCCGGATAATGTGCAGATTCTTCCCTATCGCGGTGCGGTGGAAAGGACATCGCCCACCAATATCGGCTATGCGCTTTGCGCCCATGTGAGCGCCTATGATCTGGGGTTTATCGATGCAGAAATGCTCCACGGCAGGCTTGAGAAAACAGTCGCCACAATGGAGCGGATGGTAAAGTGGAACGGGCATCTTTATAACTGGTATGACTGCAAAAGCCTTGAGCCCCTTCCCCCGAAGTATGTTTCAAGCGTGGACAGCGGCAACCTCGCCGCCAGCCTGATGCTCTGCTCTAAGGCGCTTAGAGATGCCATAGACGAGCCCTTTGATTTTGAAAAGATTAAGGAAGGCTGCATTTTGGCCATAAAAATGGACGGCGAGGACTCTGGAGAGACTCAGGCCCTTTTGGAAGCTGTTGAAAGAAGCGAAAACGCTGAGATGCTCAACGCTGCCCTGGGGCTTATTTCCGCCATGCGAAAACCTGGCAGGAGAACCCAGGCGCTTAAGGGCATGAGCTTTTCATTAAGCGTATCCGCTGAACAGATGGAGGGGCTTGCCCGCAGAATGGACGCCCTTGTCAGGGACACCGACTTTTCTAAGCTGTATGACAGCAAGAAGAAGCTATTTTTCATTGGCTATGACGCCCAAAGCGATGCCTACAGCAAGGCCCACTATGACCTTCTGGCCAGCGAATCGCGCCTTGCGTCCTTTGTGGCAATCGCCAAGGGGGATGTTTCCCACGAGCATTACAGCGCCCTTGGCAGGCCCTTGACCGCCCTGGACGAGGGGAATGCCCTTCTTTCCTGGTCGGGGACCATGTTTGAATACATCATGCCGCGGCTTTTCCTCAAGGAGGACAGCCGCTCCTTGGCGGGTGCATCCTGCAAGACCGCAGCGAAAACCCAGAAGCGAAACAGCGGCGGGGGGCTTTGGGGTGAGTCGGAGTCGGGTTATTATGCCTTTGACCTGGACCTGCACTACCAATATAAAGCCTTTGGCGAGGAAAGCCTTTCCCTCAAGGGTGTGCCGGACAAGGAGCATGTGGTGGCGCCCTACGCGGCGCTCCTGGCGCTGACGATAATCGGCTCTGATGCCATGGAAAATATCGATGCCATGTCTCAAAAGGGGCTTGAGGGTGAGTACGGCATGTTTGAAGCCGTTGACTTTACCGAGAGCGAGGAAGGGAACATCGTCCGTTCATATATGGCCCACCATCAGGGCATGGGTCTTATGGCAATAGAGCAGGCTCTTTGGGGCAAAAGTGCGCAGCGGTTCATGGATATACCGGAAATCGGCGCATATCTGCTCCTTCTGGACGAAGCCATGCCCGGCTATGTAAAAAAGCGGGTTCGGGTGGCGGCCAGAAGGCAGATTGGCGGCCAGCGCCAGCATGTTTTCCGCAGAAGGCCGAGGAAAGATGCTCTTGACATACACATGATCAGCGGCGCGGGCACAACCCTTTACGCCTACAGGGGCGGCAACTATGCGCTGTCGGGCAACGCCCTGCTTTCAAGGATCAGGTCAGGCAATTTCCATAGCGGCATCCATGTTTTTGTGAAGGGTAGGGGGGAGATAATATGCCCCACCATCAGCGGCGATGTGGAGTTCACAAGCGAAAGCGCAGTCTACACTGCCGGCGACGGCGAAATTTGGGCCGCTGTTAAGATGAGCGTCAGCCCCGAAAGCGGCGCGGTTGTGGTGGACGTTCAGGTGAAGAACCTTTCCGCCTTTGAAAGGGAGGCGGAGGTTGGCTGCTATTTCGAGCCATCCTTGCAGCAGCCGGGCGCCGACGCAGCACACCCGGCATTTTCAGATCTCTTCATTGACGTGAGTGAATATGAGGAAAGCCTGCTAATTCGCCGCCGGGACAGGGATGGCGAGGGTGATGGATACGCCTTTTTTTCCTCCTCAGGGGGAGAGTACGGGGGCTTTTTCAGCTCCCGGGAGGATTTCATCGGCAGAGGGCGCACTCTTGAAAATGCAGCAGGCCACGCAAAACCTGCAAAGGGCATGAGCGGGCCGCAGATAACGCCCTGCGCATACCTGCGCAGAAACCTTGTGGTGAAGCCCGAAGGCGAGGAGACGGCCTCCTTCGCAGCGGGAAAGGCAGAAAACGGCTCTCAATCACTTGCCCTTGCAAGGGAGCATGCCGACCAGGGGGCAGTCCAGCGAGCCATCAGCATGGCGGGCATGAAGGCGCAGGTATTAAGCGAATATCTGAACATAACAAAGGGTAAGCTGCAAACCTGGGAGATGCTGGCAGCGGTGCTCCACTGGCCTGAAAGAAGCGCCCGTGAAAGCCTGCCCGAAAGCGCGCATCCCGCAAGGGACGCCATATGGCGCTGCGGAATTTCCGGCGATATCCCCATCATCACCGCCTTTATTGAGGACGTTCCCCAGCTTGATCTGGTCAAGGAACTGATCGAGGCCAAGGAATACTTCGCCATAAAAGGCTTTAAAACAGACCTGGCCTTTGTTAACTGCTATGTCAACGATTATCTGCGCCCGGTGGGGGCGGGAATTGACCAGCTT
>JBNRMR010000087.1:0-24250 GCA_050309705.1 Christensenellales bacterium | reverse complement strand
ATTGTGCTTTTAATATTAAATTTCATAACTATCCTCCTGTTCTCGTGTTGCTTTGCCAAGTTTTGTGGTTCTAAGATTCTTTTGCAGTGCGCTGCCTTAAAGTTCCCGCCAAATCCACTTTATATGCAATTTGGCGGCGAGCTGCTTGTCAATGCAGGTCGCAGGGGCAGAGCTTCGTAGCGTTCCTCGCCCGAAACCCTATTATGAAAAGTATAACATAAAAAGGGGCGCAATCAAAATCTTTTAGCGCCCCTGAAAAAGGTTCATTCAATTCCCATTAGCTTTGCAAAATTTTCAAAGAATATTTTCTCGTACTGGCGCCTTGTAAGGCCCAGGCCCCAAAAACGCTTGATTTCGCCTTCGTGGGTCCACATGGGAAAGTCAGTGCCGAAGAAAAACTTGTCCTCGCCGATGTTGTTTATGAAATCGCGGGCTATTTCCGGGGGGATGAAGTCCAAAGAGCTGGATGTGTCAAGGAATATGTTATCCAGCCTTAGCGCTTCGTAGGCTTCGTCCCAACGCTGATATCCACCGAAATGCGCGCCAATACATATGAGGTCGGGGAACTTTCGGGCGACGTTCAAAAGCTTGTGGGGGCGGGAATATTCGTAGCGGGCATCGCCCATGTGGAAGAGCACCGGCAGGCCATATCTTTGCGCCAACGCGTACATGGGCATGGCGCTGTCGTCGTCGATGCCAAACTTTTGAAAGTCCGAGTGGAGCTTGATGCCGCGAAGGCCAAGGCCTATGAGACGCTCAACTTCGCCCTCCATGTTCTCCATATTGGGGTGGAGCGATGCAAAACCGATGAACTCGCTGTGCTCCTGGCACTGTGCATGGATGAAGTCATTTATGCTCTGCACCTGCTGGGGAATGGTGGCAGTGGAGCAGACCAGATATTTCTCTATGCCAAAGGGCTTGCCATCCTCCAGGAGCACCTGGGCTTCGCCGGGGAAGCACATCTGCCTCTCGTAGAAATCGCCGATGGCTTTCGAGGCCTTTCCGGCGATCTTTGTGGGGAAAATGTGGGTGTGGGAGTTGATGATTCTAAAATCCTGAGCCTTGTATGTCATGTCGTGGACCTCTTTCGCAGTTAGGCGCTAATAATCATATATTATACATCTCCATGCATGTGCTGCGCAATGGCTTTTCCTCTTTTCCGGATTTTTTGTTTGAAGCCTTTTGCGCCATCGGCAGCGTTGACATAATCCGAATATGCATGTATAATTTTATTATATCAAACTAAGTGCTGCTATGGCGAACGAGGAAGAGGAATGAAAGCCATCAATGGAGATGGGGAGATGTATTTCAATTTGGAAAACATCATCCCCGGGAAACCTGATAACTCGGATCATATTTTTGGCCCTAATGCGTGGCTTTGCTGCAAATTTGCAGCAATTTTTGCTTGGCCGGGAGACACGTATTTTTCATAGTGGAAAAATATGTGTTTTTGTTTGCAGGCGCACTCACAGGAAAGGAAGAAAAACAATGTCAAAAGAAACCAGCCGGGAAACCGTCAAGACCTTTTTGGACAAAGTGTTGGACAATGCGGGCGACCATTACAACTCCCCCAGATCCCCGCTGTTGGCTGACTACATCGACTTCAGCACAGGCAAGCCCCCCATCGGCAAGGCATATTACGGGGGCATGGACGTGATATCTTCTGACTTTGCCCACCAGCAGAACTTCCTTCGCGCTCTGTATCTTTATGGAAAGCTCTATGGCGACCAGGCCTATTGCGACAGGGCAAAAGCGATGTATGACTATCATTTTGACAACCTATTGCTGGATACTGGCCTTTTCCAGTGGGGAGGCCATTATTACATAGACCTGCTAACCCTAAAACCCAATGGCGAAAAGGGGATGGTCCATGAGCTTAAGAATGATTTTCCATTTTATAGCCTGATGTTTGAGTCAGGCGGCGAAAAGGCAGCGGTTTTTGTCAAGGCTTTTTGGAATGCCCATATTTACGACTTCAAGGAATTCGAGATGGGTCGCCACGGCAAGCCCAGCGAGGAGAGCATCGATAATATCTGGGAGCGCGAATTCGGCGATCCGCCACCATTCCAGGAACGGGGCGGACTTTCATTCATGAATACCGGCAACGACCTGATGCTGGCGGCTGTGAAGCTCTACGAAAAAACAGGAGACGAGGGAGCGGTGCTTTGGGGCAACAGGCTGCATAATATGTATGTAAAATGCCGCCACCCCAAAACAGGCCTGGGCGTGTATCAGTTCACTAAGGCGAAAAAGAGGGAGCACACGGATGATTTCACAATCACCCTTTCAATGTATGGCGACCGCGCCGAGCGCCAGCTTGGCCCGGAGTTGGGCCCTGATGCTCTGGAGGGCAACATGCTCCTTTCAAACCACGCCAACAGCATATACGGTCTTAACCCGCAGGTGGTTGCGCTATATTACAAATATAAAACGCCTTATGGACAGCAGATGCTGGAGGACGCCGTAGCCGGTCTTAGGGCCTATGCGAAGTATGCATATGTGCCTGAAAAAAACCAGTTCAACGCGCTGATGACCGACGGCAAAATTCTGAACGGCTTTGTGCCTGCAAGGCCGGGCTATTACAGAGCGCAGGCGTTTATGCCCTTTGCCGCCACGGGCAGATTCCTTCTTTCCTACAGCCAAACCGCGCTGCTGGCAGGGGACGAGGAGCTCTGGGAAACCGGCAGGAAGATCGCTGCGGGCCTGGGCTTGGGTGATATCGGTGATTTCAAGGGCCAGGGCGCTGCTGTGAATATGGACAACTCCTGCGCGGACGCTGCTGCGGCAATGGCGCTGTTGAACATTTACAGGGAAACCGAAAACGAGCAGATTTTGGCTCTGGCAGATAAAATTGCCGGCAATATAATCGAAACCGGCGTGAAGGACGGCTACTTTGTGCGCAGTCCCGAGTTTGCCGCATACAGGCAGGCCTTCAATGGCTGCAATATCGACACCCAGGATACTGTCGCAGTGCTGGCGGTTGAGGCGGCCAAGCAGGGTGATTGGGACATTATACCCTTTGCCGTTTATTAATCAGAGCAACATGCATGGATTAGTGCGGCGAAGAGAGACAAGAAACGGACGAGGTGATGAGAATGGATAATGGACTGCTTTTCTATGTTGCTGGTGACAGCACAACGGCGAACTTCGCAAAGGGAAGACACAGCCCCTCATTCGACCATGAGGTGAAAGTTATCGACGACGGCGTTTGCGGAAAGGCGCTTAGCTGCGGGGATAATCAGCTTCTGGCCTGGCGCGCGCCCCGCAACATATATGCCGAGAGGGGCACCCTTTCCTTCTTCTGGCGCTCGCGCTATCCTGTTGGACCCACTGCCTTCCCGATATTCCGCGTCGCCTTTGCAGACCACACAAGCTGGGATGCAGTGTGGCTTCGGATCGACTGGAGCGGCGAGGGCTACGAGGCCTTCATCACCGACATAAACCTTTCAAGGGCCAGGGTTTGTTATAATGTTGAGGAAAGCCCCCGGCCGGACATCTGGCAACATTTCGCCCTGGCCTGGGATGAAAACTGGGGGATAAAGTTCTATATTAACGGCACAAAGGTGGCAGAAGAATATAGACCCGCCGTCTATTTTGCCGGTCTTGACCAGTTCGGCCCCCACTCAAGGATAATCTCCAACACGAACGTCCAAAGCGCATACAATTTCGCTCGCGGTGGCGACATAGACGAGATCGCCATATATGACAGGATGCTGGACGATTCTCACATGATGATATTGGCTGACGGCAGACTGGTGGATATCGTAGATCCATATGAGCTGAACTTCACCGATGAAGCGGTCAACAAAGGCTGGCAGCTTCGCAACGGTTTTGACGGCGATGCGCCTGAGATAAGCGACCGTGCGTCGGTTCGCAAGGTGGAGATCCACGATGCCTACGACCTTAAGCGCTGGTGGTGGAAGGCCTGCGACGGCATCCGCGAGACCACCTGGCCGGGGGTATACAACCGATCCCGCCTAAAGGGCCGCAATGATTACTTTCAGCTTCCCGACTGGGACTGCTACTCCCTTTCAGGAAAGGCCATCACATTCCACGCCCCGGATGAGGAGTATAACCACGTGGAGATATCCGGTTCCGCCTTTGGCAGCGTGGAGCTGGTGGACGATGAGGGCGGCGCGATCAAGACTCTTTTTGAGCGAAGAGATGGCAGCGAGCGGTCGGTGAATGCCATAGAAACAACGAAGGGCGGAAAGATCCGCTTCACCAATGTGCTTAAAGAGGAGCCGATAGGCGATTTTTCACTGTATAATGTCACGGAAGGCGAGGCCCCCAAGGGCGCGAAAAGGGTTTTCTACTCGCTTTTGGATGGCTACAGCAAGAAAACCGAAGCTCAGCACGAGCTTATAACCTTCATAAAGGGTCGCTATCTGCCCTATGAGCGGAATATCATGACGGCGGTTCCAGGTGGTGAAAAGGTCGAATTCACCGGCCATGACAGCGTGGGCGGCTATCCATTCGTGAACATAATTATACCGTATGAGGCCGATGATTCCCTGGGCCTGGACGGCGTTGAGCTGAGGCTTCCCAATCTGCCCAGCGATGTGAAAATCGCCGTGCAGATAAAGGACCCGCTGTGGTATTACAGAAATCTTGCTCATTTTGTTTTCAGCGCGAAAGCTGGGCAGGAAAAGACAATCTGGTTTGACACCCGGGACAGGATTTTGCCTGAAAACAGGTGTTTATATATGACAATTGCCTTCAGCGAGGGTGCTTACGGCGTGGACTTTTTGAAGGATGCGACCATCGGTCTGTTGTATAAACCCGCTGCGGACGCCAAAGCGGAGCATGTCATCGACAGGTTTACCCAGGTGCGGGATGTTTACGGGCATTTGGTGGAGGAGCAGCCGGGAACGGCTGAGCATAATCTTTTCAACCGCTTTGAGGCGGATGTGAGGGATATACTGAAAGTTGACCCGGGGCACAAGCTGGCCCAGTATTATTACTACGACAAATTTACGCTGAACGAGCGCTATGGAGTGCTGGACGAAGATTTTGAGCCGGATTATCAGACGGAGCCGGTGCCTGAGGGGGTTCCCGCCTGGGCCTTTAAACAGGTGGAGTTTTTGAAGAAATACAAGCATGTGGTCAATTGGCTTATTGACAACAGGATGATTGAAAATGGAGAGTTCGGCGGTGGGCTTTCCGATGACGGAGATTTCGTTTGCACATGGGTGATTTTGGTGAACATGGGCTGCGACCCGGACAGGATCCGCCAGGTGATGCACAAAAACTTGGAGGCTTTTTACCAGCAGGGAATGTTCACAAACGGCCTTAGCTCAATACAGGCCGACGAGCTTCATTCCTCCGAGGAAGGGCTGATATCGCTGAACGGCAGTTTAAGCGCAGATATCGGCAATCCGAAGATGTTGGAGCGGGCCATGGAGACCGCCAGGAGCATGTACTGGCTGACGGGGATTAACTGCGTCGGTCACAGGCATATAAAGTCGTCCTACTTCAGCGGCAGCAAGATGGCCCTTGAAGCCCCCTGGAACACACAGAAAGGGCCAGTGCATGCGGCCATATCGCCGGTGTGGCAGATTTCACGCTTCAACGGCAATGAAAAGGTGCGAAGGCTGCTGATTGAAATGGCGGATAGTCTGGCTGCCCACTACGACCCCGAAACGGGAGTTTTGCACAATAATATCCGCTTTGAGGACGACGCGGAGCTGGAACTTCAGCGGATTAGGGGAGTGCTGAACCAGGAGAACAACATGATGAGCGCGGCGTATTACCAGACGGGCGACAGAAAATACATTGATATTATCGACAGGAGGAAGCCACCTTGCAGCGCAAATGCTGAGAAGTGGAAGGCGGAAATTGCAAGGCGATATGATCGGCGGGCCTTTATTGCAGGGGTGCGGGAATACTATAACACCCACGGGCATCCATGGATAGATAGGGTGTATATTACCGGAGACGAGCTTTTAAACGACAGGCTGGCAGACCCCTTTGTGGAGCAGTGCAGGTTCATGTACCCCAGCAACAAGATCGCCTGGCGCTTTCAAAATGTCGGCGATGATGAGAAGGTGGGGATCCTTTCGCCGGTTGCAGAAAATGACCATGTGAAGCTGATAGTGCATAATTTAAGCGGGGATATCGTCAGAGCGGATATTTTGGGCAATGAAATCGTTCCGGGGACATGGAAGCTTTCATATGGAGTTGATGAAAACGGCGATGATATTGCAGAAGATGCTGTGGAATATGAGTCCTCCTTCGAGAGATCAACAAGCGTGAAAGTTGAGTTTGCCCCAAAGGCGACGACGATTGTGGAGCTGAAGCTCATAAGGCAGGGGAGGAGTTATTATGACCGCTGCGATTTGGGCATAAGCAAGGACGATATCAGTATATATGACCACGGCATGAACGTGACTGTTCATTCTTTGGGCAATGTGGACTCCCCAGAGGCGGAGGTCGTGCTCAAAAATGCGGAGGGGAAAATTCTTAAAAAAGCGGTGTTGCCGCCGCTGGAGGCGCCCAGGGACCTTTGGCCCAGATATCGGGATGTGATATTCAGCCTTCACAATGTGGAAAGCCTTGAGGGCTGCTATGTGGAGATCGACCCTGAGGGCAAGCTATGCGAAATCACCCGAAATAACAATATCGTCAGGCTCTAAACGGGGCAAAGAGCGGCAGGGAGAGGTAAAGAGCGGGGAGGGCCCCACCCACCCACGAAGAAAAGGCCCGTAGCGAACTCGCTGCGGGCCTTTTTTCTCCCTCCGGCGCCTGCGGCTTAAAAGCGCTTATCGAAGGCAGTTTTTGTCTCCCTTGAGAAGCCTGCATTTTCGTAGAAGCGCAGTGTGGCCTCGTCCTTGGCGCTGGTCATAAGCATGGCTTTGTAACAGTCTCTTTCTCTGGCGATCACGCAGGCGCGGCCCAGCAGCCTTGAGGCAAAGCCCTTCCCGCGGAAGCCCGAATGGGTGACGACGTTTTCGATTACGGCATATGGCCGAATATCGTGGGTTAGGTTTTTGACGATAACAACAGTGACTGAGGAGATGACCTTTCCGCCAGTTTCGCCCACCAGCAGATGGTAGTTATCGTCTGCGAAAAATTCCTCGATAAGCCGGCGCCAATCCGCTAGATCCTGAGGCTTAGCCGGCGGCGACTGGGCCAGGTGGAAGGAATAAAGTTCGTGCAGGGCTTCGGCGTCATCGGGCCGGGCCTTTCGGATTAAAAAGTCGTCCATCATGCTTGCTCCTTTCTTAATCAGAGGAAAAGCGGGTGAATCTATCGGCGGCGGGAGCCCTGGGCAATTGTCAAAAACCGCAGAAGCTGCATCACGCTCATCAGCGCGGCGGCCACATATGTCATGGCGGCGGCGTTCAGGACCTTTTTCGCGCCCTGAGTCTCATCCGGCTCCAGATAGCCAATCTCATTTATGGAGGCAAGGGCGCGCCCGGAGGCGTTAAATTCCACGGGCAATGTCACAAGCTGGAACAAAACCGTCGCGCCGAACAGCGTCACTCCGATCAGAGCCAAGTCATAGCTGGCGATGAGCAGGCCCACAAAGAGCAAGGGCCATGCCGCAAAGCTGCTGATTTGCACCACGGGGAGTATCGAATTTCTGATGGTCAAGGGGATGTAGGCCCGGCTTTTTTGAACCGCGTGGCCCACCTCGTGGGCGGCGATGCCTATGGCTGCCACCGAGCTGGAGGAATAAACCCCCTGTGACAGCCGCAGAGCATTGTTCCTGGGGTCGTAGTGGTCGGAAAGACCGGGGCGGTCGGTCCGCTGCACCTGCACATCGTAAAGGCCATTCCTGTCCAGAAGATCGCGGGCGACCTGGGCAGCAGTCCAGCCTGAGCGGGAATATACTTGGGAGTATTTTGCGTAGGTTCTTTGAATCCCGCTTTGGGCCATGAGGCCGAATATTATGGCGGGAAAAATTATGATCAATGTCCAATCCCAAAACAACATAACTTCACTTCCTTTCCAACAAAATTAGCTTTCTTGTTTATACCTCATAAATAATTATGGGCAAAATGGCAATAAACATGCCTATTAGCCGAGCAAAAGAGGTTTTGGCACTGCTTTTGGCGAAACATATCCCCATCTGATGAGGAGGTTTGCCTTATGCGCATAGACCGCTATCTTTCTTTATCTCTGGGCATAAGCCGCAAGGAGGCCGCAGCCCTCATCCGCAAGGGCGCGGTTTTAATGGACGGCGCGACCGTATCCTCGAAGGAGCAGAAGGTTAGCGGCCAGGTGACTGTAAACGGCGATGCGGTCTGCTACCAAGAGCACATACATCTGATGATGAACAAGCCAGCCGGAGTCCTCACCGCTGCCAGGGACAAAAGCGCTCCCACCGTCATGGAGCTGATCGATCCAGTTTTTGTCAAACGGGGCATTTCCCCAGTTGGTCGGCTGGACAAGGATGTGACAGGGCTGCTCATATTCACGACCGACGGCGAACTGAACCATAGGCTTGCTTCGCCTTCAAGGGCTGTACCTAAAGTGTACACCGCGAAGGTGAACGGAATATTAACGCAGGGGGATATCGCCGCATTTGAAAGAGGTCTTGAGCTGAGGGACTTCACTGCCAGGCCGGCACAACTGGAGATTATGGAGGAAAGTGTTGGCAGACTGACGGTGACGGAGGGCAAGTTTCACCAGGTGAAGCGGATGTTCGCGGCGGTGGGAAAGCCCGTGGAAAAGCTGCGCCGCAATAGCCTGGCCACCGTGGAGTTGGACGCCTCTTTGGCGGAAGGGGAGTGGCGCCAGCTTCTGCCAGAGGAAATCGAGACGCTTTACAGGGCAGTCGGAGGTACGCCTAGTGACTCTGACCAATAAGTTTCAAGGGACGCTCCTTGACCAACACGCTGACTGGAGAGGAAATGAGCAAATGAACGATCATTACTACACAAACAAGCCTGCCTCGGATGAGAATAAGGGCATGATCAAGCTGGAGCTTCGCGGGAAAGAATACCCGTTTTACACGGGAAGCGGTGTTTTTTCAAAGGGCCATCTGGACCCGGGCAGCAAGCTATTGCTGGAAAGTTTGCCTTCCTCGACCGGAAGCGTGGCGGACATCGGCTGCGGTTGGGGGCCAATAGGCATAATTATTGCCAAGGAAAACCCCCGGGCGCGGGTTACTATGCTGGATGTAAACCGCCGGGCGGTGAGCCTTTGCGGTGAAAACATTAATCTGAACGGCGTGGAAAATGCAAGGGTTAAGGAAAGCGATGGCATGAAGGCCCTGGCTGAAGGCGAACGCTTTGATTTAATTGTCACGAACCCGCCGATTCGCGCCGGCAAGCAGGTGATATATGACATCTTCCGTCAGGCACATGAGCGGCTGAATCCCGGGGGCGAGCTTTATATCGTCATACGCAAACAGCAGGGCGCGCCCTCAGCCAAGGCTTTTTTGTCTGAGCTTTTTGGAAGCTGTGAAACGGTGAACCGGGGCGGAGGGTACTGGGTGCTTAGAAGCTCAAAATAGCCGGGATGATCAGGCCAGAATGGAAAATTGACCTGAGACCTCCGTCTGTGCTATAATGTGATCAGAGACTGGCTGAAGCCGTCATTCAATACCGTATTAATAATTTTACAGAAAATCATGCCATGAAGGTATGGGTCTGCCAGAAGACAGGCGCATATCTTTTTATTTTGGAGGAAACATGAGAAATAACATTGTGAAAAACACGGTTTTATCGGGTCTTTTCCTGGCAATTGCGATGGTCCTTCCCCTTTTGACCGGGCAGATCCCCCAGATCGGCAGCGCCCTTGCGCCGATGCACATCCCCGTGCTTCTGTGCGGATTCATATGCGGCTGGCCATACGGCCTTGTGGTGGGCTTTGTGTCGCCATTGCTAAGGTTTGTCCTCTTTGGAATGCCGCCCATATTCCCCACAGGCATGGCCATGGCCTTCGAGCTTGCCGCATACGGCTTTTTGACCGGCATTTTGCATAGAATTTTGCCTAAGAAAAACCTGTTTATATATGTGACGCTGATAGTTGCCATGTTTGCAGGGCGCCTTGTCTGGGGCGCTGCCAGAGTCGTTATTGCAGGGCTTAGCGAAAGCGGGTTCACCTGGGCCATGTTCATCGCCGGCGGATTTGTGAACGCAGTCCCGGGAATAATTTTGCACATACTGCTGATCCCGCCGATCATTATCGCCCTTAAGAAAGCGAACTTAATTAATGACAATGACAAACATTCAAAGTTTGCTGCTTAAAAGCAGAAAAAAATACCCTCTTATGGAGGTTGCCGACGCCGTAAAGCTGATATATCAAAGCGAGTTTGGCGGCGGGCATATGATAAGCGATGAAAGCGCGGCATTTTCCCGCCTTAAAGAGGAATGGATGGAGCTTGCAGGGCTTGACCATAAGGGTCGTCAGCTTTTTGAGGACATCGGCGGAGGCTTGGCAAGGGTTGATATCGCCCTTGTGCCGGAGCGTCTTTTGCCGCTGGTAAACAGGCTCTTTGTCATGAGCGCAAACGCAACGACAGGCAGTAAAGCTTCCTTTGAGGAGAAACTCGGCCAATTAAAAGCGCTTTGTGCCGAAAAAGACCCTCCTTTCCCGCTGGAGGAGCTGGAGGAATACCTGGCTGCATATGCTGAAAAGGGTTATCCGCCCGTGAGCCACAGCCGGGCATATAGGCAGGCATATTTTCCATCATACAGGGTTGTGCAGGGGAAATACATAGGTCTTTGGCCAATGCTTTGTGCGGTGTTCGAAAGGTTAAACGAGAAGGGCGGCGCAGTTTTGGCAATCGACGGCCGCTGCGGAGGGGGTAAGACCACCCTGGCAGAGCTGACGATGTCCGTCTTTGGAGGTAAAGGCGCAGCGGTAATCGCCATGGACGATTTCTTTTTGCCCCCTGAAAAACGCACAAAAGAGCGATTTGACGAGCCGGGAGGTAATGTGGACTATGAAAGGTTCCTCCGGGAAGTTTCCCCGGCGCTAAGGACGCCGAAGGGTTTTACATACAGGGCTTTCGATTGTTCGGTGATGAGGCTTCAGGGGAGCAAGAGCATCCCGCCGCTTGATGAGGCTCCGCTAAGGATTGTGGAGGGCTCATACAGCATGAGGCCTGACCTCAGGGAGGGCTATGATATCAAAGTGTTTGTTGATATCGACGAGGACGAGCAGAGGCAGCGCATTCTGAAAAGAAACGGCCCCGAGCTTTACCGGATGTTCATCGACCGATGGATTCCCCTTGAAAACTTTTACTTTGAAAAGCTGGACATCCAAAGCCACTGCGACTTCAAAGTAAAAATGGAGTTCTAGCGCAAAAAAAGACCCGTGTTTTCGGGTCTTTTTTGTATGCTCTAGTCTGAGTGCCCTTCGGAGGGTTTTCCCATAGCGTCGATGGCGCGAATCAGCTGCGGCTTTGGGTCTTCCCAGTTGGGGGGCTTGATTATCTTGGTGCTTTGGTTTGAGTGGGCGGTGCCGTCCATAAACAGCTTTGACATATTGGCTGCGTGGACGATGTCGAACAGCTCGTCCGGCTGCACGCCCATTTCCACCAATGTGCCCAAAGCAAAATATATAAGGTCGATCATTGCGTCCGCCTGCTCGTATATATCAGTTGCTTCGCCCAGTTCGTCGATCTCCTCGCGCATCCAGCCGCTGCGTTTTTCCACCCGGTCCTTGTCCAGAAGTTGGGGGCTGTCGGCGTGGGGCGCGCCAAAACGAAGGTGGAACTCCCTCACCTTTTCATATTCCCTGTTCATGCTCTCTCCATATTAATAATTAGTTTATTATCAAAAATTTATTTTTCAAGAGCGGAATAATCCGCCGTGCAGCCGCTGCCGATAAGGGCCGCGCTCATGGGCGATGCAAGCACCTGCTCCATGACCTCCATAACATCATCAATTGTGGTGGACTCGATCTTGGCGATGGTCTCCTCCTCGGTTGTGAATCTGTCCAGCATCAGCGCGTTTCTGCCGATGGCGTTCATCCTGGAAACCGTGCTCTCCTGGGAGAGAATGTAGCCGCCTTTAAGCTGGGTTTTCGCCTTGTCGAACTCACTCTTTGTGACTCCATCTTTTTTGATGCTCTGAATTTCCGCCGCCACTGTGTCGATAACTGCCTGCACGTTTTTGGGGGATGTTCCGGCATATATGGTGAAAACGCCCACCCCCACATATGATGAGGGATAGCTGTAGACGGTGTAGGCAAGACCCTGCTCCTCGCGGATCTTTTGGAAAAGGCGCGAGGACATGCCCCCGCCGAAAACGCTGCTGAAAATCGAAAGTGGGTAGATCCTGTCGTCACCCTGAGGTATGCCGTCAAATCCCAGGCAAAGATGGGCCTGCTCAATTGGCTTTTCCCTGAACATCTTCCTTTTTTGAGCGCCCTCGAAGGGCTTTCTTTCAGTGACTGGTTTGCCCTGCCAGCCGCCCAAATACTTCTCCACCAGCCTTAAAAGCTCGTCCCTGTCGTAGCTGCCGGCCACTGAAACCACACAGTTATAGGGGCTGTAAAGGCTATCCTTGTAGGCCAATACGCTTTCGCGGGTGGCAGTTTGTATGTTCTGAGCCGGGCCTAATATGGTGCGGGAAAGGGGAGTTTCACCAAAGTTTGCGCTGGCGATAAGATCATGAACCACGTCCTCGGGGCTGTCCTCCACCATGGAGATTTCCTCCAAAACCACGCCCTTCTCCCTTTCGATGTCATTAGGGTCAAGCTTGGCGTTTAAAACCAGGTCGCTCAAAAGCTCCATGGCGCCCGGAAGCTGTTCGTCCATCACCTTTGCGTGGAAGCAGGTGCATTCTTTGGCTGTGAAGGCGTTCACATTGCCGCCCAAAAGATCCATCTCCTCGGCAAGATCCTTGGCGGTGCGGCTCTTTGTGCCTTTAAACAGAAGATGCTCTATAAAATGGGAATAGCCATTGCTTTGGGCGCTTTCGTCTACGGAGCCGGCCTTGAGCCATATGCCCACCGCTGTCGATCTGAATGCGGGCAGGGGTTGGGCGATTATCCTGAGTCCGTTGTCAAGTGTAAAGCTGTCATACTTGTGCATAGTTCACCTGTTTCTTTTATTGTGCGGAAAAATTAAACGCAAAAATCAAACGAGGGACGACTCTCGCCGTCCCTCCTGCCGATGAAATCCGATTTCAAGGAAAACCGCGCGGAGAATCAATTTTGGCCGGGCACTTCTGATCCCAATGCCGCCTTGACCGAAGATGATCAGTCGCGCCTGGGTGGGCGATTGCCGCCTCTGCCGCCGGGGCCTGAGCGACCGCCGCCGGAGGGCCTGTCGCCTCTGGGCTTGCGCGGGGGCTTCTTGCTAAGGTCGATATCGGTGCGGTCAAGGTTTATCCTGCCCTGGCTGTCAATTTCCACAACCTTCACGGGAATCTTGTCGCCAATCTTGACTACGTCCTCAACCTTTTCGGCTCTGCCTTCGGCAATTCTGGAGATATGAACCATGCCGTCCTTGCCGGGAAGCAGCTCTATGAAGGCGCCTACTTCGGATAGTATTCTCACAACGGTGCCCAGATACTCCTCGCCGACCTCGATTTCCTTCACTATGCCGTCGATGATGGCCTTTGCCTTCTTGGCCGCCTCCTCGTCCGGGGTGGCGATGTAAACTCTGCCGTCGTCCTCCAGATCGATCTTGACGCCGGTGTCGGCGATGATCTTGTTGATAACTTTGCCGCCACTGCCGATAACCTCGCGAATCTTGTCCGGATCAATTGTAAAGGTGATGATCTTCGGTGCGTGCTTGGAAAGGCTTTCTCTTGGTTCGGGCAATGTTTCAAGCATCTTGCCCAGAATGTGCATTCTTCCATCATGAGCCTGGCTCAGGGCCTGCCTAAGCACGGGTTCGTCGATGCCCTTTATCTTTATGTCCATTTGAATGGCGGTGATGCCGTCCTTGGTTCCGGCGACTTTGAAGTCCATGTCGCCAAGGAAGTCCTCAAGGCCTTGGATGTCCGTCAACACGGCAACCTGGCCGGAGCTTGTATCCTTGATCAGGCCCATCGCAACGCCCGCAACCGGAGCCTTGATGGGAACGCCGGCGTCCATCAGTGAAAGAGTTGAGCCGCAGACAGCCGCCTGGGAGGTGGAGCCATTGGAGGACAGCACCTCGGTGACAGTCCTGATGGCATAGGGGAAATCAGCCTCATCGGGCAGCACCGGAAGCAACGCTCTTTCCGCCAAGGCGCCGTGGCCAATCTCGCGCCTGCCGGGACTGCGCATGGGCCTTGCCTCGCCAACGGAGAAGGGCGGGAAATTATAGTGGTGCATGTAGCGCTTGAACTCATCGTTTGAAACGCCGTCCAGCTTCTGGATTTCGCTCATGGGCCCAAGGGTGGCGATTGTCAGCGCCTGGGTCTGGCCCCTGGTGAAAACGCCGGAGCCGTGGGTGCGGGGCAAAATCCCCACTTCGCACCAGATGGGGCGCACTTCCGTCAAGGAGCGGCCGTCGGGGCGAATGCCCTTTTCAGTTATGTTTTTGCGCATGACAGTTTTGGTCAGCGCGTAAAGAGCGTCGTTGATCTCGCCCTGGCGACCCTCAAAGAGCTCGTCCAAAGCTTCGTGGGTTTTCTGCGAGGCTTCTTCCTCGCGCTGTTGGCGCTCCTGCCTGTCATATGTGGTAAAGGCATGCTCGATCATTCCAAGGGAAACCTCGTTCACCTTTTCAGCCACATCTTCGCCAACCAGCACCAGGTCAAAGGCCTTCTTTTCCTTGCCCAGCTCGGCCACGACCTGCTCCTGGAGGGCCACAATCTTTTTGATCTGCTCATGGGCGAACAAAATACCGCCCAGCATTTCCTCCTCGGAGACTTCCTTCGCGCCGGCCTCCACCATCATCACGGCGTCCTTTGTTCCGGCGACAACAAGGTGCATCAAAGACTGTTCTGTCTGCTCCATGTCCGGGTTCACGATGTACTGGCCGTCAATCAGTCCGATGCAAACTGCACCCACAGGGCCGCCAAAGGGAATTTCAGATATGGAAAGGGCCATGGATGCGCCGATCATGGCGGGGATATCGGGCGTCACGTCCGGCTCTACCGAAAGGGTGGTGCAGACGATGTTCACATCGTTGCGGAAGCCTTCGGGAAAGAGGGGGCGCAGGGGCCTGTCGATAAGCCTGGATGTAAGAATAGCTTTTTCAGAAGGCCTGCCCTCGCGCTTGATGTAGCCGCCGGGGATTCTGCCCACGGAATAAAGCTTTTCTTCGAAGTCAACGCCCAGAGGGAAGAAGTCGATGCCGTCGCGGGGCTTGTCCGAAACGGTGACGTTGCACATCACGACGGTGTCGTCGATGCTGATAAAAACAGACCCGCTGGCCTGCTGCGCATAGCGGCCGAACTCCATCTTAAGGGTTCTGCCACCTAGCTCCATCGTGTAAATTTTGTGTTCCATTAAATAGTTTCCTCCTCACGGAATTTGATATAACAAGCATATCCGCCCGTGCGCGAGGTTTACCAAATTCTTTGCTTTTGCATCTGCCAATATTCAGGCTCAAGCGTGCCTTTAGCATCGGCATTTTTGCTGCGCAAATAAAGAGCTGCAAAAAACTTGGCAAACCCCACGCCGCGTCACGACGGACAGTGCCGGTTTCAATAATAGCATTCCCGCTTTTGTCGGGAAATAAAGACAGCCCCCCGAAATTATATCCGGGGAGCCTAACGCATTACCTTCTGATTCCCAGTTCAGCTATAAGTGTGCGGTAACGGTTGATGTCAACCTTCATCAGATAGTCCAGCAGACCTCTGCGCTTACCGACCATGACAAGCAGACCCCTTCTGGAGTGATGATCCTTCTTGTTCTCCTTCAGGTGCTCGTTCAGATGGTTGATTCTCGCTGTTAAAAGCGCAATCTGCACCTCGGGGGAACCGGTGTCGCCCTCATGTCTTTTGAACTTCTCAATGATTTCGTTCTTGATAACTTCTGCCATTTTCATTCTCCTTTTTATATATGCATATCCAACTGCCTGCGACCGAGAGGAACGTTGGAGTGTCGATTCCCCTCCGTGCGCGGCTGCGGATTGCTAAACCTATTCTATCACAAGGGTGCGCGGGTGTAAACCTAAACTACTGATTAATGCGCTCCTCGATGAAGCACTCAATCACATCGCCTTCCTTGAGATCGTTGTAGTTTTCAAGGCCGATGCCGCATTCATAGCCGGATGCTACCTCGCGGGCGTCGTCCTTAAAGCGCTTGAGAGAGGAAAGCTTGCCCTCGAATATGACGATATTGTCTCTCAAAAGGCGCACGGACGCGTTTCTTCTCACCACGCCGTCGGTGATGTAGGCTCCGGCGATGGTACCCACGCCGCTGACCCTGAACACCTGGCGAACCTGGGCGTGGCCGAGTATGACTTCCTTGAACTTGGGCGTAAGCATTCCCTTGATGGCCGCTTCAACGTCCTCAATGGCGCTGTAGATGACCCTGTAAAGCCTGACATCCACGCCCTCGCGCTCAGCGGCGGTTCGGGCAAGGGCGTCGGGGCGCACGTTAAAGCCGATAATTATGGCGTTGGAGGCAGAGGCCAGCATCACGTCGGTCTCGTTTATTGCGCCGACGCCGCCATGGATGGGATTTACCCGAACTTCGTCGTTGGTCAGCTTTTCAAGGGCCTGCTTAACAGCTTCCACGCTGCCCTGAACGTCCGCCTTTATAATGATGTTTAGATCTTTTATATCTCCCGCGGAAATCTGGCTGAAAAGATCGTCCAATGTCACCCTGGACATGGCCTTCAGCTGATCCGCCTTTATCTTATCCCTGCGCTCCTGAACAACCATGCGGCTGAGCCTGTCGTCGTCCACGGCGTTCATGATTTCGCCCGCGTTGGGCACTTCGTTGAAGCCGATGACCTCGATTGGCATCGACGGGCCTGCTTCGGTGGCGCGGTTACCCTTGTCATCGATCATCGCCCGAACTCTGCCGGAGGATGTGCCCGCCACAATGGTGTCGCCCACGCGCAATGTTCCGTTTTGCACCAGAACCGTTGCAACGGGGCCGCGGCCCTTATCCAGCTTCGCCTCGACGATTATGCCCTTTGCCATCCTCTCGGGATTGGCCTTAAGCTCTGCCACTTCCGCCACCAGCAGAATCATCTCCAGCAGGTTTTCGATGCCCTGGCCTGTCATTGCTGAAACTTCCGCCACTATGGTGGAGCCGCCCCATTCCTCGGGAACCAACTCATATTCGGTGAGCTGCTGCTTTATCTTTTCTGCGTTGGCCGCAGGCTTGTCGACCTTGTTTATGGCAATGATTATCGGCACGTTTGCCGCTTTGGCGTGGTTGATGGCTTCAACCGTCTGAGGCATTATGCCGTCGTCTGCCGCTACAACTAAAATGGCGATATCCGTCGCCTGAGCGCCCCTTGCCCGCATGGCGGTAAAAGCCTCATGGCCGGGGGTGTCCAGGAAGGTGATATGCTTGCCGTTTTGCTTAACGGTGTAGGCGCCAATGTGCTGGGTGATGCCGCCGGCCTCCGTCTCGGTGACGGCGCTCTTGCGGATCCTATCCAGCAAGGATGTTTTTCCGTGGTCGACGTGGCCCATTATGGTCACAACCGGCGGGCGCTCGGAGAGGTTCTCGTCCTCGTCCTCCAGGTCGCCCCTTTCGGCCAGGGTTTCCTCAAAAGTCTTGGCCTTTTTAAGCTCAAGCTCAATGCCGAACTCCTGGGAGACAAGGTTTGCGGTGTCGTAATCTATCTCATTGTTTATTGTGGCCATGATGCCCAGCATGAACAGCTTTTTGATTATCTCGCCGGCGGGCTTACCCAGCTTCTCGGTAAGATCCTTAACGCTGATCATGTCGGTGGTCATTACGGCATGCTCTATCTTTATGGGCTCAGGCCTGGGAACGAACTGGTTTCTCTTATTGCTGCGCTGCTTGCGGAAGCGGACATTGTCGTCCAGCCCGCCAGATTTCGCAACATTTTCCTTGAAGACCTCACGCTTGGCTTTGGGCGCCCTGCGATCCACATCATACACCCGCTGGTAGGAGCTCCTGTTGGGATCGTAATTGCTGACCCGCTTCTTCTCAACGGGCGTGAAGTCGATCTTCTCGGTTGTCCTGGGGGCGGGGGCGCCATCTCTTGGAGTGAAGGGGCGCTGATCCTGCTGGGGACGGCCGAAGGGGCGCTGCTGGCCGCCTTGCTGATATCCGCCGCCACCGGGCCTTGCACCCGCGCCTTCCCTGGGCGCGAAGGGGCGCTGATCGCCCTGAGGCCTTGGGGCTCTTTGCTGCATGGGCGGACGCTGCTGGCCCGGCAAAACCTTCGGCATCGGAGGTCTGCTTCTGTCCGTAAAGGCACGCCCGGCCGGCTTTTGGGCCTCCGGCCTCCTAGTGGCAGACACCTTGTCGCTCTGGACGAATCCGGGAGCGCGGGGGGCTTCAGCCGCGGGCCTTTCGGCCCTTTCCGTTTTTTCCGCCTGGGCGGGTGGCGCTTTCCGCTGGGGAGCTGGGCGAGAAACGGCTTCCTTGCTTTCGGGCGCCAAAACAGGGGCCTTCGGACTTGCGTCCGGCCCTAATTCGACGGCTTGATCAGGCTTCGGGGCGGATGGAGTTGCTTCCTTGCCCTGTTCCTGATCCTTCGAAGGCTCAACAGCTTCCGCCTTTTGCGTCTTGTCGGCGCTTTCACTGGCCATGGCCAGCTCCGCCTCCAGTCTTGCCTTCTCAGATTCCTGCTGTGCCTGGTAAGCCTCGCGCTGAACCAGCTTTATTTCCATTTTGTTCAGGTACGCCATGCACTCCTGCGCCCCGGCCATAGTCTGCGCGATCTCCACGGACAATGCCTGGGCGGTGCTTTGAAGTTCCTTAGCGGATTCGAGCCCTTTTACTTTTGCCATTCAGATGCTCCTTTTAGCGATTACGGTTAGTGTTTTCCGGCATCCTCTGCCGGGGGGTCAAATATATTGAAAAGCTCCAGAAGATTATTCGCGAACGCTTCGTCGGTCACCGCGATCAACCTTCTGCCTTCCTTGCCAATTGCTCTGCCGATGTCCGCATCCACGGATATCAGCTTCGTGCCATGTGCCCTGCACAGGGATTCTACCTTTTCCCTTGTGCCTTTGGAAGCGCAGGCGTCGATTATCACCAGGGCGGCCTGTTTCTTCCTAACTGCGATTCTAACGCCGTCCTCGCCGGAGGTGAGCCTTCCGGCCCTTGCGCACAGGCCCAGCATTCCCAAAAATCTATCGGTGCTCATGGGCTATGCGTTATCTTCCCTGCGCTCTATCTCAAGCGCTAAAGCTTCAAACATTTCCGGCGAAATGCTCTGCTCAAGCTGCCTTTCAAGGGCTCTTGATCTTTGCGCCTGTTTGAGGCAGGCCGCGCTTGCGCAAACATACGCGCCCCTGCCGGAGGCCTTACCCCTGCGGTCCAGCGAAATCTCGCCTTCGGGGGAACGAACCACCCGGATAAGCTCCTGCTTGGGTTTCATTTCCCGGCAGCCCACGCACATTCTCATGGGCACCTTGCGCGGTTTCTTCATGCGGGATCATCCTCGATAAAATTATTGCCACCCTGATCTGCTTCGCTGTAGCTGTCATCGAAGTCGTCATACTCGTCTTCAGTTTCGCCGAAGTCATCAAAGGCGTCCTCCATCTGGGAGTAGCTCTTGATATCGATCTTCCAGCCGGTAAGTTTGGCTGCAAGCCTGGCGTTCTGGCCTTCCTTGCCTATGGCCAGCGAAAGCTGGTTGTTGGGCACGATGACCTTTGCCGCCTTTTCGCTTTCATTTATGAAAACAGACACAACCTTTGCCGGTGAAAGCGCGTTGGCGATAAACTCTGCGGGATCCATCGACCATTTGATAATGTCAATCTTTTCCCCCCGAAGCTCCGAGACGATCTTCTCCACACGGATGCCCTTGGGCCCCACGCAGGAGCCGATCGGGTCAACGTTGGGATCGAAGGAGTGGACTGCCATTTTCGTGCGGTAGCCCGCTTCGCGGGTAATGGCCTTTATTTGAACCACGCCGGAGAGAATCTCAGGCGATTCCAGCTCGAACAAACGCTTCACAAGGCCGCTGTGGGTCCTGGAAACCAGCACCTGGGGGCCTTTGTTAGTGCGCAGAACCTCAAGCACATAGACCTTAATGCGGTCGCCGGGCAGATAATCCTCCCCGGGGATGTGCTGGGAGGCCTCCAAAAGGCCCTCGGTTCTAGAAAGCTCCACAAAAACCTGCTTGCCCTCCGCCCTTTGAACGATGGCAGTGAGGATTTCGTTTTCCTTTTCGATGTATTCATCATATATGACCCCGCGCTCGGCTTCGCGTATGCGCTGCACAACCACCTGCTTGGCAGTCTGGGCTGCTATCCTGCCGAAGGACTTGGGCGTCACCTCGATCTCCAGAATATCGCCGGCCTCGTAGTATGCCTTTACCTTCTTAGCGTCCTGGACGCTTATCTCCACGCTGGCATCATTCACTTCGTCCACCACGGTCTTAAGGGCGTAAACGGAGATATTGCCAAGGTCCTGGTCAATTGTGACCTTTACATTCTGGGCGGTGCCGAAGTTTTTCTTGAAGGCGGAAATCAGGGCCTGCTCGATGGTGTCGATCAGCATCTCTTTTCTGATTCCGCGTTCCTTTGCTATGGCGTTTAATGCTTCGATAAATTCAGCGTTCATCTGCTATTCTCCTTTTGACAGCTCTGCTTGATAGTCTACAACGGGCTTTACCAAAGCGGTTTCCTTTAAGGTGAACGCCTGGGGGCCGCTTTGGGTGCTTATTTTGAAAGTCGCGCCAAGGCTGCCCTCCTCATAGTTTTGCAAAGTTCCAAAGAATACCTTCTGTCCATCCCTTTGTTTGAAAAGCCTGACTTCGATCTGTTTCCCCATGTTCTTTTGAAAATCACGCTCTTTTTTCAAGGGTCTTTCAATACCGGGAGATGAACATTCAAGGTAATCATATTCTACGTTTTCAACTAACGGGATGCATTGTCTGTGGAATTTTTCGCAGTCCTCCAACGAAAGGCCGCCTTCTTTGTCTATTATTAAGCGCAGGTAAAGCTCGCCCGATTCTTTCTTCAGCTCGTGTTCGATATATTCCAGCCCAAGCGACTCGGCGAGGGTGGCCAGCGCCTTTTCCGCCTTGAAAATTGATGTTGCTTTTGACAAAAGTACCTCCGGTTGTGTCTTACAAAAGTAAAGAGCGGGACAGCCCCACTCTCACAAACACTTACAACACACAGACATTATAGCACACAGGCAGACATAGTACAAGTGAAATTTCATAAAAAGTTTACATTAAGGGCTTTGGCGCCCCGTGCATTCCCTTGGCTGCGCAAAAATCGTCCTGTTGCTAAAAGGACAGCCGGGCAGTATAATTAGTTTATACCGATGCTTTTAAAAAATACTGCGCGGGGAGGAATATTGTGAAGCTAAATTATAAACGGACGACTCTGGTGGGGCTCGCGTTTTTATCGATTTGCGCTTTCTGGTCAGTGTATGACTTTGTCATACCCCTTATACTTCGGGACACTTTCGCCCTTGGCGACGGCGTTGCCGGAATGGTTATGGCCCTGGACAATGTCCTTGCGTTGTTTATGCTGCCCCTCTTTGGCGCACTAAGCGACAAAACCAGCACGAAAGTCGGCAAAAGAATGCCATTTATAATTGGCGGCACTTTGGCCGCCGCTCTGCTTATCTTCACGCTCCATTATGCAGATCAGCACCGGTCGTTTGTGCTGTTTTTTGTGGCCCTGGGCCTGCTGCTGATCGCCATGGGCACCTACCGTTCGCCTGCCGTGGCGCTGATGCCCGACCTTACGCCAAAGCCTCTGCGCTCCAAGGGTAACGCGATAATAAACCTGATGGGTGCCTTGGGCGGCATGTATTCCCTGGCCATGATATCGCTCTTGGTGAAGGAAACGCCCGGAGTTCAGACCAACTACCTTCCTCTATATGCTGCGACGGCGGGCTTGATGGTGGTATCGGCCCTCGTGCTTTACCTCACCATAAAGGAAAACAAAATTTCAATGGAAGTGCGGTCCCTTTCCGATGACGACCCCAAGGAGGCTGAAGGCCAGGGCAAGGGAGAGAAGCTTTCGCCCGCTCTTCGCAAGAGCCTGATTTTAATTTTGGCGTCGGTGGCGCTTTGGTTCATGGGTTATAACGCGATAACAACCGCATTTTCAAAGTATGCGACCAGCGTTTGGGGCGTGACCAGCGGCGTTGCCTCCAGATGTCTGCTGGTGGCGACTGCGGGCGCTGTGATCAGCTATCTGCCGGTGGGGGTGCTGTCGACGAAGTTTGGCCGCAAAAAAATGATACTCACGGGCATTGTGCTGCTGTCGCTTTGCTTTGCGGTGGGAGCAGTTGCTCAGGTGTTTACTGCCGCCCTCTATGTGATGTTCGCCCTGGTGGGCTTTGCCTGGGCCAGCATAAACGTGAACAGCTATCCGATGGTGGTTGAGATAAGCAAGGGCGCGGATGTAGGGAAATACACCGGTTATTACTACACTTTTTCCATGTCTGCGCAGATTGCCACGCCCATAATTTCGGGGTATCTGCTTGAACATGTGGGATATTGGACGTTGTTTCCCTATGCGGCGGTGATGGTTGCTCTCGCATTTATCACTATGTTCATGACGAAGCATGGCGACAGCAGGCCCGAGGCTGCGAAATCAAAGCTGGAAGCCTTTGATGTGGCTGATTAAGTTATTGCTTTATAGGAGGCCCTATGCGGGGGAGGGCGCTGCCCTCCCCCGCACCCCCCGCCCGCCAAGGGACTGCTCCCTTGGAACCCTGATAAAGAAGGAGAAAATAATACATGGATAGCAAAAAGAACGTTTATACAAACCCCATACTCAAGGGCGATTATTCTGACCCGGATGTAATCAGAGTTGGAAGCGACTATTATATGGTATCGTCGTCATTCACATACTTTCCGGGCATGCCGCTGCTGCATTCAAGGGATCTTGTACATTGGCGCACAGTGAACCATGTGTGCAGAGAGCTGCCTTTTGACTGCTACGAAAGCCCGCACCACCGCAACGGCACATGGGCGCCGGCCATCCGATATCACGAGGGAACGTTCTATGTGTATGTCTGTGCGCCGGATGAGGGCCTTTTCTGCTTTAAGGCTAAGGATCCCCTGGGAAGATGGGACATGTACCATGTGGCCGAAGTTGCCGGGTGGATAGACCCCTGCCCCTTCTGGGACGATGATGGAAATGCATATCTGGTGCACGCCTTCGCCAACAGCCGAGTTGGCCTTAAAAGCATACTCTATCTGCACAGGATGAGCGCCGACGGAACGCAGATTCTGGACCATGGTAGGCTTGTCTTTGATGGCGGCGCCGAGCATGTGACCACCGAAGGCCCGAAGATGTACAAGCGCGGGGAGTATTACTACATATTGGCGCCTGCGGGGGGCGTCGCCACGGGCTGGCAGCTCGCCATGCGCTCAAAAAACATATACGGTCCATATGAGATCAAGACCGTTCTGGAGCAGGGTAACACCAGCGTCAACGGCCCTCATCAGGGAGCATGGGTGGACACCCCCTCCGGCGAAGAATGGTTCATTCACTTCCAGGACGTGGGACCATATGGCAGGATTCCCCACCTTCAGCCCGTCAGTTTTGTGGATGGCTGGCCTGAGATGGGCGTAAAGCCCGCCGGCGGAAAAGTCGGCAACCCGGTGATGGAACACACTGCGCCGGACACAGGCTTTTGGGACGATGATCTGCTGCCCCAGACTTCGGACGAGTTTGACGCAGAAAAGCTGGGGCTTCAGTGGCAATGGCAGGCCAACCCTAGGGAGCGCTGGTATTCGCTGACGGAAAACCCCGGCAGCCTGCGTCTTTATGCCAATAAGATTGGCAAAAGCGACACCCTTTGTGATGCAGGTCAGTTCTTGAGCCAGCTTATGCAGCACTTTGAGTTCGACGTGGACGTTAAGCTGAACTTTGCGCCATGGGCCAAGGGGGACAGGGCGGGTCTGGCCATGGTCTGCTATGAATATCAGTATATCGCCGTGGAAAAAACCGAGGAGGGCATTGAGGTCGCCATATATGACGGCAAGGTGGACAGGAACGAGAAGGGCGCCGGGAATCCGGCCGAAAACCGTCTTGCTTCAAGAAAGCTCGGAAGCGGCAGCGTACATCTGCGCATGAGCGTGAGAAAAGAATGTATGGTTACATACAGCTATAGCCTTGACGGTAAAAAGTTTGCGCCCCTGGGGGAAGCTTTCGCGGCAACAAAAGGCGGCTGGGTTTCCGCCAAGCCGGGAATCTTCTGCGCAAACTTCGAAAGAAAAATTGGCCCCGGCTACTGCGACTTCGACTGCTTCCGGGTGACACCCAGG
>JBNRMR010000086.1:0-6433 GCA_050309705.1 Christensenellales bacterium | reverse complement strand
GATATGGACGCGCCCGTGTCCACCGCCTCCATGCCGCGTTTCAGCCCTTCCGTGGGGTTCATGGAGATGCAACGGACTTTGTTGTCGCCCAGGTGCTGAACCACTTCCATCACCACGGTTGCGCCATCGTGTTCCACTTCTATGGCGTTATACAGTGCGGGCAGCCCGCCGTCAAACCGGATGTCGAGGACCGCGCCGATAATTTGTACTATTTTACCCTTGTTCCTGTCGGCCAATACGTTTTCACCTCATTGCAATATATTTGCGCTGCTGACGATTTCATTCAGCTCCTGCGTGATGGCAGCCTGGCGCTTGCGGTTATACATTTGCTTAAGATCGTCAATTATTTCGCTGGCGTTTTTGCCGGCTGATTCCATGTTCACCATGCGCGCAGCGTGCTCGCAGGTCATGGAATGGGACAGCGCCATGAAAAAGCACATATGCAGATATAGCGGCAGCATATGCTCGAAAAAGGATACGGAATCGGGTTCATATTTCATTCCGAACTCGTCCTGCTCAGCGCAGCTCGCGCTGCTATACAGGGGAAGCAGCCTTTCCACCCGGGGGACATAGCTCAGTGTGGACTCAAACTCAGTGTATGCAATGAAAACCTCGTCCACCTCTCCGGAGGAATACATCCCCGAGACGATTTCGCCCAATCGCCCAGCACCCTGGTATATCTGCGCCTCGGATGCATCAGTTATCCTGCAAAAGACATTCTTTTCCCGCCGCATGAAATATTGGCAGCCCTTCGCACCGATGGAAAGTATCTTTTCTTTCTTGCCCTTGCTCACCATGTGCCTAAGGGCGGCGTCGCATATGTTGACATTATAGCTGCCACAAAGGCCGGTATCGCTGGTGATGACAACGTATGCGCTGTTCTTCACCTCACGTTTCGCCGCAAAGGGATGCCTGCAAATCTCCTCAAAGCGCTTGAGATCGTCTATCGTGTCCCTCATTTCTTCATACATGGCAAGTATGCCCTCAAGGCGTGCCCTTGCCTTTTGAAGCTTCGTGGCAGAGACCATGTCCATGGCGTTCAAAACTTGCTTTGTGGTGCGCACGTTGGCCATGCGCTGCCTGATATCTTTAATGGAAGACATGGCGCGCCCCTTTAACCAAAGCCATGCCGCTCTTTAAACTCACGGATGGCCTCCTCGATATTTTCCTCAAGCTCCGGCGAAATGCTACCCGTCTCCCGAATCTCCTCCTCGATAAAGCGCTTTTCTTTTTCGATGTATTTCAGGAAACCCCTTTGGAACTCCTGCACACGGCCGCTCTCCACATCGAGAAGATGCCTGTTGACCAATGCGTATAATATCAGCACCTGCTTTTCAACGGACATGGGCCTGTATTGGGGTTGCTTGAGCACCTCCATTATGCGCTCGCCCTGCTGCAGGCGCTCCAGAGTGTCCTGACTTAAATCCGACCCGAACTGAGCGAATGCCGAAAGCTCCCTGTACTGGGCGAATTCAATTCGCAGCGGCCCGGCGATCTTCTTCATGGCGTCTATCTGGGCCGAGCCGCCCACACGGGAAACCGACAGTCCCGGGTTTATGGCAGGGCGGACGCCGTCGTTGAAAAGCTCCGCTTCCAGGTATATCTGGCCGTCGGTGATGGAGATCACGTTCGTGGGGATATAGGCGGAGATATCTCCCTCCTGGGTTTCAACGATGGGCAGCGCCGTCAAAGAGCCTCCGCCATGGGCGTCGCTGAGACAGGCTGCGCGCTCCAAAAGCCTGGAGTGCAGGTAAAACACGTCTCCGGGATAGGCCTCGCGGCCGGGTGGCCTGCGCAAAAGCAGGCTTATGGTGCGATAGGCGACGGCGTGCTTTGAAAGATCGTCGTAAACGATCAGCACATCCTTGCCGGCGGCCATCCACTCCTCGCCGACTGCGCAGCCGGCATATGGGGCGATGTATTGCAGGGGAGCGGGGTCGCTGGCGGTGGAAACCACCACAGTGGTGTAGTCCATGGCGCCTGTTTCCCTCAGCACCTTGATGATGTTGGCAACCGTGGAGGCCTTCTGACCGATGGCCACATATATGCAAAGCACGTCCTTGTCCTTCTGGTTTATTATAGTGTCTATGCCGATGGTGGTCTTTCCGGTCTGGCGGTCACCGATGATCAGCTCCCTTTGGCCCCGGCCTATGGGAACCATTGCGTCAATGGCCTTGATGCCTGTGTGCAAGGACACGTTGACCTCCTTGCGCATTATGACGCTGGGGGCATTGCTTTCAACTTTTCTGTAGGACGAAGTGACGATGGCCCCCCGGTCATCGATGGGATTGCCCAGGGCGTCGACCACGCGGCCAAGCAGCGCGTCGCCGACGGGCATTTCGGCCATCCGGCCTGTGAGCTTCACAGGATCGCCCTCGCGTATGCTGGCGTCCGGGCCCATGAGCACAGCGCCTATGCTATCCTCGTCCAGGTTAAGGGCAATGCCGTATATCCCGCCGGGAAACTCCAGAAGCTCACCGCTCATTGCGCTTTGCAGCCCGTAAACGCGGGCTATGCCGTCACCAACCTGTATGACGGTGCCTGCTTCGGATACATCCAGCACGGATGAAAACGCCTTGATCTGCTCCTTGATCACCTTGCTGATTTCATCGGGCTTAACAATCATTCGATACCCCTCTCCTGACGATTTCTTTCATGTTTTTCAATTGCGTTCTCACCGTAAGGTCGATCAGGCGACCTTCTATGTGAATGTACAGTCCGCCTATTACGGCGGGATCAACTCTGGTTATAATTTCCACATTCTTTTTCATCTTGCCCGATAGCAGATCTGCAAGCTTTATGACCTGCTCCTCGCGAAGCTCCACTGCAGAGACCACCATCGCTGTCAATTTTCCCTTATGCTTGTCTGCAAGGTCCATGAATGTCTGCAGCGACGGAAGAATCAGAGCCTCACGGCTCCTTTCGACGGCAAGGCTTAAAAAGCCCATAAGATCGCTTGAGGCTTTGCCGCCAAAAAGCTGCTGCAATAGCTCCTTCTTTGCGCTGTCCGGGATGCTGGGATGGACCAAAAAGCTTTCCAGCTGCCCGTCTTGAAGGGTGTCCAGCATGAAGGCGGCCTGCTGCATGTTTTCGTCCAGCCTGTTGCTGTCGATGGAAAGATCCAGGAGCGCGGCGGCGTAAATTTCCCTTAATTCAGCCATTTTGCCTCCTCCAGTTGGGCCATCGTTTCATCAAACAGCCTGTCCTGGGTGGCCCTGTCGATGGAGTGGGCCACAAGCTTTCCGGCCATAAGGGATGAAACTTCGATGATGTGCAGCCTTGTTTCTTCTTTAAGGCGCTCCCTCTCTGCCATGGCGCCCTCGTGGGCGCGGCGCCTTATCTCGCTGGCTTCATGCTTGGCGTCCTCCACAATATGCCTGCCTTGGTCGGCGGCTTCAAGCCTGGCTGCCTCTAAAATTCGGATGCGTTCCGTATCGATCTCTCTGAGCTTTTTCTCATACTCAGCCTTTGTCCTGCCCGCTTCCGCCATGCTGTCACGGGCTTCGTTTAACTGGCCGCTGATTTTATCTGCACGCCCACGCAAAAACTTCTGCACGGGCTTATACAGAACAAAACCGAGGACAGCAGCCAGCAGGCAGGCGTTGAACAATTGGATTGCAATATCGAATAGGGTTTGCTGGTCCAGGCTGAACACGCGCTGAGCGCCGGCATTCAGTAAAATGGCAAACTGGTCAACCAAATACGGATACCTCCTTTCCTAAACTGCTGATAAAAGGGGATGTGAGGCTGAAAAAAAGCCGTGTCATCTCACCATGTTTTGCAGATAAATATTTACCAGCGGATTGGCGAACAGCATGATGATCGCAATCAAAAGGCCGTAGATGCCCGATGTTTCCGCCATGGCAAGGCCTATGAACATGGTTCCTCTGATATCACCTGAAGCCTCGGGCTGACGGGCGATGGACTCTATGGCCGCCACCACGATTTTGGACTGGCCCAGGGTTGTGATAAAACCGTTAAAGAGGGCGAAAGCCGCTGAAATTTGTGCTATCGCGATTACAAAAGCCAATGGATCGTTCATAAATTAGTCCTCCGATTCGTGTAATAATTAATATACCTGCCTTTGCGGCACGCTATGCTTCGGTTGCCTGCCTGATAAACATAAGACTCAGAATGCAAAATATGTACGTTTGCAGAGCGCCTATCGCCAGGTCAAAGTACGCATGCAGCGCAGCGGGTATGCCAAAACGAAATATAACTGGTGGCAGCGAATAGATCAGCGTCATGAGGATCATCCCGGCAATCGAATTTCCGAAAAGACGGAAGCTCAGTGAAACTGGCCGCGCCAGCTCTCCGATGAGGTTTAGGGGGAAAAACAATGGGTGGGGCGAAAAAAAGCTTTTGATATATTCAAATTTGCGGTATTTGATGCCCATCACCTGTATGAGTATGAGAGTCGCAAGGGCCAGGGCGAAGGTGGTGGCCCAGTCTGCAACCGGCGGCCTGAGGCCGAATATACCGGCGATATTGCATGTGAATATGAAAACAAAGACAGTGAAAAACCACGGCCCAAGGGACATGAGCTTTTCACCGACCGAGCTAAGCATGAAATTGTCGAAAATCTCAACGGCGGCTTCTATTATGGACTGAAAGCCGCTGGGAATTTCTTTGAAGCGTCTAAGCCTTATGCGTACAAAAACGGCGAGAGCAATCAACAAAGCCATAATAATCCAGGTATTGACTATGGTCTGTGTGATCCACAGCTCAGCGCCGCCTAAATCAATTTTCCATATGTTTTCAATGCCAAATGTCAAATCATATCACCTCATAGGGAAGGTATGTCAAGGGCATCAAGAGCCGATTATTTTTTAAAAAAGAACCGCTGAATGTATACTGATGCCTGAAAAGTCAATATTCCTGCTGCCGCGCCCCAAAGGCTGATTCCCGGCACGAGGGCGGCCAGCACCAGCGCCGCTGCTGTGAGCAGCAACCGTAGGGTGTGCTGAAGGCGGGCGTAATTTCCGGCGGCCTTTTTTTCCATGCTAAGGACTTTGTCGACGGCCAGCTCCAATATTATGACCTTAGCCGCGCCCACCGCTGCGCCCAAGAGGACGCCAAAGACAAAGGGAAGGCAGGAGGATGACCGGTAGTAGACGACTGAGGCCGCCATAAGAACGGCGGCAAGGATGCAGATGGTCAACAGAAGCCTTTTGGCGAGGTCGGATATTTTCATAGTGCACCTTTCAAGAGGATTATCATTTGCGCCCACCAAGATCAAACAGCGCCTTAAAGGCGGCGCCTACCCCAAGAAAAGAAAACAGCAACAAAAACCAAGGCGATGTGTCCAGGAAGCTGTCTATAAACCTGCCAAGAAACACGCCTATCAGCACACAGGCCGCCATCGTGACACCAATTTGAGATAAAAAAGACAGTCCCTGCAAAAACGCTTTATTATGCCGTTTATCATCCTTTTGCGGCTTCTTTTCCAGAGCGTTTTCCCCTTTCCGCGCCACAGCCGACGAACCCGGAAACAAAACAGGGCAAGAATACTTTGCGGGTGAAAGCGCTTTTTCATGCACTCCCGCCAGCGCATGAACGGAGCGACCGGCCAGTTTTCCAATAATATCATGGCCGCATTCCCGAATGACTGTTATAATTATAACACAGTCTGTCAGTAAGTTCAAGTCACTTTTGCTGCGTTTTTGCCCCTATAAAAATTTATTCCATGCCAAGCGGCACGGAATAAAATGCAAAGGCTGGTTTATTATTCGTCTTCAGCGGGGGTCTCTGCCTCTTCATCTTCAGACGCTTCCACCTGCCTGAGGATATCGGTGATTGAAATCAGCATCGTGTCAAGGGGGCTCAAAATTTCGATATCATCATTATTTACGATGTCAAGATCGCTGACGCTGATGTTGTCTCCGGGCTGCTTTCCTTCAAGATCAATTTCAACCCTGTCAAACAAATGCGCCGGGAGCGCTTGGTAGGCAATCTCGGACTGGAGCAGGTTGACCACTCCCGAAACCTTTTCCCTGTTCAAAATTACAATTCTGGCCGTGCTGGAGACGATTTCTCCCGCCACCAGTTTTTGGAAGCTCAGATGCTCCAGATCGCTGGTTGCGGTCACATATTTGATCTCCCGCAACAGTGTCGGATACTTTTTGCCATCAATCGTGAGTTCAGCCCTGCTCCCCGTGGAATTGGACTTTAGGAATTGCGCGATTTCCGACTTTGTAAACTGGATGCTCAGCGACTCTTGCAGGTCCTTGCCATATATAACGCCGGGAATGATCCCCTTGCGCCTGAGTTGCCTGGGCTTTGTGTTTGTGCTTCGCATTTCCGCTTTCAGTATAGTCATAGTCATTCTCCTTTACTCGCCTTTGAAATTAATTCATTTTGACTGCGATTTCTTGCAATATTTCAAACAGCACTTTCAATTATTATTTAAATTAGTATAACACAACAATATAAT
>JBNRMR010000085.1:0-14815 GCA_050309705.1 Christensenellales bacterium | reverse complement strand
GAAGTGTTTGTTATAAAAATATAGATAAAAAGCAAAAAGAGCACCCGAAGGGACAGTCGTTCCTTCGGATGTTCTGCGTTTAGAGACAATTTCCAGAAATTGACAGCCCTGGCAAAAATTAAAATATACACAGCATAAAACACGATTCAGGAGGAGAGGAAATGATCACAGACAAAAGTGCGCGCACCCAGGCCATTATGGAGGCCCTTCGGGAGGTGATGGGGGATAGCTTCGACGAAAGGCTACAAAAGCTTGGACTTGAAAATGCACTTAAAAGCGGCGGCAAGGAGCAGTTAAAGGCGCTGAGCATGCTGGTGATGAACCGGCCCGACGCCACCTTTGAAGAGATGGAAAAGCAAGTGGCCCACTGGCAGGCGGTTATGCTGGCCAAAAAGCAGATCGACTCGCTGGCCGAGGAGGAACTGATGCGCAACCAGCAGAAGGTCTTTGAGGACGTGCGCATGAACATCCTGGTGAAAAAGAACAAGAGCGAAAACCCGTCCACTCTTTTGAAGTACGCCCAGCTTGTCAAGAGCGATAGCGTCGCCATTAACGCCGGCAAGGCCCTTCGCCCCACCAAATCCGGTGAACTTATTGGCCAGGACAAGGCCTTTTCAGCCATACTTTCCTGCCTTTGCACGCCCTATCCCCAACACATGATATTGACCGGTCCCACGGGCGTGGGCAAAACCACTGCCGCCAGAATGGCCCTTGAAAGCGCAAAGCTCTCCCGATATTCGCCTTTCAGCAAAGCCGCGCCCTTTGTGGAGGCCGATGGCGCCACGCTGCGCTTTGACCCCCGCGACGGCACAAACCCCCTTATCGGTTCCGTCCACGATCCCATATACCAGGGCGCAAGATCTTCCCTTGCCAGCGAAGCCATACCCGAGCCGCGAACCGGCCTTGTGACTCAGGCTCACGGCGGCATACTGTTCATCGACGAGATTGGCGAGATGGATCCAATGAATCTGAACAAGCTTTTGAAGGTGCTGGAGGACAGGCGCGTCAACTTCCATTCATCCTATTACGATCCCTCCGACGAGAATATCCCTATGTATATAAAGCGGCTCTTTGACGAAGGCGCCCCGGCTGATTTCGTCCTCATCGGCGCCACCACCAGAAGCGAGAGCGAGCTGCCCGCCGCACTCGTCTCCCGCTGCGCCGTAATAAACTTCAATTCCCTCAGCAGCGAAATGCTTATGAAAATAGTGAAAGGTGCAGCCGGCCGCCTTCATATCCCATTGAGTGAAGGCGCCGCAGAGCATATTGCCCTTTCCGCCCATGATGGCAGGGAGGCCGTGCGCATTCTTCTTGGCGCTCATGGGGCTGCCCTTCGCGAGGGCAAGGAGGTTGATGTTCGCCATGTCGGCGAGGCTGCGGGCATGTTTTGCCTGGAAAGGGGAGAGACGGGCCTTCCCACCTGCGAAGCCGGAGTGGTCTACGCTCTTGGCGTTGCAGGAAGGCGCGGTTGCATGCTGGGCGTGGAGGTGGACATATTCGACGGCGACGGCAGCGTCTCGATAAACGAAGCCGCCGGCAGCATGGCCAAGGACGCCGCAAAGAACGCCTTCAGAGCTGTCAACTCGCTGACAGGGGGCGCCCTTGCGGGTAAAAGCGCCGTTTTCAACTGCATGGGCGGCGGCAATGTGGACGGGCCTTCCATCGGCATGGCGGCTGCCCTGGCCCTATACAGCGGCCTTACAGGCAGGCCCATCGACAAGGATGTCGCCATGACCGGTGAGATTACCCTTCGGGGGGATGTCCTCCCCGTGGGTGAAATCCACGAAAAGCTGCGGGCGGCCATCAACATGGGCTGCAAAAAGGTCATTTTGCCCAGCGCCAACCAGCGCGATGCCATCGGTTTCGGCATAACGCCCCTGCCGGTTGCAAGCCTTAAGCAGGCCATAGAGTCATTAGGGATCGGGTAAATAAGCTTTGCGGTAAAAAAGGAGAAAATCACAAAGTTTAGGTTTTTCAATTTACATTTGTGCAATATTCGTGTAGTATTATATAACAAAGTATTCTACCGAGTGTGCAGGAGGTACAATGAAGAATCTTCCCAATATCCTTACGATGATAAGATTTTTTCTTGTGCCCGTATTTATCTTTGTATACTTTAAATACGAGCCGTGGATGGCACTGATCATTTTTATTGTCGCTGGCTTGACCGACCTGCTGGACGGCTATATCGCCAGAAAGAAGAACCTCATCACAGATTGGGGCAAGGTGATGGACCCGCTTGCGGACAAGCTTATGCAAATAGCCGTGCTTTTCTGCCTTTGTATAGACGGTGCGCTTCCGCTTTTTGTGCTGATAATCATCGTGGTTAAGGAGACGATAATGGTTGTCGGCGGCGCTTTCCTGTACAAAAAGAGAGACATTGTCGTCTTTTCGAAGATATATGGGAAGATCGCCACGGCGCTCATATTCCTGGGCATCGTCATGACGTTTTTCCGCCAGTTTCTTGAGCCCTACAATCTCTACGTCATTTATGCCGCATTGGCCCTTTCCATATTCTCCATGTTCATGTACGGCATAAACACGCTGCTCAAGAGAAACGGTGACCCAAAAGAGAAAAAGGAGGATGTGTCTGCCTAGGCCTTTAAAGTCTTGGCGGCTTCGTCCCGGTTATCGAAAAGGGTGCGCGGGCCATGCCTCATGCCCATGGAAGTATTCTTTCTTAGCCCGCATAATTTTTTATCCATAAAGAAAAGCCTCTGTGATTCATGGCACGGGGGCTTTTTTGTCTTCCAAATTGCGGTTCCCGGCAAATATCGCGCATCCACAAGGCAGACGTTTTAACAACTATACAATTCTTTTTGTCATCGCTGCCTTTCATAGCTTTGTTTTTTGTCAAATGCAAGTTTGCAACAGCAAATAAGGGAAGCAAAGCGCGCGAAATTTTGAATGCAATCCTAGTACTTGGTTGGAATATGTTGATCACAAACTGCAATTGAATATTTTGCTACAAATAAAAAATCAATGAGCGCAAATAATAAATGCGCTTTCTTCAATAACGATAGAAAGCTAAAGCTAAGTATCATTTCCTTTTTTTTTCATAATGTCCGTACATTGACAGCTTTAAAAACTCCTTAAAAGGACATGATACCAGTGAACAACAAACAGGAGGTGAAATGAATGGCAACAAACAACAGCAACAAAACCAGCATACCCGAAGCCAGGGCTGCCATGGACAACATGAAGTACGAAGTGGCAAGAGAACTGGGTGTCAACCTCAAGCAGGGTTACAATGGTGACCTGAGCGCTCGCGAGAACGGTTATGTCGGCGGATACATGGTTAAGAAGATGATTGAACAGTATGAAAAAGAACATGCTAACCAGCAGTAATCCAGGCTAATTGTCAACAAAGAACTAACATTTCAAACCAATTGAAAGCAGGTGAACAGAATGCAGAACAACTCTTCCAGTAGCAGCAGCAACAGCCAGGCGAAAGCCGCGGCCATGCAGCATCTTAACAATCTTAAGTTTGAGGTGGCCAACGAAGTCGGTGTTAACCTGAAGCAGGGCTATAACGGCGACATAAAGAGCAAGGATGCCGGCTATATCGGCGGCAATATGGTCAAGAAGATGATTCAGGACCAGCAGCGCAAGATGAGCGGCCAGTAATCAAAGGGAATTTAATAACACTTAAAGAGGTCTAACTAGACTATGATAAAAGAGCGGAAATGCACAAAGCTTTCCGCCCTTTTAGATTTTGCTGTAGCTGACGCAAAAAAGCTTTCCGCCCTTTTAGATTTTGCCGTAGCTGCCGCAAAAACGCTTTCCGCCTTATGTTTTGCTTTAGCTGGCCGCAAAAAAATGGTATAATGCGTCAAGGGGGTGATTGCTTGATTTTAAAGAAACATAACTTTGTTTTAGACGCGCTGCACATCGAAAGTGCAGATGAAGAAAAAGCTCATTTTTGCCATATCGTCGGCGCCTCTGACTTCGTCCGAAAGGCTTTTGCGCCCCAAAAGGGCGATCTCGTAATCGCTGCTGACGGCGGTCTTGACCATCTGCACAAAATTGGCGTGAAGCCGGACATAATCCTGGGCGACTTCGACTCCCTGGGTTTTGTGCCTGAAGGAGCGCTCACTTTGCCGAAGGAGAAGGACGAAACCGACACCGTCTACGCCGTAAAGCTTGCCATCACAAAGGGCCTTCGCTTGTTCATACTCCACGGCTGCCTGGGCGGGCGCCTTGACCACAGCCTCGCCAATTTTCAGGCCCTAATCCACATCAGCAAGATCGGCGGAAGGGGCTATCTCATGGGCGAAGGCTATGCCGCGACAGCCGTCACGAATGGCGAAATCTGCTTTGGTGAGGGGGCCTCGGGCTATATCTCCGTTTTCAGCGGCGGCGATACCGCAAGGGGAGTGAACCTTTGCGGCCTTAAATATCCCCTGCGGGATTATACACTTCAAAACTCAATGCCCATAGGCGTCAGCAACGAGTTTATGGGGCAAAAAAGCGCCGTCCAGGTTAAGGACGGCACTCTGCTGGTGGTCTGGCAGGCCGGTTTCCTGCTCTGATCAGCGTCTCAGAGGTGCTACATGACAAAAACCTCCACAGGGATGCCGTTTTCCAAATCATCTCTCTCATACTTGAAGCAATATCTCTTAATGATATCGCGCTGCTTTTCCAGATGCCCCAAATAGGTCTTAACCACCGTTATCCGTATTGGGGAATCTGCCCTCAACAGCTTCAAGGCCTTTTCCAGAAGCCTTGCGCCCACGTCATCAAACCGTTCGGCATGGGACACCGCGAAAAAAGAGATCCTGTTATTCCTCGTTGAAAAGGCGATTATGCCAAGGCACTTTTCTTCGCCGTCAACCGCCATATACGCTTCTCCTTGGCGAATCTTCGCATTCATATAGCTTTCAAAGGATGGGGAGTCTTCGCCGCCTTCATACCATTTCACAAGGCCCGGCTGAAGTGCTTCGACATACCTGTCATATTCCCTTGACAGCGACAGCCATTGGGGCATGTCCTTAGCCGCCACCGCCCTTATGCCGATTTCCATAAAGACCCCCGCCGGTTTTCATTACTCACTGCAAAAAAGCTACTTGCCCACAACGGCCCTTATCCTGCGCACGCCGGATGAGGAGCTTTCCTCTTTTTGAATCTTGAATGACTTAATATCGCCCGTGTTTTCAACATGAGGCCCTCCGCAGATCTCCTTGGAGAAACCGCCCATGCTGTAGACCTTCACCTTTTCGCCGTAGCGGGCCTCGAAAACCCCCGTCGCGCCGATTGCGCGGGCCTCGTCCAATGTCATCTCCTCCACTGTAACGGGAGCGGCGGCTTTTATGGCGTCGTTCACCCAGGCCTCCAAAACGTCCAGCTCATCGCGGGTCACTTTTCGGGGGAAGTTAAAGTCAAAGCGCAGCCTGTCGGCGGTTATGTTGGAGCCCCGCTGCTGGATATCCTCGCCCAAGTTTGCCTGAAGGGCCGCCAGGAGCAGATGGGTGGCGCTATGAAGCTTGGTGGTTTCATCGCTGGTGTCGGCCATGCCGCCCTTGAAGCGCTGGTCAGCCCCCGCGTTGGAAACCTCCTGATGGCGCTTAAAGCGGGCGTTGAAGCCGTCCTCGCCGTCGATATCAACGGTAAGCCCGTTTTCAGCAGCAAGCTCCGCCGTCATCTCGATGGGGAAGCCGAAGGTGTCGTAAAGCCTGAAGGCTGTGGGGCCGTCGATAAGCGTTTTGCCATTCAGCCTGCGCAGTATCTTGTCGAACTCGCGTATGCCCTGGCGAATTGTCTTTTGGAACTTCGCTTCCTCAAGCCTCAGCTGCTCCATTATGAAGCCTTCGTTGGCCTTAAGCTCGGGGTAGGCCTTATAGTATTGGTCCACCACCACCTGGGCGATATCCGTCAGCCTGTTCTCCGGCACTCCAAGCTGATTGCCAAAGCGGATGGCCCGGCGCAGCAAACGGCGCAGCACATAGCCCTGGTCGGTGTTGGAGGGTGAAACGCCTTTCGTGTCACCCATTATAAACGTGGCAGTACGCAGATGATCTGCGATAACCCTGAACGCCTTAAGATCGTCGCCCTGAGCATTTGCATATTCTTTGCCCGAAAGCTCCTCGATCTTGCCCAGTATATCGCTGAAAAGCTCGGTTTCATAGACCGACTGCTTGCCCTGAAGCACACAGATTGTGCGTTCAAGGCCCATGCCCGTGTCCACATTTTTCTTGGCTAAAGTCTCCAGCTTTCCATCCGGATGGAGGTTATACTGCATGAAAACGTCGTTCCATATCTCCAGATACCTTCCGCAGGAACAGGCGGGGCTGCAATCCGGACTGCAGGGTTCTTTGTCTGTTATGACGAACATTTCCGTGTCCGGGCCGCAGGGGCCGGAACTGCCGGGCGCCCACCAGTTATGCTCGGCATCGCAGAAGAAAATCTTCTCCTCCGGCACGCCGCAGCTCCTCCAAAGACCTGCGCTCTCCATATCCCTGGGGGCGTTTTCGTCGCCGGCAAAGACAGTGAATGCAAGGTTTTCGGGGTCAAGGCCCAGCCAATCCTTGGATGTCAAAAACTCCCAGCTCCAGGGGATCATCTCTTTTTTGAAATAATCGCCAAGGGACCAGTTGCCCAGCATCTCGAAGAAGGTCAGGTGGGAAGCGTCCCCCACGGCGTCGATATCATTGGTGCGGATGCACTTTTGAACATTAGTAAGACGGGTGCCCATGGGATGTGCCGCTCCCAGCAGATACGGCACCAGCGGGTGCATCCCGGCGGTTGTAAACAAGACTGTAGGGTCATTTTCGGGGATAAGCGATGCCGAGGGAATGACGGCATGTCCCTTTTCCTCGAAGAATTTCAAAAATTTGGCTCTAAGATCGTTCGCTTTTATGTTCATCGAAAAATCGCTCCTTGGTGTAAATATGAAAATATCAGCCCAATTATAATGAATAAAAGGAAGTATGTCAACCAAAACAGGCTTTGGGCAAAGGTTTTGCCATTCCTGGGATCAAGGCCAAAAAAGGCTTGTGTTTTCACAATCAATGTAATAAAATGGTTATAACTAAATGCGGAGCGTGAGTAAAAAGGAGAAAAGACATGAGAAAAGTTCATCAAAATTATTTGGCAGCAAAGGAGCTTTACGCCTCCATAGGCGTGGACACGGACAAAGCCATAGAAACCATAAAGCAAATTCCCATCTCCATGCACTGCTGGCAGGGTGACGACGTCCAGGGCTTTGAAAGCGCAGGCCCCTTGACCGGCGGCATACAGGTCACCGGCAATTACCCCGGCAAGGCCCGCAATATCGACGAACTGATGGCCGACATCGAAAAGTCGCTGTCGCTGATCCCCGGAAAGCACAGAATCAATCTTCACGCCATCTACGGCGATTTCGGCGGCAAAAAGGTGGAGCGGGACGCGATTCTTCCCCAGCACTTCGCCTCATGGGTGGACTTCGCCAAGAAAAACGAAGTCGCGCTGGACTTTAACCCCACCTATTTCTCCCATCCCCTAAGCGACGTGGCCACCCTTTCCAGCGCCGATGAGGGCATCCGCAAATACTGGGTGGATCATGGCATCGCCAGCCGCAAGATCAGCGAATACTTCGGCAAGGAGCTGAGCAACGCCTCCGTCATGAACATCTGGATCCCCGACGGCAGCAAGGAAGTGCCTGTGGATATGCATGGCCCCAGGATGCGCCTTAAAAAGTCGCTGGACGAGATTTACGCCGAGGATATTTCCAAGAATTATGTCAAGGACGCTGTTGAAAGCAAGCTTTTCGGCATCGGCGCCGAGAGCTACACCGTGGGAAATAACGAATTTTATGTGTCCTACGCCACCAGGAACAACAAGATGGTCTGCTTCGACATGGGCCATTTCCATCCCACAGAGAGCGTTGCAGACAAACTGCCCTCCGCCCTTTGCTTCATGGATGAGGTTCTGCTGCACCTAAGCCGCCCCGTCCGCTGGGACAGCGACCATGTGACCAACTTCAACGATGAGGTCAGCGCCGTCATGAAGTGCATCGTCAGGGGCGATCTCCTTGGCCGCACCAATATCGCCCTGGACTACTTCGACGCCACCATCAACCGCGTGGCCGCATGGGTGGTGGGCATGAGGGCCGCCCTGCGCACATTGATGCAAGCCCTTCTGGACCCCGTCGCCACCCTCAAGGAATACGAAAACACAGGCGACTTCACCTCCCGCCTGGCCATGAACGAGGAGCTCAAAAGCTTCCCCTTCGGCGCGGTGTGGGATTATTACTGCGAGCTCAGCGGCGTGCCGGTGCGCGGTGAATGGCTGCCCGAGGCAAAGCGCTACGAAAAAGAAGTCCTCAGCAAGAGATAATATTTTCTTTAACACACAAAAAGGCCGGCAACAGCCGGCTTCTTTGTATATGGGAGACGTACTGGGGTTCCACCCCAGACCCCGCAACCTTTTAAAAAAGGTTGATCAAAATTTTTATAGAGCGGATAAAAATGATAAAGGGTCAAGGGGAGTGCGACAAAAAACTTGCGGATGCAGGGCAGAGCCCTGCGGGGTTTCAAAGGGGCATCCCTTTGGCTGGCGGGAGCGCGAGGGTAGAGCCCTGCATCGCATCCCACATTAGCCGGATAGCATGTTCAGCACGGCGGCATATACCTGCGAGGAATTCTTCTTCCAGTTTTCGCACATGATCTCCGCTTCCTTTGAACTGGGCACCGATATACTCATCTCAAAGAGCAGCAGATCGTTTTCCCTGGCAGCAAGCCGCACGACGATATCGCCATTTATGGCGGTGGTATAATCCGCGAACACATGGGATTCCAGCATGAACACATCACGCCATTTCTCCGCTTGACAATCAACGGCATCGCGTCTGCTGACGGGCACCTTGCTCTTGAAAAACTCTATCGCGTCAAGGCCCAGCTCCGTCACATAATAGGTGAGTCCGGCTGGCTGGGAAACGGCGTGCAGCAGCTTACCGTCGGTGAGCTCCGCCAGCGAGAGCTGAACGTCGATATAGTCCATAAAATCATTTTCTATGAAAAACTGCAGGGCCTGATTATTGGTGATGCAGCCAAGCTTGTCAACGGCATAAAGCATCAAAAGCTTGTTTTCTGATAGCCGGGGCTTTGGTCTTTCCATTTTCTCTCCTGCGCAATCTAATAATATTCAATTAAAGTATAACTCAAAATGGTCAAGGCTTCAATCCTTTTGCTGCTATAAGTCATTATATCCCCACAAATACCATATTACCATGGCAATATAATTAGTTTGCGCAAAGCGGCTGTATTTGTTATAATTTAGTGGATATGGAGGTACTGTGATTATGAAAGCTGAATCATTGGCATCAAAGCGGCCCCGGGCAACTGCGTCGCTGATAACAAAGCCGGAGAACATCCGCTATCTCAGCGGTTTTACGGGCGAGGGCGTTTTGCTGCTTGAAAATGGCGGCAAGGACGGCTCGCTTCGGGCCATCATAACCGACTTCAGATATACCGAGCAGGCTCACCAGCAGTCGCCAGGCTTTATAATATGCGAAACCTCCGCCGGTAGCAGGCAAAATGATATCATCCGCAGGGTTTTGAATGACGCAGCTGTGGATAAGCTATATATTGAAGCGGACTCAATTACGCTGAACGAATATGAGGGGCTGAAAAGTGCGCTTTCGGGCGTTGAGCTGCTGAAGGGCGGCGGCGAGGTTGAGGATCTAAGGGCGATAAAAACAGCGGAAGAAGTTGCAAATATTAAAAGGGCCGAGGCACTGACGGACGATGCCTTCGGATACCTTTTAACGGTGATAAGGCCGGGAATGACCGAGATGAGTCTGGTGGCGCTTTTGTATAAGTTTTTTCTGGACAACGGTGCGGAGGGCTTTTCATTCAGCCCCATCGTGGCCGGCGGGGAAAATTCGTCAAAGCCACATGCGATTTCAGGCCAAAGGCAGATCAGACAGGGTGATCTCATTACTTTTGATATAGGCTGCAAAATTAACGGCTACTGCTCGGATTTTACAAGGACAATCGCCGTGGGCAGCATTGACCAGGAGCTGGAAAAGATATATAATATTGTACTGGAAGCAAATTTGAAGGGCCTTGCAGCAGTTAAGGCAGGCGCAAAGTGCAAGGATGTGGACGCCGCCGCCAGAGATCACATCACAGCCCTTGGCTATGGCGAAAACTTTGGCCACAGCACAGGCCATGGCGTTGGCCTGGAGATACACGAAGCGCCGAGGCTTTCCGCCGCCTCCGAGCAGGTGCTGCAAAGCGGCATGATAGTCACTGTCGAGCCGGGGATATACCTTCCGGGCAAGGGAGGCGTACGCATAGAAGACCTGGTGCTGGTCACCGACGACGGCTGCGAGATACTTTCTAAGAGCTCAAAGCAGTTGATAATACTATAACGCTTTTGGGCGGGAGAGCCGGCCTTGAGGCGTTTGGAAATATTTGTTGCATAAACTACGGAGGTTTTGTTAATGATTTCAGCAGGGGATTTCCGAAAAGGAAATACGTTCGAAATGGACGGCGGAGTATGGAGTATAGTGGACTTTCAGCATGTGAAGCCCGGAAAAGGATCAGCTTTTGTCCGTACAAAGATAAAGAATGTTGTCACGGGGCAGGTGCTTGAAAAGACATTTAACCCAAGTGACAAATTTCAGAAGGCTCATATTGAGAACAAAGAGTTCCAGTATCTGTATAACGATGGCGATCTTTACTATTTCATGGATATCCAGAACTTTGAGCAGCTTGCGCTGAATTATGCCCAGGTTGAGGATGCCATGGGCTTTGTGAAGGAAAATTCCAATGTGACTATGCGCTTTTTCAAGGGAGCGCCCTTCTCCGTTGAGCCGCCGAACTTTGTGGTGCTTCAGGTGACACGCTCCGATCCGGGCGCGAAGGGCGACACTGCCAACAACGTCACCAAGCCGGCAACCCTGGAGACAGGCTACACGCTGAATGTTCCTCTTTTTGTGAACGAAGGGGACTTCATCCGGGTGGACACCCGCAACGGCGAATATATGGAGCGCGCATAAACCAAAAGAGTCTAACAAAACACGGGGAGAGTTCTCCCCGTATTTTGCATATGCCGGTCTAGGGCAGGGAGGGCCCCACCCACCCACGAAAACAAAAAGCTCCCGCTTATTGTTTTCTCCCAAGCAGCGCCCAGCATGAAAGAGCATCACTCCCGGCTTGCGCCGCAAGGGAGTCTGAAAAAGGAAGGAAGTATTATGTCAGCAATAAACGAGAAAATCGCATATCTCAAAGGTCTAATGGACGGCCTTAAAATTGAAGGGGACTTAAAGCTTGTTTTGGGTGCCACAGTGGACGTTCTGTGCGAAATTAATTCCGAGGTTGAGGCCATTTCAATTGACACTCAAGAGCTCCAGGACGATGTTGACGATATTGCAGACGCTTTGGACGAGCTTGTCGAGGATTTGTTCGAAGAAGATGATGACGATGAGGACGAGGACGAGGATGAGGCTGAAGGCTATATCGAGCTTACCTGCCCGAAATGCGACAGGCAGATACTCTTCGACATAGAGAGCTTCAACGCTGATGAGGATCATCTTTGCTCCTGCGGCGCGGAGCTTTTCACAGATGAGGAAGAACCGCGGGGATAAGGGCAGGGAGACATGAATTTTAGCGAACTGAAAGCTTTTTTCGCCAATGATGCTTTTGCAAGGGATATGGGCATAAATATCGAAGGCGCGGGTGAAGACGGTGCTGTCTGCACATTGCTTGCAACCCCCGCCCATTTGAATGCCAGTGGAATGGTCCAGGGCGGGGCCATATTCACCCTTGCCGATCTTGCCTTTGCTGCGGCGGCAAACGCTGGCGGCATTCAGACGGTGACTTTGAACTGTTCAATATCGTATTTGAGCGGCGCCAGAGCCGGTCTGCTCACTGCAAAGTCCACCGCGGTGCATAAAGGCCGAAGGACCTGCGTATACTCTGTGGATGTAACCGACGAATCCGGCAGACTGGTGGCCACGGCCAATGTTACGGGCGCCAGGATTGCGGGAAAGTGATTTCGCGGCCCAGTTTAATTTTTGATGAAATTGATCAAAGAAAAAACTTGACAAAGATATCTAAATCATGTATGATCATTATCGCGCCTTTAGAGATTAAACCTCGCGGGCGCCATAGCGGAATAGTGTAACGGCAACACCTACGACTCTGACTCGTATTTTCTAGGTTCGAATCCTAGTTCCGCTGCCAATGCCCCCATGGTCTAGAGGCCTAGGACACCGCCCTCTCACGGCGGCAACAGGGGTTCGAATCCCCTTGGGGGTGCCATGAGATATCCCGGTAGACAGCGGTTTATCGGGATTTTTCTTTGCCAATAACCCGCATTTAACCCACTTGGGGTTTGGTAAACCGCGCCAGCGTATCGTCCGGGCACATTCGCTTTTGCATATTGATTATCGATCTCAAACATGTAAACACCACCTTTATCGGTATTGATAGTATAACCAATATAGGTTGCAACTTTATATAACCGAAAGTGGTGCGAAGTCGAATAAGAGGCTGCGTTGATAAGTGCTCAAAAGGAAATCGAAGCACTATATATTTCCTTGGGGGACGATTCATCGGAAGCATCTGAGGATCAATGCATATCTGTGAGTTGTTTTAATATATCGCCTTCGCCTATTATACTATCATTTCAAGAAAATAAGACAGCCTGCCGAAACAGCGGGCTGTCCTTTAAGTAGAAATATAAGCATTGCGCTTTAAGTATCTTTTCTGTACTCAATAATATCAGATACATCGCAATCCAATATAAAGCAAAGGGTGTCTAGGGTTTTGAGAGTAATGTTCTTCCCATGCTTCATCCGGCGCAAAATGTTTGCAGAAACCCCCTGTTTATAAATCAGGTGATACTCGGTAATATTTTTCCTTAGAAGCGTTTTGTAAGAAGGATCATAGCTTATCATACACATCACCGGGTTCAGCATAGCACGCTCAACATATTGACTATGACCAATGTATTGAGCATAACGCAGTCTAAGCAACGTGAATAAGTAAAAAACGCAAAAGCTAAGACGGACAAAAACCTGGGAAATTACCGCTAGCGCCAGTTGAAAAAATGCTGATTTTGAATAAACATAGCGGCAAAGGGGCTAAACGCCCTTGCTATCCGGCGTAATATTACATATAATATTACTTGTATAATTCGGGCTTTTATGGGTGGATATACAAATTGTTTCTCGTGCTGGTAAATATGGAAAGCTTCCGGCAAGTCGCACTATACCACGAAGATGATGTATAGATGAGCTGTTAGCGCTGTTAGCGGGTGAGCAGTGTTTATATTTGGGAGGCATGTAGGTGAGATTGTTTCATGTCAGCGAAGAACCAAATATAGATAAGTTCATTCCCGTATTCCATACAGGAAAGACATGGATAAGTCGAAAGGCTTGGTATGGGCTCTAACCGAACCGCCGCTTCCGCACTGGCTAACCCCGCGCGATTGCCCCCGCGCAGGATATCGTGTTACGGATGAGTCTGCGCAAGAGGACATCGACAAGTTCTTTTCGTCGTCCTCCCGCCATTGTGTGGCGATTGAACATGGCTGGCATAAGAGAATGTCCGAAACAACGCCATATCTCTATGAATTTTGAACAACTTATGGGCATTGGCTGAAGCAGAGCGAAGATCATCATTGCATTCGTCTTTATGCCGTATGGGGAATGCGAAATCTAAACCTGGCGAATAAACATTATATTAATTGCAGAGATTTGAACATACGCCCTTTATCGAATCTATTTTGCAATTCACCTTCAGGGAGCAAAAATAAAGATATGAAAAAAAGAAGCGGCAGAAAGGCCTCCGGGGAGAGATTCAGCTTCAAGACCCTCGGGCGCCTGTGGGCATATTTTAGGCGCTACTGGCCGTTGGTGCTGCTGGCCGCTCTTGCGGGCGTGCTCGGCTCGGCCATGGAAGTCGCCGGGTCGGACCTTATCCGCCGCACGGTGGACTCCCTCCAGGCAGGCGCTTTTTCCGGGGCGCTTAATGTCGTTCTGCCCGCGGCGGCCATATTGCTGGCAAGGGCGCTTTCGTCCTTTTCCTTGCGCTATGCCTCAGGAAAGGCCGCCACCCACACCATAAGGGACATCAAAAACGATGCGGTCAGGCACATATCCCGCCTGACGGCCCAGTCCCTGTCCAAATCCCGCACGGGCGATTACCTTTCCAGGCTCACCACCGATATCGACCTCATCATCCGCTTCGTCCAGGATGATCTGACCATCGCGCTGGCCGACCCCTTCCTGCTGGTATTCTACCTGATATACCTGCTCTATCTGAACCCGCTGCTCTTTGTGATATCGATAATCCCCACGGCGGTATTTCTGCCCCTGGGCTCGCGGCTGATCACCCGGTTCAAGGCCGGCTCGAAGGAATATATGGCCTTCAACGCCCAGGTGGTGGACACGGTGGTGGATATGACCGGCGGCATGCAGGTGGTGAAAAGCTATAATCTGGAGGATACCTTCTATAAGCAATACGGCGATAACGCCGTCAAAGCCCGGGATAAGGCCATCGCCAACGACCGCGCCCAGTACAAGGGCTATCTATGCTTCAACCTTTCCGGCTCCCTCTCGTTCATGCTGTGTCTGATGCTGGGAGGTCTTTTCTGCCTTCAGGGCAGCCTCACATTGGGCGGGCTGATCGCCTTCCTGACGCTGCTGCCGGGCTTCATGAACATAATAAACGACGCTTCTTACCGCCTGTTTAACATAAACGCCTCCTTCGCCGCCGCTGAGAGGGTGTTCGCCATTAATGGACGAGCCCATGGAGCAGAGCGGCCCCGTCACCCAGGGCATGGAAGAGGCCCCGGCGATAGAGGTCGACGGCGTCCACTTCGCCTA
>JBNRMR010000084.1:0-11135 GCA_050309705.1 Christensenellales bacterium | reverse complement strand
AGATTGATGGTCTTGAGCAGGGCGATTTGGGTACCGACGCCTTTGGTCACAAGCTGCTTGTGAACTCCAACCTGGCCAAGGATCTGGCTTCCGCAATTGAAGAAAGCATGAGAAATGACGAAAGTCTGGATGAAAAGCGCAAGTACTTCGAGTGCAGAAGCGTTGTGCTGGGCCATCTGCAAAGGGGAGGCCCGCCCTCCAACTTCGACCGCATTTTGGGCTCGCGCATGGGCGTTGCGGCTGGCGAAATGGTCGTCAAAGAGGATTATGGCAGCATGGTAGCGCTCCAGGGCACAAAGATCGTGAAGGCCGACATCGATACGGCGGTCACAGTGCGCAAGGACGTTCCCGCAGACATATACGAAGCGGCGAAAATATACTTTAAGTAGAATTTAGCATTAAAGAGATAGTAAACAAAAGCAAAGTAACGAAAAGTTGAAGAAACAAGACAAATAATGTATTTTCCCGTCGCATTTTTTTGCGGCGGGATTTTCTTATATTTGGCCGTGAACGGCGAAAAGAACAAAAAGGGGCGCGGTTTCATTCGTTGAGTCATGTATTTCATTTCCGCTGATATCATGGTATAATAAGTTTAGCAAATTTCGAAGAAATTGCGGGTTGTCGGGCCCGGAAGGGAAGGCCGCCAGCAAACAAGAGAGGTTGGTTTAGCAATTTTCGAAGAAATTGCGGGTTGTCGGGCCCGGAGGGAAGGCCGCCAACAAACAAGAGAGGTTGGTTTAGCAAATTACGAAGAAATTGCGGGCTGTCGGGCCCGGAGGGAAGGCCGACAACAAACAAGAGAGGTTGGTTTAGCAAATTTCGAAGAAATTGCGGGTTGTCGGGCCCGGAAGGGAAGGTCGCCAACAAACATAGTGAGGTTGGTTTAGCAAATTTCGAAGAAACTGCGGGTTGTCGGGTCCGGAGGGAAGGCCGCCAACAAACAAGAGAGGTTGGTTTAGCAAATTTCGAAGAAATTGCGGGTTGTCGGGCCCTGAAGGAAGGCCGACAACAAACATAGTGAAATCAACACGACTTAACATAGGGGGATTTTGTCTGCTCAGATGGACTTTTATGATAACATAGAAAAACTATGTATGGGCTGTCTTGGCTCCATGGAAGAATCCGGCGGCAAATGCGGGCATTGCGGCTTTAATAATAGCGCTTCCGTTTACCCCCATCAGCTTCCGCCAATGACGGTGCTGGCGGGAAAGTATCTGACGGGTAGGGTCCTTGGGGAGGGCGGCTTTGGCATAACCTATCTGGGGATTGACATGAACCTGGGCCTGAAGGTGGCCATAAAGGAATATTATCCCGCGGGCTTTGTCAGCAGGACATCTCAGTCTGCCACGGTGGCGCCCTATTCAGGCACCAATGGCGAATATTTTGCTGCCGGACTGGACAAATTCCTTGCCGAGGCAAGAGCGCTTGCCAGGTTTCATGACCTTGAAAGCATCGTGGAGGTGCGTGACTTCTTCCGCGAAAACGGCACTGCATACATCATAATGGAGTTCATCGAGGGCATGACATTGAGCCAGGCTCTTGAGGAGCAAGACGGCAGGATGCCTTCGGATTATGTCTTCAAACTGATGGAGCCGGCCATTTTGGCCCTTCAGCAGGTGCATAAATCGGGCCTCATCCACAGGGATATAAGCCCCGATAACATCATGCTGGACGATAGGGGCAGGCTGAAGCTTCTGGACTTTGGCGCTGCCAGACAGTTTGATTCCAAAAAAACCATGTCGGTGATGCTGAAACCCGGCTATGCGCCAATTGAGCAGTATCAGACAAGCGGGCATTTTGGCCCCTGGAGCGATGTTTATGCCCTTTGCGCCACCATATATAAGCTGATTACGGGCGCTATGCCCATCGAGTCCCTTGAAAGGCTGGTGGAGGACACTCTGGCTCCGCCATCATTGCTGGGCGCGGATATCAGCCCTGAGCGCGAAGCCATGCTGATGAAGGGGCTTGCGATGCGCAAAGAGGACCGTTTCAAAAGTATGGACGCCCTGCACAGCGCGTTTTATCTAAACCAAGAGAAAATTGCACAATATGTCCCCTCAGAAAGCGCTGCCACGACGTCAACAGTGCGGTCAGACGAAGACCTGGCGCCCGCAAAAGCGGCGCTCGCAGGCCGAGGGGAAGCAACAGGCAAGGGCGAGGAGGCTAAGAAAGAAAAAAAGCGGGGCTCCTTTATCAACGGGAAACTAGCGCTGATACTCTCCGGAGTTTTGGCGCTGTGCGGCGCGCTGGCGCTGATTTTTGCGCTATGGCCCGAAGGGGAAAGCCCGCAGCCAGGCATAAACATGCCCACAGTAAGCCAAACGCTGAATGAACCGGCGCAAACGGCTCAAAACCCGCAGGAGACGGCCACGGCTTCCCAGGGGCTGCCTTTTCCGGATGCGGGCATATTTGCCGGGGTCTACGGTCATTCGCGTCAAGGCGAAAAGGGCATATACCATTACTACGATATGGATCCCATCACGATATCCAACTACATGGAATACGTCAAAGGCCTTGACCGCAGGATAAGCCTTCAGCAGGGCGAAAATTCAAGCCATTTTGTAGTGCTTTACTCCAGCGAAATGATAGGCGGCGCCAGCATGAGCGTTGCGGAGCTGCGCGCTTTGCAGGAAGGTGCGCTGGAAATATTCGTTCCTTCCGGCACGGAAATGAGCTTCACCGAACCCGCGGTGACCCAGTCATACCTGAGCCAGAACGGTATCAGCGCCGGACAGTGGCTCAAACTGCCCGATGGCTATGGCTATGAGGGTAAGAACTATCGGGGGAATACCGCGGCTAACTATAGAAACGGCGCCGTTATGGTCAAGCAAGGGCGCTGGGTCTATTTTTGCGACCTCAACTCCGGGGGGGATATAATCGCCTTTGACATGGACGATGAAAGCCATGTAAGCCTCACCAGCGGTTTTAGTGATGTGAAGAACATCAGCGCTGCGGGGGATTGGATATATTTTTCAGCACTTGAACAGGGCAGCACCAAGTCAGGGCTTTACAAGGTCAGGACGGACGGCGGCCAGGAGCCGTATCTGATAGCAGAGAATCTCCTTTGCGTGGCGGTTTACGGCGACTGGATTTTTGCGATGGACACCGAGACGAACGGCGGCCTTATAAGGATGCACAAGGACGATGAAAGCTCCGTTTTGGAGATACTTCCCGCCAATGGAGTTTTTACCAATGTGGCATATGACAGGATATACCAGTGCGATGTGGGAGGGAAGACGGGCATATTCGCCATGGACATGGACGGCGGCGAACTGACACTCATCTCTAGGCAGGATGTTCACGAGATGATCATCCACGGCGGATGGATATATTACATCACATCCCCCGAGGATGGCAGCGAAATCTGGCGGATGGGGCTTGACGGGATGGATGGCGAGTTGGTTGCCCGGGGCCCGGCCCTAAACATGGCGGTGGATGATCAGAGCGTATATTACACCGGCTATGAGGACAACGCCCTTTATAGCCTTTATCTTGACGGAAGTGAGCCCGAAAAGCTGGCGGAGTCATGCGCTGCGCCGATGCTCATAAGCGACGACAGCTATATATATCTTTTTTACATGGACACGGAAGGCAAGCTGATGATGTACAACTTCAGCCAGGAAAGCTCTGTTGAGTTCGGGCTTTATTAAACAGATACAGACAAAGCTGAGGAATTAAGCCATGCAGATGAAGCAATGCGAAAACGGCCATTTTTACAATTCACTAAGACACGAGCAGTGTCCCTATTGCTCCGGCGAAGCGGATTTTCAGTCCTCCTTCGCGGGCGCCATTCCCTCGCCCACAGTGACCGTCAGGGTGGGTAACCCCGGGCAAAGGTCCAGGGGGGATGGCGCGACGATGGCCGTCATTGAACAGGAGACGGGAATTGACCCGGTGGTGGGCTGGCTCATAGCATTAAACGGCGAGAGCAGGGGAAAGGACTTCCGCCTTCACGCCGACAACAATTTCATCGGCCGCGACCCGAGAATGGACGTCTGTCTGCTGGACGACATTGCCGTTTCAAGGAACAAGCATGCCGTCATATCATACGACACGGTGAGCGGCAAGTTTTTCATTTCGGTGGCACAGGGGCGCAGCATAATAAGGGTCAACGGTGAACCGATGCTCTCCACCAGGGAGCTGGACTCCTATGACGAGATAACCATAGGCAATACGAGGCTTATGTTCTATCCCCTTTGCTCGGACAGGTTCAAATGGGGCGCGAAGGAAGCCAACGATGGCGAGGAGAAGACAGTTGAGGAATAAACTCTGCAAGAAAAGGCTTAAAGCTGCATATTTATGCGCAGTATTCGCGGCGGTTATTCTATTGTCATTGGCTTTTCCGGTCAAGGCAGGGGCGACAAATCAGGCGGTTTTGGATGCGGCAAACAGCGTGGTGCGCATTTACGCAGAGTCCGATGGCAGCGAATATGCGAGCATCGGCTCCGGCTTTGCTGTGGGCGTGCGGGGGCAGGCTGTTGAACATATAGTGACCAACTTCCATGTGATAATGGATGAGGAGGATGCGCAAGACGGCATATATGACGATATTTATGTCGTTTTGGATAATATATATGAAGAGTCCAGCGTTTTGCTGGCTGAAATAGTTGCATATAATGAAGCTGTGGATTTTTGCATACTGAGAATTCCGCCCACATATGAGCGGACGCCCTTGCCATTGCTGAGCGCCAATACCGTCCAGCGCACCCAGGAGGTGTATGCTCTGGGCTTTCCCAGCGTTGCAGACGAGATCAACGACGATGGAGAGAACCTTCCTTCGACAATTGAGGATGTGAGCATCACCCGCGGTGTCATAAGCAAGACCAACTCCAAGATAAACAACGCTTATTTTCTACAGATGGACACCGTGATAAACAGCGGCAATTCCGGAGGCCCTCTTGTGACTGAGCAGGGCTATTGCGTGGGCATAAACACATTCGGCGCCTCATCTGGCAACACCACCAACGGCGCCATGTATATCGACTATACAATCCAGGCCATGAGGGACTTTGGCGTTCCCTTTACAATGGCCAGCGGCGGCCCGGAGATCGTGCCCTCTCCCGAGCCCATAGATGTGGCGCAATCGCCTGGGCTTTCGGAATATGTGGATGAGGACGAGGGCAGCCCTCTATTGACCGGCATCATGTTGCTGGTGCTTGCAGGGAGCGGTACGGCGCTGATGATAATGGGATCGAGAAGGCGCAAGAAAAGAAAAGAGAGGGAAAGGGCGGCTGCTTTCCAGTCCTCAACCGGTGACATGTCCGGCAGGACCATAGCCATGCCTTCGCCCGCGAGACAGCAGAAGTTTTCCCTTGTGGGCGTAACGGGCGTCTACTCGGGGAGCATATTCCCGATCAACAGCGTGACGGTAATTGGACGGGATATAGGATCCTGCAATATCGTATATCCTGAAAAGACGCCGGGAATAAGCAGCGTTCATTGCCGCGTCATACCCGGGAAGGACTGCCTTTTAATCGAAGATCTGGGCTCGTCCTACGGCACTTTCATTAAGGACCATGCAAGAACGAGGCTTGAGCCCAACAAAAAATCACCCCTGCCCGAGGGCGCGGGTTTCTTTCTGGCCGTGGAGGATAACAGCTTCATAGTCCGCAGAGAAGGTTGATTTCAGGTTCTTTGGGGAGCGTTTCTGCCAAAACACCGGTCTCTTGCTGCCATTGATGTCGCAAGCCACTATATAAAGGCGCTCCTCAGCGGTTTCGTATTCTTTTCTAAAAGCTGTCTGTGAACATGCGGCCAAAACTCGCAGCAAAAAGTCAAAAAGGCTTTCCCAGAGCGGGAAAGCCTTTTGTTGTGTTTGCTGAAAGCGCTATCTTTGCACGCGGCCGGAAACGCTGCCGCCCATGAGCGCCTGAACCTCGGACACCGTCACGCGGTTGAAGTCACCCTCGATGGTGTGCTTAAGCGCCGAAGCTGCCGCCGCGAACTCAACCGCGGTCTGATTGTCATGGCCCTTTATCATGGAGTATATCAGGCCGCTTCCGAAGGAGTCGCCACCGCCCACGCGGTCAACGATTCGTATGGAATACTTTGTAGACTTGTAGAAGGAATCATCCTTCGCGTCATACAGAAGGCCGGACCAGTTGTTGTCGTTGGCGGAAAGGCTTTCCCGCAGAGTGATGGCTATGAACTTGCAGCCAAAGCGCTCAACCAACTGGCGTGCAACAGACTTGTAGCCCTCGTCGTTGAGCTTGCCGGACTCGATGTCCGTGGAATCGGCGTGTATGCCGAAAACATCGGCGGAGTCCTCCTCGTTTGCGATCAGCACGTCCACATATTTGACGATCTCGCCCATGACCTTGCCGGCCTTTTCTCGGCTCCACAGGTTCTTGCGGTAGTTAAGGTCGCAGGAAACTGTGATGCCTTTGGCTCTAGCTGCCTTCACGGCTTCAAGGGTGACCTCGGCGGCGCTGTCGGAAACAGCAGGGGTAATGCCTGTGAAATGGAACCAGGTGGCCCCATCGAATATCTTGTCCCAGTCAAAATCGGAGGGGACTGCCTGCGATATGGAGGAGTGAGCGCGGTCGTAAACCACCTTGGAGGGCCTCATGGAAGCGCCCTTTTCGCAGAAATAGATTCCTAAGCGGTCGCCACCCCTTGCAGCAAGGGAGGTGTCAACGCCAAAATACTTAAGGGATGCCAGAGCCGCATCACCGATGGGGTTATTCGGTATTTTTGAAACGAAAAAGGGATTCAGGCCGTAGTTGGCAAGGGAAACGCTGACATTGGCCTCCGCGCCGCCATAGGTGGCCTCATACACGGAGGACTGCCCAAAGCGCAAATAACCCTCGGGCGCCAGGCGCAGCATGATTTCACCGAAACAAACAACTTTTGCCATTTTAGTAAACCTCTTTTCTGCAAAATATTAATACTTAATCCACGCACATCTCACTTAGTTTGTTGGCGTCCTTTCCTTGCGGAGCCGCCAACCCGCATTTTGCCGCGCAAATTGCTAAACTTAACGCACTTGGTTTGTTGGCGTCCTTTCCTTGCGGGGCCGCCAACCCGCATTTTACCGCGCAAATTGCTAAACTTAACGCACTTGGTTTGTTGGCGTCCTTTCCTTGCGGAGCCGCCAACCCGCATTTTGCCGCGCAAATTGCTAAACTTAACGCACTTAGTTTGTTGGCGTCCTTTCCTTGCGGGGCCGCCAACCCGCATTTTGCCGTGCAAATTGCTAAACTTAACGCACTTAGTTTGTTGGCGTCCTTTCCTTGCGGAGCCGCCAACCCGCATTTTGCCGCGCAAATTGCTAGAGCCATTATACCATTTTGTCCTTCATTTAGCAATATTACTTTCACAACGGCAAAAGCGATTGAAACTTATAGTTTTTTTGTATACAATGGTATCATTTAAAATATAGCTTGAATATGGAAAAGAATCATACAAAGGAGAAAAGGATATGTCGATCAAGCCTATCAGAGAGAAATGGAAAGGCACGATGACCGATCGCGAACGCTTCAACCGCCAGATGAACTACAAGAGCGTCGATCGCTGCTTTAACATGGAGTTCGGTTACTGGCAGGAAAACTTCAAGCTCTGGGATATCTTCGTTGAAAACGGGATCACCAGCAACAGTGAGGCCGATATTTTCTTCAACTTCGATAAAATCAGCAGCATTGGAGGCAGGATCTTCATGTCGCCGCCCTTTGAAAGCAAGGAACTTGAGATCAGGGGGGACAAAAGAATAATCATGAACTCGGATGGGCTTATCGCCGAGGTGCCTGTTGACGGCCATGACACCATTCCCCATTACATAAAATCATCGGTGGAAACCCCTGATGATTGGAAGCGAGTGAAGGAAGAGCATTTTGATGTAAAGCATCCCTCCCGCAAAATCGACATTGGAGCCCTTTTGAAAAAGCACGGTGCGCCGGACAGGGATTACCCCCTTGGCATTAACTGCGGCTCCATGATCGGCAAAATCAGGGACATGCTCACCTTCGAGGGCCTGGCCTACGCCTGCTTTGACTATCCAGATATGGTGGAGGATATGGTGGAGACCTGCTGCCTGCTGGTGGAGGACTCTCTTGACCAGCTTCTGCCCCATTTTGACTTCGACTATGCTTCCGGTTGGGAGGATATTTGTTTTAAAAACGGCCCCATCGTCTCCGTGCCCTTCTTCAGGGATGTGGTCACACCCAGATACAAGAGAATACGCAAGAAGCTTGATCAATACGGCATTGATGTCTGGTACACCGACTGCGATGGCGACGTCAGGCCCATTTTGCCATATTTGCTGGAGGGCGGCATAAACTGCCTTTTCCCTTACGAGGTTAACAGCTGCGCGCACCCCGGCGAGCTTTTGGATCAATACCAGGGGCAGCTTCGCATAATGGGCGGCTTCGACAAGATGAAGCTGGGTGAAGGCAAGCAGGCCATAAAGGAATATATGAAGTCCCTTGAAAAGTATGTCGCCAGGGGAGGCTACATTCCGTTTTGCGACCACCGCTGCCCGCCTAATGTAAAAACGGAAGACTACATTTACTACCTCGACCTGAAAGAAGCCACCTTCGGCATGAAGTAGGGGGCTGAAGGGGGCGCACAGGGGATGGCCGCACCATGCCCTCCTAAAGGGCGGACTTTTTCTCGCGCTCTTCTTTGTAGGCCAGAAGGGCCAGGGCTATCTGATTTGGGCAAGAATCGCTTCCGTTGCAGGTGACGCCGGAAAGCCTTTCGATGATATCGTCGATTTTCATACCGGTGATAAGATGCGAAATACCCATCAGATTGCCGCTGCAGCCGTCTGCGATGTCTATGGCCTTAACGACATCGCCGTCGATGTCAAAAACGTATTTTGTCGAGCAGACTCCCTGGGGAAGGTATGTATATTTATGCATTCGCTGGGTTCTCCTGTTCATTTTATTGTAAGTATAATAACGCTTTTTTGTTGCAAGGTCAACATTTAACATAGGGGAGGTATGGCATGGAAGGCTATATGAAGCTGAATCCTAGAGACAATGTTGCGGTGGCGCTGCGGGAGGGGCTGGACATCCCCATGGGGCACAAAATCGCCCTTTGTGACATTTCAAAGGGCGAGGACATTATTAAATACGGCTTCCCCATCGGTGAGGCAACGGCAGACATCAAAAAAGGCGGTCATGCGCATGTTAATAATGTCAGGACAAAGCTAAATGATTTGCTTGAATATAGCTATAACCCTTCGTTTTCTCTGCTTGATGCAAAAACACCGGAGACGTTTTCCGGCTATCTGAGGGGCGATGGAGGCGCAGGCATCCGAAACGAAATATGGATAATCAACACCGTTTGCTGCGTGAACACCACATGCGGCCATCTGGCGGACATGGCGACAAGGCAGCTTTTGCCAAAGTACGCCGGAAAGGTTGGCGGGGTTTACACGTTCAGTCATCCATATGGCTGCTCGCAAATGGGCGACGACCACGAAAACACGCAGAAGGCGTTGGCGGGGCTTGTGAAGCACCCCAACGCGGCGGGTGTGCTGGTGGTGGGCCTGGGCTGCGAGAACAACCATGTGGCGGCATTCAAGGAGGTTCTGGGAAGCTGGGATGAAAACAGGGTGAAGTTCATGGTGGCCCAAGAGGTTGATGACGAATACGAGGAGGGCTTGCGGCTCTTGGGTGAGCTGATGGAGTATGCGGCCGGCTTTGACCGGCAGGAGCTTCCCGTTTCCATGCTGAAAGTTGGGCTTAAATGCGGCGGCTCGGACGGCTTTTCGGGCATAACCGCCAACCCGCTTATCGGCCGATTCTCCGATATGCTGATATCGCGGGGAGGTACGGGCGTTTTAACAGAGGTTCCGGAGATGTTCGGCGCCGAAACCATATTGATGGACCGCTGCATAAACGAAGATGTTTTCAATAAAACTGTAAAATTAATTAACGATTTCAAGCTTTATTATCAAAAAAACGGTCAGGTAATATATGAAAACCCCTCCCCGGGCAACAAGGATGGCGGCATTACCACTTTGGAGGACAAGTCACTGGGCTGCACCCAAAAGGGAGGAACCGCGCCCGTTATGGACGTTCTTGCCTATGGTCAGCAGGCGAAAATGCCGGGCCTGAACCTTTTGAACTCGCCGGGGAACGACCTGGTGGCGGAAACGGCGCTGGTTGCCGCCGGATGCCAGCTGGTGTTGTTTTCCACGGGAAGGGGGACGCCCCTTGGCGCGCCTGTGCCCACGGTGAAGATAGCCACCAATTCAAAGCTGGCACAAAAAAAGAAGGACTGGATTGACTTTGACGCAGGCCGGCTTTTAAGCGGCGTTTCAATGGAGGATCTGGCAGGTGAATTTTACGGCTATATACTGGACGTTTGCTCGGGCAAAGCCCTTGCGAAGAACGAAATCTACGGCTTCAAGGAGATAGGCATTTTCAAGAATGGCGTAACTCTTTGAATGAAAGAGTGTTTATGGGATACATTCACAAGCTGAGGGCGAAGATTGGCCACGACGAGATTATTTTTGTTGGGGCGGGCGTTTGCATACACAAAGGCGGCAAACTGCTCCTTCAAAAACGGAAAGACAACGGCCTTTGGGCAATGCACGGCGGCGCGCTGGAGCCGGGAGAGAGCGCCGAGGATGCAGCAATGCGCGAGCTTAAGGAGGAAACGGGCCTTACCGCCCTTCGCCTTGAGCTTCTGGGCGTTTTTTCCGGCGAGGGCATGGGGTATGTATACCCCAACGGCGATAGGGTGCAGATCGTGTGCATTTTGTTCCTGTGCGAGGAGTTTTCAGGCGAGCTTTCCCGCCAAAGAGCCGAGGTTATGGAGCTTGAGTGGTTCGATATCGGCCGCCTGCCGGGGGAGATCAGTCCGCCGGACATAAGGCCACTTCGCGCCGCCGCCGAATATATCACAAAGCGTGATTGCGAAAAATAAAGCAAACGCCGGAGGGAAACCCCGGCGTTTTTTCTGCAAATATTATTAAAGTTTACAGTCGAAGTATGGGAGAGGGGCGGAAAACGAACTTTGAAAATTAAAGTTACTTTTGAACTCCATGGCCTCTATGCAGCGCAATAACTTTTGGCTGGCCTATCAACAAAAGGCCGACGCAGTGCGCTATTGATTGTAATAATACCGGCCCACGAACAGGGGCCTGCCGCCGGACATGCTTTCAAAGTCGCAGTATATTTTGTAGC
>JBNRMR010000083.1:0-8093 GCA_050309705.1 Christensenellales bacterium | reverse complement strand
CTGGATGTTGCCGGTAACGTCCGTTGTCCGGAAGTAGAACTGGGGCCTGTAGCCGTTGAAGAACGGGGTGTGGCGGCCGCCTTCTTCCTTCGTCAAAACGTATACTTCGCCGTTAAAGTGGGTGTGGGGCTTGATGGAACCCGGCTTCGCCAGAACCTGACCGCGCTCGATGTCAGTGCGCTGAACGCCGCGCAGAAGCAGACCGACGTTGTCGCCAGCCTCTGCCTGGTCAAGAAGCTTACGGAACATTTCTACGCCCGTCACAACCGTTGTCCGGCTCTCGTCAGTAAGACCAACGATTTCTACCTGGTCGGACATCTTGATGATGCCGCGCTCTACCCTGCCCGTGGCAACTGTGCCGCGGCCCGTGATCGAGAATACGTCCTCTACGGGCATCAGGAACGGCCTGTCCACAGCACGCTCCGGCGTGGGAATGTAGTCGTCCACTGCTTCCATCAGATCAAGGATGCTCTTGCAGCGCGGGTCGCTCTCAACGTCCGCATCGCTGGTCACTGCTTCCATCGCCTCAAGGGCGGAGCCGCGGATGAAGGGAATGTCGTCGCCGGGGAAGTTGTAGCTGGAAAGCATCTCACGAACTTCCATTTCAACCAGCTCCAAAAGCTCCTCGTCGTCAACCATGTCGCACTTGTTCAAAAACACCACTATGTACGGAACGCCTACCTGCCTGGCCAGCAGAATGTGCTCTCTGGTCTGGGGCATCGGGCCGTCCGCTGCGGAGCATACCAGTATCGCGCCGTCCATCTGAGCTGCGCCGGGGCGCATGTTATTTACATAGTCCGCGTGACCAGGGCAGTCCACGTGCGCATAGTGCCTGGTCTCAGTCTGGTATTCTACGTGGGAGGTGTTGATCGTGATTCCTCTTGCCTTTTCTTCCGGAGCCTTGTCGATCTCATCATATTTCATGATCTTCGCTCCGCCTCGCTTCGACAATACCATCGTGATCGCCGCCGTCAAAGTCGTCTTGCCATGGTCAACGTGTCCGATCGTACCGATGTTTACATGCGGCTTATTGCGCTCAAATTTCGCTTTTGCCATTTCTCTCTCTTTTGCCTCCTGTTTGGATTCATTGTAAAAGTTTGCTTTTCGCTTATCTTTCGCTCAGTTTTCGCTTAAGTTCAGGCCCTGCCGATCCCAAGCGCCTTTTCCGTCACAGATTTGGGTGCCTGGGCATAGTGGTCAAACTCCATTGAGAAAAGCCCTCTGCCCTGGGTTTTGCTTCTAAGGTCGGTGGCATAGCCGAACATCTCGGAAAGGGGGATGAAAGCCCTGATGTGCTGGGTTCCATTTTCGCCTTCCATGCCTTCGATCTGGCCCCTGCGGCCGGTGATATCGCCCATGACGTCGCCCATATAATCCTCAGGAACAACCACTTCCACCTTCATCAGCGGCTCCAGCAGCACCGGGCCCGCCTTCGCCATCGCTTCCTTGAAGGCCATTGAACCGGCAATCTTAAACGCCAGCTCGGAAGAGTCAACATCGTGGTATGAGCCGTCCACCAGGTTCACGCCGAAGTCAAGAACCTCATATCCGCCCAAAACACCGCTCTTTGCGGCCTCACGGATGCCGTTGTCGATGGGGGAGATAAATTCCTTGGGAATCACGCCGCCCACAGTTTTGTCGTTGAACTCGTAGCCCTCGCCGGGCTCCCTGGGGTAAAGTTCTATAACGCAAACGCCGTACTGGCCGTGTCCGCCGCTCTGGCGCACATATCGGCCTTCCTGGCGAACCTTCTTTGTGATGGCTTCTCTATAGGCCACATGGGGCTTGCCCACGGTTGCTTCCACCTTGAATTCGCGCAGCAGCCTGTCGACGATTATCTCCAGGTGCAACTCACCCATGCCGGCAATTATGGTCTGGCCGGTCTCGTGATCGGTGTATGTTCTGAAGGTGGGATCCTCCTCGCTCAAGCGCATCAGCGCCAGGGCCATCTTGTCCTGCCCCGCCTTTGTCTTGGGCTCTATGGCGACCCTGATGACGGGCTCGGGAAACTCCATGGATTCAAGTATTATGGACGCATTTTCATCGCAGAGGGTATCGCCGGTGGTGGTTTCCTTAAGACCCACCGCCGCGGCTATATCGCCCGCGTAAACAGCGTCGATCTCCTCCCTGTGGTTTGCGTGCATTCTCAGCACACGCCCAAGCCTTTCGCGCTTGCCCTTGGTGGAGTTGTAAATGTATGTGCCTGTTTCCTTCTTGCCGGAATAGACCCTGAAAAACGCCAGCTTGCCAACGAAGGGATCCACGGCGATTTTAAACGCCAGCGCAGAGAAGGGCTCCTCGTCGTTTGAGTGGCGCTCGGCTTCCTCGCCCGTTGAGGGTATGGTACCCTTTATCGCGGGGATATCCAGCGGAGAGGGCATGTACTTTACGATAGAGTCCAGCAGTGGCGGTATGCCCTTGTTGCGGTATGAAGTGCCACAAACAACCGGGATTATCTTTGATTCTACCGTCGCGTTTCTGATGGCTGCGTACAACTCCTCGTTGCTGATTTCCTCGCCCTCCAGGAACTTAAGAGTCAGCTCTTCGTCCCATTCGGCGACGGCCTCGACCATCAGCTCTCTTTGGGCGGTCGCTTCATCTATAAGATCATCCGGCACCGGGAGAATCCGAACCTCGTCTGAGGCGTTGTCCCCAAAGTACATGGCCTTCATCTCGATAAGATCAACCATGCCCTTGAAGCGGTCCTCGCTGCCTATCGGCATCTGGATCGCCACGGGGTTGCAATTCAGACGGTCCTTCATCATCCTCATCACGCGGTAGAAATCCGCGCCGGTGATATCCATCTTGTTCACATAGGCCATCCGCGGGACATGGTATTTGTCCGCCTGGCGCCACACGGTCTCGCTCTGGGGCTCAACTCCGCCCTTCGCGCAAAAAACGCACACAGCGCCGTCCAAAACCCTCAGTGAACGTTCAACCTCAACGGTGAAGTCGACATGACCGGGGGTGTCGATTATGTTTATCCTGTGGTCTTTCCAGTAGGCCGTTGTGGCTGCAGAGGTGATTGTTATCCCCCGCTCCTGCTCCTGCTCCATCCAGTCCATCGTGGCGGCACCTTCGTGGGTTTCGCCCATCCTGTGGGTGCGCCCTGTGTAAAACAAGATGCGCTCCGTGGTGGTGGTTTTGCCCGCGTCAATATGCGCCATTATGCCGATGTTGCGGATCATTTTAAGCCCTGTCTGTCTTGGCATGTCGTACCTCCTTTCCCGTACAGGTTATTCTTGCCTTTAAACGTGAATTTATAATCAATGCTTCCTGTGCCTTTCGCCCATTTGCTGCGCGGTATGAAACACGTAGCGGGCTCTTCCATGTCTTACCAGCGGTAGTGGGCGAACGCCTTGTTGGCCTCGGCCATGCGGTGCATTTCTTCCTTGCGCCTCACTGCGTTACCGCCATTGTTAGCCGCCTCCATGATCTCGTTGGCCAGCCTCTCCTTCATCGTCTTCTCGCCCCTGTTGCGGGAGAAGTCCACCAGCCAGCGAAGGGCCAGTGTCTGTCTGCGCTCGGTGCGAATTTCAATGGGGACCTGATAGGTGGAGCCGCCAACTCTCCTTGCCTTAACCTCTAAAAGGGGCAGGATGTTGTTCAGGGCCGCCTGGAACACTTCCGCCGGATCCTTGTCCGTCTTTGATTTGATGATGTCGAAAGCGTCGTAGCAAACCGACTGGGCCACTCCGCGCTTGCCATCATACATTATCTGATTTATCAACTTGGTCACCACCACGCTGTTATACAGCGGATCGGGCAACACTTCGCGCTTTGGTATAAATCCTCTGCGGGGCATGATATTTCCTCCTTCGTCGCAGCCCGCCTTTCCCGTTTATAATCCATTCAGGAAAGAACGGCTGATGATAACGCGCCGGGCAAGCTTTTCTGCCCTACGCGGCAGGCCTGGGCCTGCAAAACACTAGTCTTTGGGAAAATTGAAAACATCAAAAAACGTCAGCGGGCCATGCCCCCCGACATTGCCGTCAGGCGATGCAGCATAACATTGGCGGGCACTGCGTGTTCCAAACAAATGCCCGCAAGCGAGCTTTCTGCGATTAAATGCAGAAAATCACGCCGCCATCAGGACTGATATTATTTCTTCGCTCTCTTTGCGCCGTAGAGGGACCTGCCCTGCTTGCGGTTTGCAACTCCGGCCGTGTCAAGAGTACCGCGGACGATGTGATAACGAACACCGGGCAAATCTCTGACCCTGCCGCCTCTGATGAGAACCACGCTATGCTCCTGCAGGTTATGGCCGACGCCGGGGATATAGCAAGTTCCCTCGGAGTTGTCCGTAAGCCTTACACGGGCAATCTTGCGCAGCGCAGAGTTGGGCTTTTTAGGCGTAGTCGTGCTTACCTTTATGCAAACGCCGCGCTTTTGCGGGCAATTTTGCAGCAGCGGGGACTTGGACTTTTTAATATTGGTGTGCCTGCCCTTGCGTATAAGCTGATTAATTGTGGGCAATTCCAGCACCTCCTTCCGACGAATAAAAATTACGTTTCGCGCTGCGATTCTCAGGTCAACCCCTCCTGGTAAAAGAGCGCAATAATACATCGCTCAAAGCGACACAGCAGATATTCTATCATGCATCCATGTGTTTTGTCAATATTTTTCTATTCCTTTTAATAAATATTCTTTTATGGATAATCCATTTCGCTGTCTTGCATTGCATCTCTTTTGAAAATGTTGAAAACAGTATTCTTTATCATTTGACTATTGACTTTTTGCAAATCATCTTATAATGTATAAACAAGAAAAATGCTATCCGATTATTTGCCTGATAATCGCTGTTTTTTTACATCAATATATATTGGATCAGGCTTTTGAGTCTCGAAGAGCATTCCATCATTCGCTTTCACATATGCATTCGACATCATTATCTGCATATTTATTCTTATGAAAGAAATACTTTGTGGGGGAAGCTTACTATGAATCTACTCGAATGCAACAGTTGTGTCAACGCAAAGGAGCGCATACTTCGCGCATCATCCCGTCTGTTTTCCGAAAAGGGCTTTGATGCGGCAAGAGTCAACGAGATCGCAGAAGAGGCCGGAGTCAACAAAGCCCTTATTTATTATTACTTTAAAAGCAAAGAGGACATACTTGATACGCTTTTAAGCTCCATCAGCAACGAGCTGGAGTCCCTTTCCCTGGATTATATGAACGACGCCATCATGAAAGCCTGCGACGAGGGTTCTTTGCGCATAGAACACGGCGGGCTTTCATTCAGCGATGAGGACGCGCTGAAGCTTTTTATGGAAAAGACCAACGAGTACCACTCAGATTTAATGGACTACATGCTGGAGCGCAGGGAACTTTTCCGCATTGTTATGCTTGAGTCGCTGAACCGCGGAAGAAACAACAGGTCCATCATGGCGATATTCAACATGGCAAACAACTGCACGAGCAACCCCTTGTGCAAGGATGTATATGACGCCATCAAAGAGCACAAGGGCTATGCCGATTTGGGGGATATCGCCGCTTATTATTTCTTCTTCATATTCATTCCCACAGTCAATTTTGTCTGCTATTTCAGCGAATATACGAATCTTCTGGGCAAGGACGCTACGGGCCTGAGAAAATCATTCATCAAATCCCTCGGCAGCCTGCTACCCCTTCGAGTTGAGGGCGCTGATTTCATCAGAGACTGATTTCCCAAGCGCAAAAGCAAAGTGCTGCAAGCTGCTCCGTCTAATCCCGGGGCAGTTTTTAATTAAATTTGCAGTTCGGGGGCGCCCCGAAACCGCAAAGAGCAGCTCCCTTCTTTAATGAAGCAACTCCCTCAGTTCATATTCTGTTTATGAGGAAGGTTTAAAATGAAGTGTAATATTATGAGTAGAGTAATTAAAAAAACAGTTGCGGGTTGACGGGCTTGTGGCGCAGGCCCTGAGCAAACGTGGTATAATGAGGCAGGAGATTTGAAATGGCGAATATATTAGTGGTTGACGACAATTATAACCTTCGAAGAGCTATGATGATAAACATTGAAAGGGCGGGTCACAACGCCTTTGGCGCCGGGGATGGCCTTGAAGCCCTGGAGGTTCTGGACAAGACAGTCATCCATCTGATGATAGTGGACATAATGATGCCCAACATGGACGGCTTTGAGCTCACTGCGGAGCTTCGCGGCGGCAACGCGAATATCCCGGTGCTGATGGTCACCGCAAAGGAATCACTGGAGGACAAGCGACAGGGTTTCTCTCTGGGCGCGGATGATTACATGGTCAAGCCAGTGGACATGGACGAGCTGCTCCTTCGGGTGAGCGCCCTGCTGCGCCGCTCTCGCATCGCCGGGGAGCGAAAGTTGCAGGTGGGCAGCACCCTGCTTGACTATGCCGGTCTTTCCGTCACCACAGGAGAGGAGACCGTCACAATGCCGCAAAAGGAGTTTTATCTCCTGTTTCATCTGCTTTCATACCCCAACCGCATCTTTACCCGCCAGGACCTGATGGACGAAATCTGGGGCTACGACAGCGAATCCATGCTGCGCACAGTGGATGTCCACATCATGCGCCTGCGGGAAAGGTTCAAAAACAATGACGACTTTGAAATATTAACCGTGAGAGGATTGGGCTATAAGGCCGTGAAAAAACAATGAGTCGCTTAAAAACAAAGTTCATATTGATGTTCATACTGGTGCTATTTCTTTCATCCAGCATTGCCCTTGGGGTGTCCTGGCTTATTACCGACCTGATTTTGGCCAATGTGCCGGTTGTCCGTGCGGCGCTTTTAAGCCGTACGCTTAACCAGACGCTTACCCTGATATACAGCCTATTAATTGCCTCTCTTATGATAATACTGCTGACAAGACGGATGCTTAAGCCGCTGGACAGACTAACCAAGGCCACGCAGGAGGTCATAAACGGCAACTTCGATGTGAATGTCCCCGAAAACCCCAGAATGGACGAATTGGGCCGCCTGGAGCGCAACTTCAATAAGATGATCAGGGAGCTGAAAGGCAATCTCTACCTTCGCAAGGACTTCACCAACAGTATTTCCCACGAGTTTAGAACGCCGCTTTCCACAATCACCGCCTATGCGCGGCTGATTCAGTCCGGCCACATCACAGACGAAGAGCGCAGCGAGTATGCCGGCATAATCCTGCAGGAGTCCACGAGGCTCACCGGTCTTACCTCCAGCATACTCAGGCTTTCAAAGCTGGAAAACCAGGAGATACCCGAAAACACCCGCGAATTTTCTCTGGACGAGCAAATACGCCAGGTGATAATGCTGCTGGAGCCCCACTGGAGCAAAAAGAACATCGATCTGGATGTGGACATGGACGAATGCCGAATCTGCACCGAGGAGGAGCTCCTAAGGCAGGTGTGGCAGAACCTGATTGGAAATGCAGTCAAGTTCACGGGTGAAAGCGGCATGATTTCGGTGACTTTGCGCTATAGCGATAAGGCCATCACAGTGAAGATAACCGATAACGGCATAGGCATGGCGGAGGAAACCATCAGCAAGATATTTGACCAGTTTTACCAGGGGGAACCCCTTCATGGCGGCGAAGGGAACGGCCTGGGCCTTACCATCGTTAAAAGAATACTGGATATATGCGATGGGAAAATTACCGTTGCCAGCAAAAAGGGGCAGGGCTCATCTTTCACAGTCGAACTGCCCGTGATATAATCAGTTTGAAGCCTGCCTTAAGAAGCCCGCCAACGAAATGGAACCGCACGATAAAAATAAAACGCAAAGATATTATTAAAATCTTGGAATAATTTGAGACATGGAACAGGAAGTGCCAACCAAGCTGGAAGTTCTAAACGACGAATTCAGCATGATCCATGATCGCAAGGCTTCATTTCAGCCAGGACGATGTAAAAGTCCTGCGCCGAAGCGATTATATACAATCGCCCAAGGAGAACGTGCCCGTGGAAATACAGATGCGCACCGTGGCGATGGACTTCTGGGCAAGCCTTGAACACCAGATCCGCTATAAAAAGGAGCAGGCATATCCCCCGGCGTGTTGGACGAACTTCGAAACTGTGCGACGGATATTGCGGCGATTTATAAAAAGATGCAGGATCTTCAAATCGCTGCGTGGAAGCTTAATGAGGGCGACAATGATCAATGCT
>JBNRMR010000082.1:0-3580 GCA_050309705.1 Christensenellales bacterium | reverse complement strand
AAAGTAAGGCTGCTCCTTAGCGCTCCGGTTTCCTCGTAAAGCTCCCTGAGGGCGGCCTGCATTGGGCTTTCCCCCTCCTCGATATGGCCCCCAGGAACCTCCAGCGTTCGCCGTTTTTCATGCCGGCAAAGCACCCACTTGCTCTTGTGCCTGGCGATTATCACCGCATAGACCACAGGCCTTCCCTGGGGCTTCTCATAAAAAGATATTTTTATATCGCTGCTCATTGCCGCACCTTCTTTTGCGAACGTTTGTTCATCATTATAGGCTCATGCCTGCCGATTGTCAACGCAGTTGACATAAACCGCGCCATGGTATACCATTTTATACTGGAAGTAAAGGCTTATCGGCAAGGTAAGCCTTAATTTGCGGGAGGACCTATGGCGCGCTTGATGGCAGCTCTTAAAAGAAACCCTTTGTTCGCAACATTAATAAACCTTAAAGGAAACCCCCGGGCCTGTGTATACACGGAGCCCCTTTGGGGAATACCCTTCAATTTATACACGCCTTATGCCACGCTTTTCATGTATGCACTTGGTGTTAGAGATGCTCAGATCGGTCTTTTGACATCCATAGGCATGGTCATTCAGGTGTTCGCCTCCCTTTGGGGGGGTATCGCTTCCGACAAAATGGGCCGCAAGCGCACCACATACATTTTCGACATCCTCGCCTGGTCGGTGCCTTGCTTGCTTTGGGCCTTTTCGCAGAACTTCTGGTGGTTTTTGGTGGCCGCCATATTCAACTCCATGGACAAAATCACCCATAATTCCTGGAACTGTCTTCTGGTGGAAGACGCCGAGCCCAGAAAGTTGGTGGATATCTACACCTGGGTGACGGTTTCCGGCCTTCTGGCAGTGTTTTTCGCTCCCATATCAGGGGTCTTGGTCAAGAATTTTTCTCTTGTCCCCGTAGTTCGCATTCTGTATCTTTTTTCGTTCACCTTCATGACCCTCAAATTCGTGATTCTAAACCGCATGGCCACCGAAACCAGGCAGGGTCTTACCAGAATGGAGGAAACAAAAAACATTTCATCCTGGCAGATGTTGAGCGAATACAAGGAACTGCTGCGGGAAATTCTTTCATCCAGGCCCACACTGGCGGTGCTTCTGCTGATGTTCATCACCAACACCACCGGCATGGTTTTGACCACGTTTTTCCCGCTCTATGTCACAAAAAACCTGCTTATACCGGATGAGTGGATAGCCTATTTCCCTATGGCACGAGCGGCGCTGATGATAATCTTCATAGTCTGGGTTCAGGGCGCCATCAACCGCCTGCCCTTCCGGCCGGTGATGATGGCCGGGATTATTTTCTACATCGCAGGGCTGGTGGCGTTGCTCCTTGCGCCCTCCGGCAGCCTGGGAGTGCTGGCGACATACGTGGTCTGCGAGGCCATCGGCCATGCGCTGCTCTTTCCCAGGAAGGACTCCATACTCATACTCTTCATTGACCCACAAAAGCGCGCCAGAACTCAGGGGCTGTTGTTCGTGCTGATGCTCGCCCTCACCGCGCCCTTCGGCTGGCTCACGGGCCTGATGTCTGAGGCCAACAGAAGCCTGCCCTTCATTTTCAGCATCGCTCTATTCGTCGTCTGTGGGGTTTTCATCGTCTTTTCAAAGGAGATGCGCAAGCTGGACAGCAAGTCGGCTTAGCAGCATGAGAACGCAGCCGATGCTTCAGCAATTATACTTTTTCAATGGCGTTTTTACAGCCCAGACCGTAAGCCTAATGAAGCGTGGCAAGGAAGTCTTCAGCTTCTCTCGGCCTTGTCAGGGCGATCACGTTGATGCCACCGTAATCATTTAACTTATCTATAATCCTGCTGCGGGGCCCCTTGTTGAACCGCCACACATATTTTAGAAAGGGAAGGTCTATCTTTTCCAAGCAACCTTCCGCCATGTCGGGCCGCGTTCTTCCGATGTTTAGTGCGCATCTTTTGATTACGCGAAAAAGGCATAGGCCGCGACGATAGTCCAGAAAAACCACCGTGTCCGCCCTTTCAAGCCTGATATCAAGGCTGCCACCATAGTTACCGTCCACGATCCACCTATCGCCCTTGAGCAGCTCCTTTTGCCTTTCCCTCCACTCATCCTTCGGGGTTTCAATCCATCCTGCATTCCAAAACTTGCTGTCCAGATGAATGACCGACAGCCCCGTAATTTCGCCCAGCTTAACCGCCAGCGTCGATTTCCCGCTGCCTGGCGAGCCTATTATCATTATCCTTTGGCCAATTTCGGCCTTCTCATTTGTCATGTGCGGCCTCCCTGCTGCTTCGCCCGCGAATAAGGCAAGGGTGCAGAGCACTGCCCTGCACCCACCAAAGATTCCCCTTCGCAATCTCCTGTGTTTCTTTCACATAGATGAATTGTTGAGTTAATTATAAGCTTGCCAGGCCCGGTGAAGAGCCCCGCCCACCCGGCTCAAACTAAGCCTGCTTCGCATATCCCTCAGGGTTCTCGCTGTGCCATTTCCAGGCGCTCCTAATAATCTCCTCAAGCCCAAGCTCAGGCTGCCAGCCCAGAACCTCTTTCGCCCGCAGGTTGGATGCCACCAACGTGGAGGAATCCCCCGCGCGCCTTGGCGATATCTTGGCCGGTATATTTTTGCCGGTTATTTCCCTCGCCTTTTCGATGATCTCCTTCACTGAAAAACCGCTGCCGCTGCCCAGATTGAATATTCCGCTTTCTTTCTTAGAAGAAAGATGCTTATATGCCAGCAGATGCGCCCGAACCAAATCGTCGATGTGGATATAATCGCGGATGCAGGTCCCGTCGGGTGTGGGGTAGTCGTCGCCAAAAATTTGAACGCAATCCCTTTGTCCCAGCGCCGCCTTCAGCACATTGGGGATCAGATGGGTTTCGGGGGAGTGATCTTCACCGATGCCTGCGGCGTTGTCGGCCCCGGCAGCGTTAAAATATCTCAAAGCGGCGTATTTGATGCCATAGGCTTCGTCGCACCATTTCAGCATCCTCTCGATGGCCAGCTTCGTTTCTCCATATGGGTTTGTGGGCAATGTCTGTGCGTCCTCGCAGATGGGCATCACCTTTTGCTCGCCATAGGTTGCCGCGGTGGATGAAAACACTATTTTTTCAACCCCAAACTCCCTCATCACATCCAGCATCTCTATTGCGCCCACCACATTGTTGGCATAATATTTAAGCGGGTTAGCCGCACTTTCCGGCACAAGTGAAAATGCCGCAAAGTCTATCACGCCGTCAATTTCGTTTTCACTGAATATTTTCCGCAGAAACGCCCTGTCGCAGAGCTCACCCACAAGCAGCTCTGCATCCTTGACGGCCTCCCTATGGCCCGTCACGAGGCTGTCGGCCACCACCGGTTCATATCCCGCCCGCAAAAGACAGGCCACCATATGGCTGCCGATATACCCTGCACCCCCAGCAACCAGAATTTTTTTCGCCACGCTGAAATCCCCCCGTCGTTTAATATAAGTAATCTATATTACCAGCCTTTTCGGCTCATACCAGTTTTCATTCACCTTTGAAGGTTTCCTTGACAGTTTTAAACCCCGCGCCCAAAAAGTCGACATCGCTTTGCATCATAACCATAGTCAGGTCGTCAT
>JBNRMR010000081.1:0-3574 GCA_050309705.1 Christensenellales bacterium | reverse complement strand
GGGCAACATTCCCTAAGCAGCTTTGCCACCCAAAGATCCTGCACTATCACCGCGTCGGCTCCACTTTGGGCCACGCTTTTAATTGTTTTTATAAGCTCTGCACCCTCTGCGTCCATGGCCAAAGTGTTGACTGTCACATGAACTTTCACGCCCCTACCATGGCAATAGGCGACGGCCTCCGGCAGACCCAGGTCGTCAAAGTTTTCAGCGTTGCGCCGGGCGTTAAATCCCTTTGCACCAAGATATACCGCGTCCGCTCCACAGCGAACCGCGGCCAGAAGCTGCTCCCTGCCGCCCACGGGTGCCAGCACCTCGGGTTTTCTTTCTTTTTCACTGTCTTTATATGTCACGGCCGAACATTTCCTTTGCTTTTTCAATAAGTATCCGTCTTTTGTTCTCCAGCTCCCCGTCCATCACCATCTCCAAAAGGTCATTTAGAGTCCGGCCGATCTTCTTACCCGGCGGATGGCCCAACGCCAGCAGATCATGGCCGCTTATGTCCAGATCGGCTGCTCGAAAGCACTGTTTTTCGCTGATTATATGGGAAATGGCCCTTTCTTGAAGCCGCATGTCCTCCCCAAGGGCCTTTTTAACATCGATTATCCTATATGCCTGCTCCACGCCCACCTTGCTTAAAAGCCTCTTGAGCCGCCCCTCATGCAAAGGAATTTCCTGCGGCGCCAAATCCGCCGCCTGCTGGCTCTTTTCAATAACATTGTTCGGCAAACGAAGGCCCTCCAACAAAGCCCTGCCATCACCCGGGTATCCGACCAGCAAAAGGGCCAGTCTCGCGCAGACATCGCCGCTCTCGCCTTTCATTCGATCAAAGCCCTCGCGGATTTTTTCGACATCCAAAATGGCGGCGATATCCGGCATGGCTTCGTCCAGAACGTCGATATACTCCGCCAGCACGCTCCCTGCCCTTGCGCCGCACAGCAGCCTTTGAACCTCGCTCCCGATGCGCTCCCGGGCGATATTTGAAAGCAACTTCTTTTGACTGCGCATGGCTGCGGCGGTTTTTTCCTCTATTTGAAAGCCCAGGCAGGAGGCAAAGCGCAGGGCTCTCAGTATCCGAAGTCCGTCCTCGCCGAAACGCTCCACGGGGTCGCCCACGCAGCGGACGAGCTTCTTCGCCAGATCATCGCGCCCTGAAAAGAAGTCCACCACGCCGGTTTCATGGCTGTAGGCCATGGCGTTGATTGTAAAATCCCTGCGCTTAAGGTCGTCTTTAAGGCTTGCCGTGAACTGAACGCTGTCGGGGCGGCGGTTATCGCTGTATTTGCCGTCCACCCGGTAGGTGGTAATCTCAATCGGGATCATTTCGCCCTGCCCACTCTCAAAAATCACCGTCACTGTGCCATGCTTAATGCCGGTTTCAATCACGCGCCTGCCGCTGAAAACCTCCGCCGTCTGGCCGGGGAGGGCCGCTGTGCAGATATCCCAATCGGCAGGAATGCAGCCCAACAGGCTGTCTCTCACGCAACCGCCCACGGCATAGGCATCAAAGCCCTCCTCTCGCAAAGAGGAGATGGCTTCGGCAACATATTCCGGCAATTCAATTTTCATGTTTTCACTTGCATATTCGTTCATGCTTTCACAGTCTCCCTGGGGAAATTATATCACATCACAGCCACAGCCACAAACCCTTAAGCCAGCTCAAGCTTGACCCGGCCCTTCCCTGGGAGTATAATCGACACATATCAAAATTCTTTTCAATATTCAGGAGGAAATGAAATGATACCAATGCATTTCTCAAAGCTGGCCTGCTTTGAGCGCAGGAGCGAAGTCTGCACAATTGCCACTCCTCACGCCATGGGCAAGCTGAAAAACCCCGACGATGCGGGCGTATTTTCCAGCGCAGGCGCGGTTCTTTCCCAAAGCAAAGCCACCGCCCATTGGCCTGACGGCTCGGTAAAATGGCTGCTGACCCACTTTTTGGCTGATCTTCCCGCCAACAAAGCCACGGACGATTACAGCCTGGGGCTTAAGAAGGCTGACTGCCCGGGCGCAACGGTTGCAAGCGCCGAAAGGAATGAAGACGGCGGCCTTGTCATAAACACCGGCGCGCTGACATTAAATCTGGGAGCAGCGGGCGAGGCGATGATCAAAAGCGCCAACTACAGCGGCGTTTCCTTTACCGAGGGCGAAATTGCAGGCCCATCCTTCAAGGCTGGTGGCAATGAATACACCGCTTCTGTGGGCAAAGACGGCTGGGAGGTCATAGAAGGCGGACCGGTGCGGGTTCTGGCCCTCACAAAAGGCAAGCATGTGGGCGAAAACGGCGAGCTTTTGGACTTCCATCTGCAAATTCACGCCTATGCCGGCAAGCCCTACATACAGTTGGAGTATCGCTTCATCAACCTTGAAACGGATGCGCCTTCCTATCCCCTGACGGATATGCGGCTTTCAATAATGCCCAAGACCAAGGGCGAAAGTTGCGCCATAGCCCATTCAAACTACGCCACCAAATACGAAAAGAGCGAAGGCGAAGATATATCCAGCCTGATCGACGCCACTTTTCTCAAATTTCTTTCAAACGAACAGACAGCCGAGGTAAGCATGGGCACCTATTTTGCTGACTGGCGCGACAAATCAAGGGGCATTGCCGTCACCATGTTCCAGGCGTTCCAAAACTTCCCCAAGGGCTTTGATGCCGGCGCAGACGGAATATGCGCGCAGATAATCCCTGAGGCCTGGGGGAATATCGACGTCTGCCGCGGCATGGCAAAAACCCACAGAATGTTGCTGCATTTCCACAGGGCCGACAGCCCGGTCGAGGACGAAGTCGGCTTCCGCTCGCTTCAATATAACATGCCGGACAAGCCGGTGATCAGTTGGCGCACATACAAAGAAGCGGGCCTTTATGAGGAGTTTTTGGGCGAAAAGCGCCAGATGAACGTGGAGCTTTATCTTAAAGCCCTTGGAGAAGGCACCGCGAGAACCTTCGGCATGATGCACTGGGGCGACGCCCCCGACAGCGGCTACACCCTTCAGGGCCGCGCCCAGGGCGATTATGTCTGGACAAACAACGAGTATGACTACCCCCATCAGTGCATGATCGAGTTTGCAAGGACGGGGGACAGGGTCTATCTGGACAAGTTGCTGGTGGCCGCCGAGCATTGGCGCGATATCGACGTCTGCCGCTCCTGCGACGATCCCCTCAAGCAGGGCGGGCAGGTGGCTCACTCAAAGGATCACACCAGCGGCGACTGCATACCTTCCCACGAATGGGTGGAGGGTCTATGGGATTATTACCACATGACCGGTGACGAATACGCCAAGGAAATGGTGATGGGAATAGCCGACAACATCCGCCGGGTGCTGGTGGAAAAGATATTCACCATGGAAAGGTATACCGCCGCCAGAGAGGCAGGCTGGGCTCTGCGCTCCTTCTGCGCCATGTACGATGAAACCGGCGACGAACAGTGGCTTGAATACTGCGAGCGCATTGTCGATTACTTTGCGAAATGGACTGACGAATACGGCGCCTGGCTGCAGCCATATACAGACCACACCATGGTCCGCGTGCCTTTCATGATATCCGTTGCCTGCGTCAGTCTGCACATGTATTATA
>JBNRMR010000080.1:0-5234 GCA_050309705.1 Christensenellales bacterium | reverse complement strand
AGCGCAAGCCTCGTCCGGCGTTTTTTCTTTTGGCGCACCGGCGACGGCGATGGCCGAAAACTCCCTGTTTCCGCCGGAAACAGCCGTGAAAAGGGCCACCCTCTCGGCGCAGACTGTGGGCGAAAAGGCTGCGTTTTCGATGTTGCAGCCAGTGAACACGCTGCCGTCGCTGCAAAGGAGCGCCGCGCCCACGGCAAAACCCGAGTAAGGCGCATAGGCGTTTTCCCGCGCTTCAAGGGCTTTTCTCATCAATATACTATAATCAGCTTCCATCATTTAATACCCCTTAGCGTCCATGTCCTTTGCAATGTTGACTATTCTGCTGGTGCCAAGGCGCTCGCAGCCAAGGCTGATGAACTTTTCCGCGTCCTTAAGCGAGGCGATGCCCCCTGCGGCCTTCACGCCAACGCTCTCCCCCACATGGGCCTTCATGAGCTGGACGTCGTGGAAGGTGGCGCCGCCCTTAGAAAAGCCAGTGGAGGTCTTTATGAAGTCCGCACCCGACTCTGTCACCACTTCGCATAGCTTTATCTTTTCCTCGTCGGTTAAAAGACAGGCCTCTATTATGACCTTCAGCAGCTTTCCGCGGCAGGCCTCCTTCACGGCCTTGATCTCGCCCAGCACATAGTCGAAGTTGCCCTCTTTGGCGCTGCCCACGTTTATCACCATGTCGATCTCATCCGCGCCCTCGGCCACTGCATCCCTTGCCTCAAAAGCCTTTGAAGCCGCCGTCGCATAGCCGTTTGGAAAGCCGACCACAGTGCAGACTTTCACTCTGCCGGCAAGGTATTCCGCCGCCTTTCGCACGAATGCGGGCGGAATGCACACGCTCGCCGTCTTAAAGCGTAAAGCCTCGTCGCAAAGCTGCCTTATCTGCTGCCAGGTACAGCCCACCGAAAGCAAGGTGTGGTCCACCTTGCTAAGTATATTTTCAAGCGATATTTCCCTCATGGCGCTCCTCATTTCATCAATAATCATAATTCAATGATATTTCCAAAGCGTTGCAATGTCAACCTGGACTTTAAGGCTTTAAGTTTTTCGCAGCAGGTTTTACATACATTTTACTGTACTAAAATCCAAAGAAATGATAAGATTATAGTGAAATAATTTGATTGGAGCCGTCATTATGCTGGTTGTAAAAAATCTGACGAAAAAATATCAAAAAACCATTGCCAACGACGATTTGACTTTCGACGTTCCCAAGGGCAATGTCAGTATACTCCTGGGGCCCAATGGGGCGGGCAAATCAACCGCCATAAAGGCCATCGCCGGGCTGCTGAGGTTTTCGGGTCAAATCACAATAAACGGCCATGATAACAAATCCATCGAAGCAAAAAGAGACCTGGGCTACATCCCCGAATCGCCCAGCGTATATGAGCTTTTGACCGTCGAGGAGCATATGCAGTTCATCGCCAAGGCCTACTCCCTTGAAAAGGGTTGGGAGCAGCGGTCCGACGAGCTTCTGACTCGCTTCGAGCTGGACGACAAGCGCACCAAGTTCGGCAAGGAGCTTTCAAAGGGAATGTACCAGAAAGTCAGCGTTTGCTGCGCACTTTTGCCTCAGCCGAAACTCTTGCTGGTGGATGAGCCCATGGTGGGCCTTGACCCCCGGGCCATAAAAGAGTTAAAGACGATATTCATTGAAGAAAGAAACAAGGGCACATCTCTGCTTATATCCACCCATCTGCTAAGTAGCGTGGAGGATCTTTGGGACCAGGCGCTGATATTGATGAACGGCAAGTTCGCCGCACGCAGGACCAGAGCGGACGTCGAAGTTTCGGGAGAATCTCTGGAGCATCTTTTCTTCAGCATTACCGAAGGCGAAGGAGGTGCGCAAGCCCAATGAACGCTTTAGTTTTTATACTCCGCAAAACCCTCATAAACTATATCAAGGAGATGTTCAGAAAGAAGTCCTCCATCGTCGTGCTGATCATATTCGCGGCCCTTATTGGGCTGCTGGTGTTCTCATCGTCCACTGTCGAGGCCGCTCCCCTCAGCAATCTGGATGTCTTCGGCGCGTTCTTGGTGGGAATATATCTGTTTATATTCATGATGACCATTTCTCAGGGCCTTAAAAAGGGCACAGCACTCTTTTCAATGGCGGATGTGAATCTGCTTTTCACCTCCCCCGTAAACCCCAGGAAAACCTTGATATACGGCGTTGCCCGCCAAACGGCCATTTTGATATTCGCCTCCGTGTTCCTTTTGGCACAGCACACCAACCTGAAGGCAAACCTAGGCGTGGGCGCCTCGGGCCTGGCCGGGCTGATGATCGGCTATATACTGATGGGCGTATGCACAACATTCCTCAGCGTGAACATATACTCACTTTGCGCGGCAAAGCCCCATTTGAGGGGGCGAGTGGAGCTTATTATACGGCTGGTTTTTGTGGTGCTTATCGCCGGCATAGTCATATACGCCATGACAAAAGGCAGTGATGTCATCGGCTCTTTGCGCGGCTTCATGGGCTCTGATCTATGGAACTATGTGCCGGTGATCGGTTGGGCAAGGGCACTGACCATACATGCCTCCACGGGTGATTGGCTCAATGCGTCGGTTTACATTGCACTGCTTCTGCTTGGTTGCGGGGCTTGTCTGCTCTGGCTGGCAAAGAGCAGCGCCGATTACTACGAGGACGTGCTTTTCGCCGCCGAAAATGCCCAGCAGGCCAAGGAGGCCGCCGATAGCGGGAAGCTCTTCACATCCTCCTCCGTTTCAAAGCGGGCAAAGAGGGAGTTGCCCCCGCTGAGCGGCAGCGGCGCCTTCGTGTTCTTCAGCCGCATAATGCGCGAGGAGAAGCGCCGTGGTTTTTGGCTGTTCTCCCTCACCACCATCGCCGCCGTGGGTGCGCCCCTGTTTGGGCTGATGATGAGCTCCATGGGCGAAGATGCGAACATTGTGCTGTGGGCCATACTGATGTTCGGGGCCTATCTGCTGATATTCCTGTCGCTCACGTCCAGCGTCAACAGGGAATTGACCCAGCACTATATTTTTATCGCGCCTTCCTCCGCCTTCATGAAGCTGGTGGCCATCTCACTGCCCCAGATGATAAAATATGTGGTGGACTCCGCCGTCTTTTTCGCCGTTACATTGCTGGTTCTGAAAACAGACCTGCTGGAGACCGCCCTTGCCGCCATCACCTATCTTTCAATAGGGCTGGTATTCACAGGCGGTCAGCTTATGGTGGAAAAGCTATTGCACAATGTGAAGCTAAAAGTGTTGATTATAATGCTCTATATACTTATTCTCATAGTGCTTATCGTCCCCGGCATAGTCGCAGGCATGTCGATCGCCTCCATGGGATTCACAGCCCTCGGCTTTGTGGCGGCGATCGCTTGGAATGTGCTTGTAAGCGTCCTGATTGTTATTGCATGCAGAAATCTGCTGCACTCCATGGGTTGATCTGTTAAAGGAGAAATAATGGTAATCTGCATTTTTGGCGAAAGCTGCACAGGAAAGTCCACGCTGGCAAAGGCTCTAAAAGAAAGGCTGAACGCTTCCGTCTATTCTGGTAAGGATTATCTGCGGTTTGCGAAAAGCGAAGCCGAAGCCAAGGCCTCTTTCAAGAATATGCTTGAAAACGCAGACGAAAATGTGATTTATGTCGTCAGCGAAAAAGAGCAGCTTGCCCTATTGCCGCAAAACTGCTTGCGCCTGCTGGCAAAGGCAGACTTCGCGCTGATAAAAGAGCGCTTTTCCCACAGGATGGGCGGCAATCTGCCTGCGCCCGTTGAAAAAATGCTTGCAAACAAGCATGGCAGCTTCGACAGTGAACCCTATGATCTCGTCTTTGAAAGCGGCAAGGACGAGATCGGCGCTCTCTGCGGCACAATAATGGCCAAACTGGCCCTATTTTGATGGCTCTGCTCAATCTCCCGCCAAAGTAAAACGCCTTTTTCCCGGGAGCTATCCCTACAATCTTGCGTGTGCAGGCAGGGCTCTGTGCCGTTGCTGCGTCGCTCTTACGGCAAGGGCAGGATGTCCTCCCACTCCACATCCCAATCCTTCGGGAAGCCGGGGTTTTTCTCCTGGCAGCCGTCCCATCCGGCGCACATCATTGCGACAGCCGTCAGCAACCCACCATTACCGGGCAGGTAAAGGGGCAGGTCCTTCCGGGTATGCTGTTTGTTGTGGCCATTTTTCAGGTACACATTCTTCGCAGCAGGATAGAGCAATGCGTCCACCGCTTCTTCGCCCAAGCCAAGCCGGGCAGCAGTCATGGCCAGCACAGGGAAGTCCCAGCCCCAGACCTTTTCATCTATCTGCCATTTACCCTCGTGGACAATCGCACGGAAGGTGTTCAGCATAATATCCTTGTCGATAAGCCGACCCGGCATGACGCCCAGTGCGCAGGTCATGGATGGATGGTCGGCGTTGAAGGGCTCCGCAAAGGTGTTGGGGCATTTTTCGTGGGCCATATACAGCCCATCTTTCGCAGTCGGCCGGGCGATCTTCTCCGCCTTTTCAGTCCAGTCAGCGTTTTCCTTAAGGCCCAGCATCCTGCGCCATTCGTTCGCCGCTTTCAGGCCGAACACCCAGTACTCCAGCTCAAATGTGGGGTTTAAAACATCATTCATGCTATGGTTTTCCTGCGCGGGAATGATCCCCGGGCCCAGCACATAGCGCTGCCCGTCCTCATCCCAGCGGAGGAAGTCCGCCATAAACTCCGCCGACTCCATCACGATATCCTCATAGCGCCTTAAAACTTCCTGGCAGGGGTTTTCCCTGTAGATTGCCAGTGCGTAGTAGATGGGATGGGGTTGCTGCCATATCAGCACCATGCCGATGGACGATGGTGCATCCCTGCCGGTGGGATCGGTCATCTTGGGCCAACGGGCGCCTTTATAGCCCTGCGAGGCAGCCAGCTCTTTGGCCTTGGGCAATATGGAATGATAATACCACATGCTGCGCTCCAAAAGCTTGCTCTTTTTCCAAAATGGGAAATGGACGCTGTGCCACCAATGCATCTCCAGGTGGAACTTACCATACCAGCTATTGACAGTCAGCCCTGTTTCCGCCGGAGGCAGGCTGCCCGCGCACTGGATCGCCGTCAGATACTGGGAAAGGATGATGCGCCTTTGCAGCTCTTTGCCCTTTTTGCCGCCATTTTTTATGCTTACAAAGCCGCCCTTGCCCCAATAATCGGCCCAAAATTCCTCCGAGGTAAAATAGCACTCCTTCGCTGAGGGCATTTCCCGCAAGGGCGCAGGCGAAAACGCAAAGACTGCCTCAAG
>JBNRMR010000079.1:0-23491 GCA_050309705.1 Christensenellales bacterium | reverse complement strand
CCTCCTGGTTTTCAAGAAATGTGGAGCTGGCTCCGATGATACTTGTCAGCGGCGTTCTCAGGTCATGTGATATGCCGCGAAGGAACCTGTTCCTGGCCTGTTCAGTTTCCGCCATAACCAAAGTCTCCCTTTGCTGGCGGGTAAGATCCTGAACCTTCAGCGCCTGGGCCGCCTGCTCTGCAACCATGTACACAAATGGCATTTCCTCCTGGGAAATCGGCCCCGTGCGGCAGGAAATGCCCAGAACCGCGTATATTTCGCCCTGGGTTGTAACCGGCAAATAGCAGGCGGATACCGCGCCGCCCACCGGGAAACCCACCCCCACGGCTTCCCTTCTGCGAAAGGCCAGATGAGCCGCCCAAACTTCCTCCGTGCGGGAAAACATCTGCGATGTGGCGTCGCCCTCAGCGTGCCTGAAATAATAGCTTTGGGCATCCTGTTCGTCAAAAGATGTGTAAAGGGCAATGGACCTGTGCAAATAGTTCCTAAGGTATTCCATCGTGTGGCGGGCCACGCTTATTTCATCCTTGCTGGAAAGCAGCTTACGGTTTATTTCGTAGAGAAATTCAGCCTGCTGCTCCTTTCTGCGGGCCTCTTTTGAGCGTCTGACTATCCTTTCAACAACCGCGCCGGAAACAATGGCGACGATCAGCATCACCGAAAGGTTTGAAAAGAAAGCCCCGGAAAGCCTTATTGCAAACCGGGGCTGCACAAACAGATAATCATGAAGAAAGGCTGCTGCAAAAGCTGCCGCTAAGCCATAGACATAGCCGCCGGAAACGGCCGAAACCGCGAACACCGCAAGAACCATCACTGCGCTTATGCCAGGCTCAGCCACGCCAAAGCGCTTCAGAGCTTCGCACAGCAAAGTGGCTGCCACTAAAACTGCAAAGCTTCGAAGTGCATCCCACAGGGCGCCATCATGCTCTTTTTTGGCAATAGCTGTTTTCTTCAATGCCTTCCTCTCCCAGGAATGTAATATCAGCTTAAGTATATCATTCCTATGCGGGAAGAGCAATTGGCCTTGCTTTGTTTTTGGTGGCTATCCCAAAAGGGCGATGAAGATGCCTGCAACCAAAGCCGAGCCCACAGTGCTGGAAACTATCGGCCCCATTGCGTGCATCAGCAGATGGTTACTGGGATTGTACTCCTGCCCGAGCTTTTGCGAAACCCTGGCAGCCATGGGCATGGCGGAAACGCCCGAGTTTCCAATGAGGGGGTTCAGCTTGCCGCCGCTCAGCTTGCACAAAAGCTTGGCCATCAGCATACCGCCCACCGTCCCCATTGCGAATGCGAACAGGCCCAGCAATATGGTGAACAAAGTTTTGAGGTTCAGAACCTGGGCGGCCGTCGCCGTTGCGCCCACGCAGACGCCTATAAGCAGAGTTAGAAGGTTCAAAAGGTCGTTTTGAAGCATGCGCGCCAGGCGGTCGGTCACTCCGCTTTCACGGATCAGATTGCCCAGCATCAGCATTCCCACGAGGGGGCCAGCCGCCGGTACCAAGATCAGCACACCCAGAGTAAGGGCTATCGGGAAAATGATCCTCGCCCGCTTGGAGATCTGCCTTGCCGGAGGCATCACGATCATGCGCTCCTTTTTTGTGGTGAGGGCGCGCATTATGGGGGGCTGAATGAGCGGCACAAGGGCCATGTAGGAATAGGCCGCGATGGCAATGGTGGGCAGAAGATGTGGCGCCAGAATTTCCGTGGTGTATATGGATGTCGGGCCATCCGAACTTCCGATTATGCCGACTGCCGCCGCCTCCTGAATGGTGAACCCCTCAAAGCCGGGGATAACCGCCGCCAGGATATTGCCCAAAAACAGCGCTCCCCCAAAGGCAGCAAATATGCCCAGCTGACCACCGATGCCTATCAAGGCGCTCTTAGGCGAAGATATCAGGGGTCCGAAGTCCGTCATGGCGCCGATACAAAGGAATATCATGGGCGGATATATGCCCAGCTTTATCCCCTGGTACAGGTAATAGATCAGCCCGCCTTCATCGTGAGCCCCCAATCCTGCCAGTGGAATGTTTGCAATCATCATTCCAAAGGCAATTGGCAAAAGCAGCAAAGGTTCATATTTCTTAATGATGGCAAGCCACATCAATACCAATGAGAGCCCCACCATCACCACCTGCTGCCATGTCATCGTGATGAGACCCACGTTCGCCAAAAGCTTCTCAAAAAAAACCAACTAACTTCTCCTCCTGTCAAAATCTGGTGTAACCGTCATAATTAACTATGGCGTCAAGCCGCTTGCCCATTTTGCACATGCTGCATTCCGCCGGCTTATACAGCTTGTATCCGGGTATGTCATCGCTTGAAAAAACATTGTTGATCTTTTGCCCGGCAATCTGGGGAACTGCGGAAAAAATTGAGGATATGCCCACCAGAAGCCCGTTATAATACTTCAGGCAGTCCAGCGCCCGGTGGATGGTTATGCCCGTGGCCGCCGAAGCCACAAGAAGTATCACATGGCGGTTGTAAACCAAGCGCTCTGTGTTCTGCTGAAAGATCAGCTGGCCGTTCACATTGTTCAGCGGCGTCACAACGCTGATATCCCTGTCCGCGTTGACGATCATAACACCGTTTTCAATCAGCTCCTCGGCAAGATACGCGCCGATGACCTCGGTCTCCTCCATGCATATAATTGTGTCCACCAATGAATTGGAAAGATACGCTGTCGCCATTTCACGGGCAATGTCCCTGGCCGTAATGGCGTTGAATTTCAGGCGGCTCATATCCAGGTAATGAGTAAGATGGGAGTTGCTAGTCGTGAAGTGTCCGGGAATCACATCCAGGGTGATGAGCTTGTTTTTTGATGATGTAATGGTAAATTTTCTATGTTCCATGCAATTCCCCCCTTACAGTTATATCGCTTTAATTATACGAGAACACAGCGCAAAAATGCTGTTAAGATTCGTGCTTTTTCAGTTTTGATGTCACCGGCGGGCGAAAATCTTTTTTGTATTTTTGCAAAAACAAGGCTTGCAGGCTGCAAAAAGAGCCGGAAGCATCGCCTCGGCTCTTTAAGCTTTTTCTTTCGTTTATATTTCCCGCTTTGATAATCAATAGTAGAAGTCGCAGACATATCCCCCTGAGTCGCCATCCCAGACGATGTCCACATATATGAGCATCCAGGGATCAAACTCCGCCACGGAAACGCTGGTGTCGCCGTCGACGTCCTCCACATACATCTGCCATGTGGTTGCGCCCTGAAACTGGGTGCCTGCCACAGAGCCTTCAACGTCAGCAGAGGCTTTGCTCTTAAGTATTTCGGTCAGTATGTCCACAGTTTCACTCTCAGCGCCTTTGGGAGCCATGTAGATTGCATATATATCATAGTTGGACTCGTTGTAGACAGTGAAGCTGAAGGGATCCTGGGTGTAGTCGTATACGCCCTCCTCCTCGGGGTCTGAGCCTGTCGCAACACTGCCTGACGGCGATTCCAGGGCGCCGCTCACCGTGCTGCTTGTTCCGTCTGGGCTGGTTACCGTCGCGATGAGACCGTCGCCAAAGGAAATATCGACCTTGCTGCCCTCCACCAGCGACACATACTGGAACAGATATACGTCCTCATCCTCATCTACGATTTTGAAATCATAGGTGGCAAAATCATACTTTTTCAGCTTGATGTCAAAGGAGCCGTTCTTCTTGAGTATGCTGGTGCTGCCAAGATGGTCGCTTCCCCATTCGTTCATTGAAGTAGGGGTCGCATACAGTTCGTTGAAAACATAGCTGGAGCTGTTTGTAATCGTCACGTTAATGTTCTGCGGGGCCACAGTTGCGGGCGTTGTTTCTGCAACGGGGCTTGCAGTGGCTTTGGGCCCTCCGGCACTGCAGCCGGCCAATGCGGCAACTAGAACCAGGCTCAACAAAATTGCGGTAATTCTTCTTTTCATAGAATCGCCTCGCCTTTCATCTAACTTACTAAGAAACATTGTAATTAAACCATGATTATTATATCGCCATAGCCAGCATTTGTCAATAAAACAAAAGCCGCTTTTTTGCCGTTTATCTTTATTTTTTGCAATTCCTTTTAATGCACAAACTATTATTGGATTATATAAATTTCACCGCTCAATTCCATGCCCTGGTTTCCGCCCAAGAGGATTAAGCCAAGGAACACCATCCATCAGATTTTCAGAAAGCAAGCCATCTCGTTGGCCACCTGCAAAATAGCGCCTCCCCCTCCCTTGATATCTTCATCGGAAATTGAAATACCCATTGCCATTTCTCGTTGCAGATGATATAATACCTTCGCTGGTTTGCTTTGATCAAACTAGGGCATCTCAGCCATTTTGCCCGCTGCAAAACCAAATAATTATTGCACTAAGAGGTATCGAAGCGGTCATGCGGGACTGATTCAAAATTTCCAACGGACTTGGTTTTTCTAAGAATTAAGCAAGGTTTTTATCGCTGTGAACCAGCGAAAAACATACACGGAGGGGTGTCCGAGTGGCTTAAGGTGATTGACTCGAAATCAAAACCGTTTTTCGTAAGCCTCTGCTCGGAAAGCCTTGATATGACTGGGTTTTTCGGGGTTTTACAATTTCATATTTTACTCGTTCTCCCCATCTGTTCTCCCCAATTTCTGAGGTGAGCTGATGTGAGAAATATACGGAGCGGTATCGAAGTGGTCATAACGGGACTGACTCGAAATCAGTTGAACCGCAAGGTTCCGTGGGTTCGAATCCCACCCGCTCCGCCATCGAAAAGCCAGTAACCATGCGGGGTTGCTGGCTTTTCCTTTATGCCGGAATGGTGTTCTGAGCGGACTTTTTCGCTGTTCTCTCCATTTTTCTGGAGAGAACGGCTACTGCACTGCAAGTCCCAAGCCATTAAGCATTGCGTCAGCCGAAGAAATCTTTGAATTGTAATCGAGATGCGCATAGATGTTTGCCGTGGTCGAGAAATCGCTGTGTCCGAGCCAGTCCTGAATCTGCTTCATGGGAACGCCGTTTGCAAGCATGAGCGAGGCGCAGCTATGTCTCAAATCGTGAAATCTGATCTCTCGAAGCTCATTTGCACGAAGCAGCTTGCGGAAGCTCTCTGTAACATAATGGGGCTTGATCAGATCGCCAATCTCGTTGATACAGACATATTCCTGATATTCCCTGATGTAGGACCGCCCACAAAGTCTGCGGTTTTCCGCCTGCTCTTCCTTGAGTGCCAGCAACCGCGTTTTCACAAACGGAACAAGCGGCAGCGTTCTCATGCTGGACTTTGTCTTCGTCGTAGCAGGGGTGTTCGTTTTAGCTGCACCGGTAGCTGTACTTGCGGCTGGCGGCGTCGGTATAGCCGCGCATATAAAGGGCAAGCAGTTAAAGCAAGAAAAAGAACGCCTCTATAAAGAAGCACTGACAAAGCATGAAGGAATCATCAAGGCTCTTTCTGAGGAAGCCGCTGAAAGCAAGGAGCGTATTGACTATATCCAGAGTCTCAATATCCTTCTCCAACAAGCCATAAAAGATTTGGGGCAGGACTTGGGCGTTGCGTGATTGGAGGAAGAAATGAGTAAGCAAAATATTGTTTTGCAAAACCCTGACTCTATCAAGCATCTTGTCACCCTTGTAAATGAAGCCGCAGAAGCAGTCGGTAAAGTTTTTGGTCGCGGTAAAGGAACCGGAGCGTTCGTATTAGCAGCACCCATAGCAGCTTTACTTACAGCAGGGATCGTTGATTACATTGATGACAAGCAACAACAGCAACTCCAAGCTGAAAAAGAGCGTCTTCAAAAAGAGGCAATGAGGAAACAAGAAGCAATAATTCAATCATTGAAGAGCGATGCGAAAAAGAGTCAGGAGCGGCAGAATTATTTACAGGAACTCAACAGTCAACTCCAACAAGCTATTGAAGAGTTACAGGAAGAGTCGGTGCAGAATGAGCAAGTATGAGTATACAGATTTTGAAAAGCAGATTAACTCTGTTCTAAAGCATCAATCGGAGGAATTGTCAAACATCAAATTCCCTTCTTCTGATAGTCTGGATGAATCCATTGCTTCAAGTGAAGCAATGCTAACGCGACTTGGATACAGTATCAATAAACAGTGCTGCCCCACAGTGGAAAGCGTCACGCCAGTACGCAAGGTACTTGTTGTACCGACATGGGAAGAATTATGTACCGAAGCTGAGAAGCATGTTGGAACTGGCTGTGATTTGGAATCAATATTCACCGAAGAAGAACTTCAAAGCAATGAGGAAGCAATAAGACTTCTTAGATCCGAGTATTCATCCGTACATAGACTGGATCGTTTTGATGTAAGCATCAGTGCATTGGCAGGAATTGTTGGCGCATTGATAAACATTTTACTTGTTGGAATCCCGCAAAAAGAACCAGACGGCTTAACTGGCGGATCACTATCGAATTATATTCGCAGTTACTTTGACAAGAAATTTCCTGCTGCCGAAATGCAGAAGTTGGCAAACTCCAAAGAGAGTAAAGTTTCGTTTGATGCTCAAGACAATCGGAATACCACTGAGTATGTCGAAGGCATGTCAGCATATTATCATCGATTACTCTCGCTGGGGCATGATCCTATTCTTGGATTTGTCGTAGGTGTTTTTGATATTCTCACTGGCAGAATGACTACGATAGACAAAGGCGGAAAAATCGTATCTCAGATCATGGAGAATTATTCTGACCGGAAAGAAAGCGATATATTCTCCGCGTTGGCAAAACAAGTTATTCATTTCAAATCCGACATCACAACTTCGATGGGTTTGCCTGCGCCTCTCATGGGTTTATTCAATCTTCTGCAATTAGGCAGTATCGGCGAAGAAGAGCAAACCATCGCGGAGATTGTTCAGGGCATGTATTACGAAGGTTTTGACTTTATCCATTTTTGTTCTCAGAGCATTCCAGTAATGATAACTGAGGTAATCGTGAGGCTGGGCTATGCGATAAAAAGAATAAAAGAAGGTAATCGGATTCAGGATTCGATTCCATTGTCGCTCGACAGAGAAAAGCATCCTAAACTGGGTACGATGCTGTTCATTGCTCATGCAGGAGCAACCGCCGCAAACACAGGAATGATCTATTTTACAAAGAATCCGATGGCGATCAACTATCCCCAGTGGATTGCATTTGCCAAGTATTCTTATTCGCAGCTCAAATGGGTAGTGATTAACAAGCCAGAAGCTCGAAATGCATACGTGATGGGACGCATAGATGAAGAACTGCGTGATGTAATAGGTAGCTCAAATGCGTTGTTTGACGACTTCTCAAAAGAATTCATCGTCGTTTTTAAGTAAGCGTATATACAAGCATCCCGAAAGGAGATGACCGAGCATGGAAAACCGAACATACATCGCCATTGATCTGAAAAGCTTCTATCAAATGCCAAAGTGCATCCTTTTGGGTACATCGGTATAACCTCCAATCTGAGCAAAATAAAAAAGCCCCATCATTGTTCTGCTATGCGCAGTGCAATGATGGGGCGGTTTTCTGTTATGAACTTATATTTGATATTTTGAGTAGAAGTCCTCAATGAACAGCTTATGCCGGAAGGACTTGGTGTTGATGCAATGCGCCTTTGGAGAGGCAAGAAACTCGGCCGCAGAAACCTTCGGGATGAGTAAGCTGCCCGATATACTAAAAGCCTTGAGTTGTTTCTGGTTGCACCATCTGATCACGGTTGTCCGGCAGTAGCCTGAAAAGATTGCAAACTCATATGTAGTCATCAAATCATTGTAGTCCGTCAGCTCGTTTTCAAAGTACTGCCGGAGCAATTCGCAGTGTTCACGCGTAAGTGACATAAGTTTGTCTTTGCCGGTATCTTTGGATTTTCCGTACCCTGAACGGGTCAGATACCAGCCATCAGCAGCTCGGAACTTTTCAGGACTGACAATCCGCTCCTGCATATAGCTGATGACATCTTTGGTTTTAATTGTATAGCGACGGGTTTTCTTTCTTGAATCTTTGCAGGGAACAAGACCGGTTTGCAGAAGGAAGAGCGCAGTCGCTTTGCTAATATGCGCCACCTTGTAAAACTGATCCTTGCTCATCGTTTTTGGATAAGCTTTTTTGATTTCCTCGTAGTCCTTAAACTTCTCGATCATGCAGATTCCACCTTTCCATTTTCAGTTGACGGTAGGTGTCTCTGCACTGCGTTATCAACAAGTTGTCCTGTGGCGTTCTCCCCTAATTCTCCCCAAAGTGCTTTATTCTCCCCGGAATCGGCTAAAAATCGAAAAACATTCGAACTGCTTGCGGCACAAGGGTTTTCACGATTTTGAGAGGCAAATGGCTCGAAAAGCCTTGATCTTACTGGCTTCCGCAGCTTCCGCTATTGTCCGCTCAGGTCTCTGTTTTTCCCTAAAGTCCAAATCGAGGACTTTGACTCGAAATCAATTGTGCAGAAATGCACCGGGGGTTCAAATCCTCTCCCCTCCGCCAGGAGCCAAAAGTCTGTGAGTCTTAGTATTCACAGGATTTTTTCTTTGTCAGTTTCGACTTCCGATTTTTAAGCCCAGCATTATTTGACATCCCTGGCGCCCATTTTCATGAACCTGCCTTTTTGCATGTGTTCATATGTTCAATAGCCGGCTGCACTTGCAAAAGGCCGCATGGCTTCCTCCACATTAATATGAGGTTTTCTGCTTCATTCCATAGGAGTTTACGCCAGTCACCGGAGCAGTTCTTTGCCATAAATCCTTAGATTGGATGCCATGGGGATAGATATTCCGTTGTCAGGGTGTGCGTAAGAGTGCATGGCTAGCCTCATTTTCATTGTTTTGGCGGGCAAGGTAATGTATAATAAAATAGCTACACTACCACGCCTTGTCTGCGTTTAGACTTGATTCACAAAGGATCATGTTCCGCGCGGGGGAGCAACTGGCGGCTAAGCTACGAATAGCTTATTCCCTTTCTGAGGTAAGGAGGAGCTCAAATGGAAAAAAAAATCACCCTGCTTGCGGTGAATGCAAAATATGTGCACTCATCGCTGTCCGTTTGGTACTTAGCCCAGGCGGTTTCGCAGTTTTCTCAGCTTGAGCATAAAGTAAAGGTGGTCGAGTCGAACATCAACCAGCCGGACGGTGATATTCTGACCAAAGTTACCTCCACTGAACCGGATGTGTTGGGAATATCGGTTTATATCTGGAACGCCCGCAAGGTGGAAGCCCTGCTACGAAATATAGGACTCCACCTGCCGAACACAAAGCTAGTGCTTGGCGGGCCGGAAGCTTCATATAACGCTGAATACTGGCTATTACAGGGGGCAGATTTTGTGATCCAAGGCGAGGGGGAACGCAGCTTCCCACTGCTGCTTGATGCGCTTTCGGCAAGCGATTCCTCTGCGCTTAACGCAGTTCCCGGCCTTTGGCGATATGAGAACGGAAGCTCAATTTTCACCCAAGCGGAGGAGCCCATAAGCACGATCATCAACCCATATTCACGCTCCTATTGGGATGCCCTTGACGGTCGCATCGCCTATCTGGAGACGTCCCGAGGGTGTCCATTTAAATGCGCCTTTTGCCTATCCGGTGGCAGTCGCCTGCGTTTTTTCCCTCTGGACGCGGCAAAGGAGCAATTGCTACGGCTGTCACAATCGGGCGCAAAGACCATTAAGCTGGTGGATAGAACCTTCAATTGCAACGCCGAACGAGCCTATGCGCTGTTTGAGTATGTCATCGGTCTGGATACAACCTGCTGCTTTCACTTCGAGGTGGCCGCCGATTTATTCGATGGCAAAGCGCTGGCGCTGCTTCGCACAGCCACTTCCGGACGGATTCAATTAGAGGCGGGCTTGCAGAGCTTCTACCAACCGACCCTCGATGCCGTGGCCAGAAAAACCTCGCTTGAGGATGCAGAGAGCAACTTAAAAGCCCTTTTAGACGGCGGTAACATCCACATCCATGTTGATTTGATTGCAGGACTGCCCTGGGAGACGCTGGAGATCTTTCAGCAGAGTTTCAACCGAGCCTATTCCATTGGTGCACACAAGCTACAGCTTGGCTTCTTGAAGCTACTCCACGGAAGTAGGTTGCGGGAACAGGCTGAAGACTTGGGGCTTCGCTATAGAAAAACGCCGCCGTACGAAATCACTAGTAGCCCCTGGCTTACCGCCGATGATCTAGTAACAATAAAGCAAGTGGAGCACGCGCTGGAGCGGATCTACAACAGTAACCGGTTTATTGAAACGGTGCAATACGCACTGCAAGCCACCGGCATTTCTCCCTTTGAGCTGTATCATCGGCTTGGCAAAGCTGCGTCGGGGTATAAAGTGCCGCTTGGCATCTATGCTGAGCAGGTGTATGACTGCCTTTGCGGACTGCCTGGCATTGACGCTGAGGATCTGCGGGATTATATGATCTGCGATTGGCTGTGCGCCATGAGGGGTAATAATATTCCGGCATTTTTGCGGGTACAGAACAGACAAGCGGAACAAGTCAGGGTCTATGCGGAAGGGTTTCTCGGCCGAAAAATTGCGCTATATGAGTTTGCCGCCTTGCAAAGTGGCGGTGTCTTTATAGATAGTAGTGTGATTGACCCGGTGACCGGGCGGTATAGGCTGCATAGACAAGTCGAAAAATCATAAATCAATCGACTTTAAAGATAATGCAGCAATTTTAAGAACCGCAACGTTTTTTCGCCTGAGGAAAGGTGTGCAGCTCCTTTGCGGGGGAAAATCTCTGTTGTTCTCACCCAGGTCATGGAGCGTTCTGAATGTTGCAAGAAGGTTACCTCGCTTAAGGGGGCTGTCTGTAAGAAAACAGTCCGCTATATGGGCCGGTCGTTGAGCAGTGCTTTAAATAGCAATTCGTTATCCATATTTTGTAGATTGAGAAACGGAACGCTTGAAGCAATGAAATGAGTTTATTGGGTTTGTCTTTAAAGAACAGCGAGAATTTTTGCTGCATCTTCTAAATATAATTTCTATTTACTTCGATCAGATTTTCATCAGACCTAGCATTCAAAATGCCAAGACAATAATTGTCCCATGCCTGTTATTATGCGACCACCAGCCAACATATGCGCCAGCCTTGCCCTGAGCCAATTTCTGCCAGAACTGCTCATCCTTCTGTTTGAAATTCTCAGGATCGACATGCTCCTTGTCATAAAGCTCCTTATTATACTTCGGAGCATTCATATAGACTTTCTAGCTTTTTCTCCTCGGCTTCCTGCCGCTGTTCATTTGGTAAATGCACCTTTCATTGGCAGGACTGAATCTCACCCTAAGTCCTAAATCATCCATTTGCCATTTAAGCGCACGGACTCTTCGTCTGTTTGAACTTCGATTCCCTTACTGCTTATTCTGCTCCTAATATCCATTCTCTTGCTTCCACTTTTGTCTGAAAACCTTAAAAGCAGCTTTTATACGTACTCTGATGCAAAGACCATCTTTGCATTATGTTTCTCGTCCTCAAGCATAGACTTATATCTAGTTTTCATCGCGAATTCTTCATTAAATTCAGTTCGCCAATCTTCCACATGCAATTCTCGACATAAAGCCTTGAAAATAATAACAATTGTTGTTATAATGTAAACAGGCATGGTTTTTATGCTTAGAAAATATTATATAAATGGAAGGTGCTGTTCAATGGGGAAATTTGTAATTAAAGAAACAAAAACAGGTATCAAGTTTGACTTGAAGGCATCCAATGGTGAAGTCATCGCCACCTCCGAAGTATACAGCTCCGAGGCAGCCTGCCAAAAAGGCATTGAAAGCGTGCGAAAAAACGCCCCTATTGCCAACGTTGAGGACCAGACCGTTGAAGGCTTTGAGCAGCAGAAGAACCCGAAGTTCGAGTTGTATTTGGACAGAGCCGGGGAAACACGCTTCCGCTTGAAGGCACGAAACGGCGAGATTATCGCTGTTTCTGAGGGTTACAAGGCAAAGAGCAGCGCGCAAAACGGCATTGAGAGCGTAAAAAAGAATGCGCCGGATGCCGAAACAGAAAGAGCGGAGGCATAAAACTAATGGATATAAAGAAAAAGATTGAAGAGATCGTAAACGCTGTGAAAAACGACAGCAATCTTATGGAAAAGTTTAAGAAGGATCCCACCGGCACCATCAAGGATTTGCTGGGCATTCCCCTGCCCGACGACCAATTGGATGCCCTCGTCAGCGGAGTAAAAACGCAGATTGCTGCGGGCGGAATATCCGGTGCGCTTAACAAAGCCAAGAATCTATTTGGCAAGTAATTTTACCCATTTAAATAAAACGGCACAGTCCCCGATGCAGTCAAGTCGGGGACTTTTTATTTGCGCGCCGTGCTTTTTAGTGTGATTAAGAAGCTTAAAGGCGCTTAAAAAAGCAAGAGCGCGGCGCTTGTATTGCGCCACGCTCCATTTTTGTGCGTTTCTATATTCTGCTATGCATTCCTGGAACGCTTTTTCCTGCCCATCACAGCGCCCATTCCACCCAGAGCCGACAGTCCCGCCAGCACATAGGAAAGCGGATTTATGCTGTAGCCTGTCTGTGGTATGGTGGCGGTGCCGTAGATGGCGATGAATACCGCATGCTGAGTGCCGCCCACAGTGTATACGACGATGGTTTCGCCTGCCTTTTTGGCTGTGAACGTTACCTTATCGCCATCCTGCGCCATGGAAAGGTAAGCATCGTCGTAGTTCCATGTCGCTCCTGCAGCGGAAGTCCAGCTTACGCTCTGTCCCTTATGCAGTGTGTAGCTGTCCGGCAGCCCGGTGACGGCCTGCGCGCCTGTCCTGAATGTGACTTCCTGAGATATTGCGCTGTTGCCAAAAGAATCGGTCACCTTCACGCGCACAGTGTAACTGGTGTTGGGCAAAAGGTTAGTGTAATTGAAGCGAGCTGTCGTTGCGCCCGGAATATCAATCCACGAACCTGCCACCTGCCACTGGTAGAAAATCGGCTGAGTTGCATCGGCTGCCGTCACTTCCAGAATCGCCGCATTTGTGCCGTAAGGCGTTGCCGTGATGCTGGTTATTACCGGCGGATCCACATCTATCATGTAGAAATCAGTCGCTGTTGTGGTTGTGGGCTTCATTGTGGGGCTGGGGCTTGGAGTGGGAGTGGGGCCTCCGCCGCCAAAGGGAGTCCAGCTTGCGGTTGCGGTAACGGTTTGGCCGTTAAGCTCCGTCAGCAACTCATCGGTCATTGCGGTGTAGCTGCCGGCAATGTCTTCGAATGTCCAGCCGCTAAAGGTAAATCCTCTCCTCCACGGCACGGGGAAAGCATCCCCAACATTGGTGATGTCATATTCCCTTTCATCGTCATTTCCAAAATCGATAGTCGCGCTGCGGGTGTCCGACAGGAAGGTGAACACGCTGAAGCCGTTGGGAACGGTGAAGGTGGCAATCCTGGGATCAGTTCCTGTCACCGTGACTTTGTAGAAATAGGTATCCTCGCCGTGAACATGTTCAACGAAGAAATTATCTTCATCTATCATAAGGAAATCCGGCAGCGGAACGGACACGACTATCGGGGCGCCCTCAAGCTGCATGGACTGTGCCGAGGCCACGACGGCGGCGTTTCCTCCATAGCCCGTATCAATGTTCGTAACAGGTGCGCCCTGATCGACGACCACAGCGATCACATCGTACATAGGCTCAATATCAAGCCTTAAAGAGGTTATCTTGCCGCTGTCATTGGTGGTGACCCCCAATACTTCGATTTCCATATAAGGCTGGGCGACGATGACGATTTCCTGGCCATCACCAACAGTCAGACCGGCATCAATCACCGCTTGGGAATTTGCGTTGATGACGACGCCGTTTTCGTCTTTAACTCCGCCTTCTGTGATCAACTGATCTATTGCGTCCGCCAGGCCGTCAGCCGTAACTCCCTGCGCAGTTTCCTCCACAGCTTCGCGGAGGTCTTCGGGCACAGAGTCAACGCCGCTGACATTTGGCTTCGCTGGTATGACGACCACGCCGGCAGGCATAATGCTCAGGCCGCTGATGCTAAAGCTGTATGTGGTTTCGCCCACGGTGATGCTGCCGGGCTGCTCAAAAGCGCCTTCTTGCTTCAAGATTTTCACTGTGTCGGTGGCTCCGTCGGTGCGAACGTATGTGACGACAATCTTGTCGACTGTCGCCGGAACGCTGCCGGACACAACAATGCTCTCGCCGTCAATGTCAACAGTCAGCTCTGCGTTATCATCCTTGACCGCACCGCTGTATGCCTCCGCAGACACGGAATCAATTTCGTTGACAACGTCATCGCCAACAACGCTGAACCCATAGAACTTTTCGCCTATTGTCCAGTTTCCGGGTGTGGCTTTGTAGCCATCAGCCACATAGCCCGAAGGATCGGAGGAGAAATGGCCCCCGGTGATGGAGATTATTCTCGCTTGCTCTAGCGAGTCTGATATGAGCAACGCACTGTTGCCGCCGCTGATATAGCCGCCGCTGATTTCCATCTCGCTAACTGCTGTTGCGGCGCCGTTGCCGATGTATTCATAAAGGGCATATCCGTTTTCGCTGATGATGGTCCCGCCGGTGATGTTTATTTTCATACCGCTGGTATAGCCCGAGTTGCTTTCCATCTGTATCGCCGCGCCGGAGGGATTTATGCCATTGTTATTGCCGAGAGTCGGCGTTTGGTCTGGCCCGGTTGCCAAAATCGTGCCGCCGGATATGTTCAAAGTGCCGGACTTAAGAGCAATGCCGGAGTTATAGCCCGTGATTGTGCCGCCGCTCACATTGACGACGCCGTCCTGGGGCATATACAGTCCACCAGAGTTAATGCTGATAACTTCCGCGCCATCATGTATATTGATGATCGTGCCGCCGTTACCCGGGTTGCCGTTGCCCTGTATGGCAGAGTAAGCACTGCCTGTTGCCACTTCCAGCTTGCCGTATAAATCAAGCGTTGAGCCTTCTTCCTTTATAAACACAGGCAAGCCCGCTTTGATTGAAACATTGGCTCCAACCTCCACTTTGGCGCCGGCTTCAGCCCTGATGGCAATAATTCCGGCTCCGAGGTCTAGCCCGCCTGATGTGGACGATGTAAGCTTCAAGCTGCTGCCCGCACCAACAACCCTGAAAGCATGGGCAGGTAGACCGCTGTCGCTGGGGGCGACAGGATCGCCAGTGATATCAAAGCCGTTCATGTCGATTGTTATGGCCTTGTCGATCTTCATCGCCACGACGTCAGTGATATCGATATTGCTCGTAAGCGTAAGCGTATCGCCGCTGTTCGCGTTCACTATGGCGTTGGCAAGCTCGGCTGCGTCGGAAATTCCAGAATAGCCGCTGATCACGAGGCGCCCTCCCAGAGCGGGGCTCCACGGCCCTGTGGCGGCAGGCTTAAAGAGCTCATTCGCCGAGTATGCGCTGAAATGAATCTTGCTTACAGAAAGCCCGCTGCTGGCGGGTATCGTCAGCGTTTCGACATCTTTATCACTGACGCCAACCACAACCCTTGTGCCGTTGAAAGTGTTGCCTTCAATATTGCCGATATTGCCGTTGGGGCCGTCAAAAGTGCCGCTTGCAATGGCAGCCATAAGGCCTATCCCCGTTCCATCAAATGTGTTGTTTGTGATATTGATATTATTCTTGTTAATAGAATTGACCGTGTACTGCACAGCCGATCTTTTAGAATTGAACGTGTTGTTGTCTATCGTGATATTATCTGCTTCCAGGAGATTGATGTTGTACGCCGCCTCATTGAAGGTGCAGTTCCTTACCACAAGAGAGCTGTTTATTTGCGGTACCGCTACACCGCCTACCGGCTCATTTAAGGATATTGAGCGGTATGCGGGGATCACATCCTCCGGGTTTCCGAAAACGCAGTCTTCTATAATGACGTTAAAAGTAAAGCCGTTAGTATTATCGCCAACGCCTCTAAGGATAATCCCATGTTTACCGCTGTAGGTTTTGCCTTCGCTTTCAGATATAAGGTTCGGCTGGACATTGATGTTCCTGATGGTTACAAGCTGATCCGTCTGTATAGAGATATTGCTCAATACATTAGCGCCATTTCCCTCGATCGTTACACCTTCGCTGATTATAATCGTTCCGGGAAAGGTTCCGTACGTTTTGCCTTCCACCAGCGTGATAACGTCGCCTTCTGCTTCGGGCCATGGCAGCGGCGCATCTCCCTCCTCCGCCAGGGCAAGCGCGGGCATCATCGCAAAAATCAAGACGATCGCCAGTACTAATGCAAAAGTTCTCCTCATAGTCCCTCTCCTTTGTGTCTTTTATGTAAAACTATTTAAAGCACCTTATACTAAAAAAGCGTCAAATGCACGGGCGCGCCGCATTGACTGTCTCCTCTGCGGCAAGCTTTGTGTGCATCCGGCACAATTATGCGCATAATTATTCAACCTGCAAAAACTGACAACACCCAGAAATTACCTTTTAGTTTGTTAACGATAATAAGTCGTAAAATTGTTAGATATAAGCGCTGCACAGCAAAATTCTCACAGATTAAACATGTCCAAATTATACCATTATTTGACAAGCATTGCAATCCCTTTACACATTTTTTAAGAAAATTATCAACTTATAAATATTTGTGTGTATTTCCGAGGGTTACTGCTTAATATTTTGCATAAACCAGCCTTATTGCCTCTCATTTACGACATAAACCAACAAAACACAATCATAAGCGGACTGTATATTGCCAAGTGGACAAAAAAACCATGGCCGGGCGTCTTCATTTGCCAATCGACCATGGGTTGCATTGCTTTGTCTGCCGCTGGTCGTCATCCCGCGCCTACACCAAGAATATATTCTATGCCACTTTGCCCGTAGACCGCCTTTTGCAGCTGCTTGCGGAGCCGGTCGTCATCTCTTTGGGTTATGTTAACATATATGACAGCGCGGGCCTGCTGCTTGCGGGGCAATCCTCGCCCATCGATGAAAAGTTCCATCTGATCCGCGCCCAAACGATTAGCCACCAGCTTTCAATAGAAGTGGGCATTCCCCGCAGCATTTTGGACGATGAGCTGGTGCCTGTGCGCAGTATCATGGTCATTTTTGGGCTGACCTCCGTCGCATTTGCGGTTTTACTGGCTGTTTTCTTTGCCATGCGCGGCTCTCGCCCCATGCGAAACCTCCTTAGCAGCATTACCAGAACCAAGCATGTGCACGATATTTATGAAGCAAACCGCCGGATGTCCCTGGCGGCGCGCATCGGCCTGCAAAAAGACTATGACGACCTGGCCAAAAGCATAGCCGATATAGATACTCAGATCGGTGAATATAAGGGAGTGATAGACCGCCAGACGGAGCTGCTGCGCATACAGGTCATGGAGCGCACACTGCAGCGGGGCATATATGGCGAGCAGGAACAGCGGGAGTTTGCCGAGCTGTTCCCCGTGTTCCCCGCCCCGATCCGGCTGGCGCTTTTGCGCTACAAGCTTTCGCCGGACGCCCTCTTCAGCGATAGCGCTATAATTCAGTCCGCCCTGGTTAACATGGCAGAACAGACTCTGAACATCCCCTATGCCCAGGGCATGGATGGAAACATGGTCATATTGCTGCTGCCCATCGGCGACGAGGAGGAGGCCAGCGTGCGTTTGCAGGCACTGTGTGACGCCGGCGTCAACAACTTTTCCATATTGCTGTCGTGCAGCTTTGTACTGAGCGAAATCTGCTCCCACCCGTCGGAGCTCACCCGCGCCTATCAGAGAATACAATATTCATTCCCGCCGCCCTATGCCGAAACTCCCCTTGACGACGGCTGCCAGATAAGCGAGATAAACTACCGGCGCAACCACCTGCCCCTTTCGGTGGCCAGCGCTCAGATAATATATGGCGCCTTCAACAACGGCAACAGCGAAGTTGCGCTGTCGGCCCTGCAGGATTGCCTGGGTTCCATGCCCTGGGATGATTTTATTGCCGTGAAGCACACCTATAATATGATTAATAATTTGATCGTCCACCTGAAGCTGGAATATCCAACCACTCTTCACAAAGTTATCGTGCCATCGCTTAAGCCTGAAAATCAGGGGGAGGTCTTCCTCGAGCAGCTACCCAAATGCTTTGTTCAGATCTGCGAAAATATTGCCTCCTGGCATCAGGGCGGCACCGGCGCCTTCGCAAGGCAGGTAATTGATTATATCAATTCCAACATATACAACCCTGACATCTGCGTTGATATGGTAGCAAATCATTTCGGCATTTCCGCCCCCACTCTGCAAAAGATCACCAGAAGCGTCACCGGCCAAACATTTTTTTCATATGTGGAGGAAGAGCGCCTAGCCCGGGCATATCAGCTGCTGACCGAAGACAGGCTTCCTGTGCGAGACGTGGCCAGCATATGCGGCTTTGCGAATGCCAATTCGTTTTACAAGGCATTCAAGCGAAAATATTCCATCTCTCCCAATTCTTTGAGAAGCAATGTGCAATCCGGGGATTGAGCGCAGGCAGTAAATCCAGCGTCTAGCAGGTTTCAACCTCATTGACGGCGCTGTCCATTCCCAGGCCCTCCTCAAGCCAGGCACGGCGCATATGCTCTGGAATTATCACAGGCATTCTGTCGTGGACTGTCTTAACTGCGCTGGAGCCGGAGGAGTCACGGGTGAGGATGACATATTCACACTGACCCTGGGCGTTTTCCCTGTATACTCCGGCAAGATACATCGTCTTTGAGCCGGGCAGGCAAAACCTTATCCCCTTTTCCATGTAATATGCCGCGGGGACAAGGCATCTTCTTTCAGCATAATGCCTGGCGAAAGTCCTTTTGAGATGGACCGACTCGCTTCGTGCATTAAAAAGAGGCGCAGCGCTGTGGCCGGCCCTGAAGCCGAAGCGCATTTTTCTGTAGCCGCCAAGGGTCAGCACCGGCGCATAATCGGTGGGGCGCACGATATAGTCCTTCTGCGGCGTACTCTCAACGCCCTCAATGCTTTCAAGATCAAATGAAACCTGGCGCTCTTCACGGCTTCTGCTTTCATTAATTTTGCGCACAATTTGAAGAACCTCCTCCTCGCTCATCGGCGCGCAATAAGTGGCGCACATCCCCTTTCCTCCCCTCATTTTTACTAAGCTTATTACATCACTTTCGCTTTTCTGTACAAAACCCTCACCATATAAATCATTATCAAAAGCAGCAGCCCTATGAAAGCAGGTAAAAGCCCATAGCTGACATTCGCCCCCAGCAGTCCAAAAAGCGGCGGCACAAAAGTGGTGCCGATATACGCGCAGGCCATCTGCAGCCCCATCATTGGCTGGGAGTTGCCGCTGCCGAAGCTCCGCGGCGTTTCATGCAGCAGGCTGGGAAAAATGGGCGCGCAGCCGAGGCCAACTAAGAAAAGGCCGATCAAAGGGAAGCGCCCAGGGATGGGGAGCATCAACGCCGCCACCCCCGCCCCAATCAACAGTTGGCCCAGCTCCACCATTTGTTTATGCTTAAGCTTTATTGCCAAAAAGCCGGAGAAAAACCTGCCAAAAGTGATGCCCAGATAATAAAGCGATATCCAACTGGAGGCGGTTTCTGAGGATATGCTGCGTATCGCAACGAGATAGCTGCTCCCCCAAAGGCCCACAGTGGTTTCAATGGCGCAATAACAAAAAAAGGCGAGCAGAACCTGCTTTGCTCCGGGCAAGCGGATCAGACGGCCGATGGGAACGGCATGCCGCTGCGCATCCTCTCCCCCATCTTTTGTTGAAGCCGCCTTTTTCCAAAGATGCAATGTGGCCAGCAGCACTGCCAACAGCGCAAACTGAATCAGGCTGATGACTCTATAGCCGTGGCTCCACGACTGCCGCTGCCCCAGGCTGAATGACATTATCACCGGCCCAAGCGAAGCCCCAATTCCCCAAAAGCAGTGCAGCCAGCTCATATGCCTTGCCTTATAGTGCAGTGCCACAAAGTTGTTAAGGGCTGCATCCACCGAGCCTGCTCCCAGCTCCAGCGGAACGGCGCAAAGGCAAAGAAGCGCAAATCTTTTGGAAAGTGAGAAACCCAGCAGCGCAAATGCTGTCATGGCGACGCTCACAAAGGTGACAATGCCTGTGCCAAGCCGTCTGATCAGCCGGTCGCTCAGCAGGCTTGATATTATGGTTCCCCCGGCCGGATATAATCATCGATATCAGCCCCGCGCTGGCGATTGGCGCACCAAGGCCCAGGTGCATGGCCGGCCAAGCGCTGCCCAACAACGAGTCCGGCAGGCCCAAGCTGATAAAAGCAATATATATTATAACCAGCAGAAAAACCATCCGATGCACCTCATTTTCCTTTTCTCTATCTTCACCTGCCGCCAAATAATGATACCTCCTTTGCAGGATTGAAGCAATCGCCAAAAATGCCGGCAGGAGACATAAACGCGGCCCGCCCTTTCATTCGGACGGCTGCCGCGTTTTGAAAAATATTCTAGCACAGGCGGCTATATCAGGGCATTTTCTCCAGCCATTCCAGCACCATCTTTTCGTCCTCCTCCGACCAGGGCCTGATGTCCTCCGGAGCGATATCATCCCAGCCGCTGTATATCCGGGACATATTGTCGTGGTAGGTTCCCGCCGCCAACTGCTCCTGCCGCCATATGCGGAAACTGTCCTGCTCGTATTCGCGCACCCGTCTGTTCACGGCGTCAAGATCTGAGTAGCTTTCCATCAACTGCCGCATTTGGGCAACCTTTTCCGTCATGGCTCCGGCAAGGTTATTAACCTCCCAGAGATCTTCTGCAAGGTTAAAGAGCTGAGGCTCGTAGCCGTCGGCGTAGGCGATATATTTCCAGTCACCCTCGCGCACCATGGCGGTGGATGTGGGCATCGGCCCGTCGTAATATTCGCCGTATACAACATCCGGCCTGTTTGAGCCCTCTCCGGCGATCTCTCCTGCCAGGCAGTGACCATCCAGGGGCAGATCGGTCTTGATGCCAGTTAGTGTCATCAGCGTGGGGAAAATATCTATCAACGAAGCGCAGCGGCTTACGCGCAGCCCCGGCTTTGCGCTTGGACCGCGCACCAGCAGCGGCACCCTCATGGAGGGCTCATACATGTTGGACTTGTAGAATTGACCATGCTCCATATTGCATTCGCCATGGTCGCTTGTGTAAATGATATATGTGTTTTCCAGCAAACCCAGCTCGCGGGCGGCGCCCACCACCTCGGAAAGCATTTCGTCAGTTTCGGCAATCATGGCATAATACATCGCTCTGGCGAAACGGACGCTATCATCATCGCCGCCATATGACAACGCCTTTCTCAACCGCTGTGTGCGTATTGCCGGATGCTCGTTTTCATCACAAGGCGGGATTTCGATGGCATCCTGGTCAATCTTGTCCAGATAATATCGGGAGCTGACCAACTGTGGATGCGGAGAGTTCAGGCCCAGATAGAGGAAAAATGGCTTGTCGTTGTCCTTTTGCGCTGCAGTCTCCTTCAGCCAGTCGATGGATGCGTCCACCCTTTTCCAGTCGCTGTGCACTCGCCTTTCCTGGGTTTCGTGGAGGAGCGGCGGACCCATGTTGTACTCCGGCCTTTCGATGGGCAGAGAGCGCAGCCAGGCCGTGACCCGGGCGCGTATCGTGTGGGCGCCGGAAACATAGTCCGTCTTACCTATTATTGCCGAGTTATAGCCGCCGCGCTCCAGCTCGGTGAAAAGAGTGGGCTGGGAGGCAGGCAGGCCCTTGTAGTTGTTCCAGGCATGGCAGTTGAATGTGTACAGGCCCGAGAGCATGCTGGCGCGAGAGCAGCAGCAGATGGGGTTATTGCTGTAGAAGTTCTCATAGATGACGCCCTCCCTCGCCATAAAGTCCATGGCAGGCGTTGCGTTTTTTAGCGGCGGCAGGCCCATCGCCCCCATGGCGCGGCCATCCATGCTGTCACTTTCCACAAAGATGATGTTCGGTTTTCTCATACAAATACCTCCGTTCAAAAATGCGCCTTTATTACGCCCCGTTTTACATACATGGGCGTGGCATTGCTTGGTTCCTGAGAAGAATTCCCTCGCTGCGATGATATGATATGTTGCCATTATACACTAAATCGGCGGATATTTTAATGCCTTTAGCCAAATATCAAAGCTATTATTCTGCTTGGCAAGGGAAGCGTCTTTACAGGAGGCTTCATGCCATGGCACAATTTTTTCACAGTCACCCGGAGGTTTTTATATACGTATTGGCAATTTCAACTTCAAGCCTTTCATCAGCGCCTAAGCCATGCGCAGCCTTCTTCAGAACATAATCGAGGTGGGGGAATTTCGGACATATTACAGCGCAATCGACGAATATCTGAACATCCCCGCGAATATGAGGGAAAACAAAAAGCTGTCACTTCCCGGCGGCAGGCATAAAATAGAGTTTAAAAACGTGTCCTTCGCCTATCCCGGGCAGGAAGGCCATGCCCTTAGGAACATCAACATCACCCTTGAACAGGGGCAAAGTCTGGCCATCGTCGGGGAGAACGGCGCGGGTAAAACCACTTTCGTGAAGCTTCTGTGCAGAATATACGATCCCACCGAGGGCGCTGTGCTTCTGAACGGCGTTGATATTCGCGATATCGATTACGACCAGTACATGAGCCTTTTTTCCACCGTGTTTCAGGACTTCAAGCTCTACGCCCTTAGCCTTAAGGACAATGTCGCCATGTCTCAAAGCGATGCCGCGGGCGACCTTGAAGTGGAAAATGCCCTGCACAAAGCGGGGTTCTCAGAGAAGCTCAAAGAACTCCCAAAGGGCGTGCACACATTGGTTTACCGCAATTTAAATGGTGAAGGCTTCGAGCCCTCCGGCGGCGAGGGGCAGAAAATCGCTCTTGCGCGGGCTTTGTTCAAGGACGCACCCATAGTGATACTGGACGAGCCCACCTCCGCCCTGGATCCCCGCGCCGAGCATGATATCTACCTGGGTTTCAGCGAAATGGCACGGGGAAAAACGGCGATATTTATCTCCCACCGGCTGGCAAGCGCCCGGTTTTGCGACAGCATTGCTGTGTTCGTGGGCGGGCGCATCGCCGAATACGGAAGCCATAGGGAGCTTATGTCAAAGGGAAGCGCCTATTCCCAGATGTTTTCAATGCAGGCAAAATACTACGATTATCGCCCTTTCGCCATAGGAGCGTTGCGGCAAAAAATCACAGCAGCTCCTGAAGGCCTTGAGGGTCGGCGATAAGTATCTCCCTTTTGCCGACCTTCAAAAGGCCATCCCTTTGCATGTTCATCAGCTCCCGCGAAAGCGAAGGCCGCGCAACATTCAAAAAGTCGGCCATCTCCTCCCGCTTCATCAGGCGGGTGGGATTCTCTGCGGGAAGAACGCCCTCCAGCAAAAGCCTGGCGATCTTCTGGCGCAGAGTCGCGCAGGAGAGTATCTGCAGCTTACGGTTTAAAAAATATGCCTTCCGCGCAAGAATGGACAGCATGTTGGCCATCATTTTGGAGTGGCAGCCGCAGCCATGACCGCAGGCTTGGTATAGAAATTCCCTTGGGATGTGCAAAACGGCGCAGCTTTCCCCCGCTTGGGCGTAGTGATCATAATCGTTGCTGTTCAGGAAAAGAAAGACCTCCCCGAAAATCTCCCCCGGCTGGTCGAATGTGGCGAATATGCTGCGCCTGCCGGAGATTGAATCGCTGCCGACGACCACAGAACCTTCAAGCAATATTAAGAGCTTTTGTGG
>JBNRMR010000078.1:0-6569 GCA_050309705.1 Christensenellales bacterium | reverse complement strand
CAATAAAAAGCAGATTTATAGAGGGAAAAAATGGATAAGCGAAGCACAGGCTCCGGCAAAAGACCGGAAAATGGAAACAGACAGTTCAGCGGCTCCGGCAAAAAGAACGAAAGAGGCGGCAAGCGCTTTGAGGGCAAAAAGCCCTATGGCGACAGACCCGCTGGAGACAGGAAGCCCTACGGCGACAGACCCGCTGGAGATAGAAAGCCCTACGGTGACAGACCCGCCGGAGACAGAAAGCCCTACGGTGACAGACCCACCGGAGACAGGAAGCCTTACGGCGACAGACCCGCTGGAGACAGAAAGCCCTATGGTGACAGACCCGCCGGAGACAGAAAGCCTTACGGCGACAGACCTGCCGGAGACAGAAAGCCCTATGGTGACAGACCCGCCGGAGACAGAAGGCCCTATGGCGACAGGCCCGCCGGGGACAGAAAGCCTTATGGTGACAGACCATCAGGAGACAGAAGGCCCTATGGCGACAGACCCGCTGGAGACAGAAAGCCTTACGGCGACAGACCCGCTGGAGACAGGTCCGCATTCAGGCAGAGGCGCGAAGCCCCAGCCGACAAAAAAAAGGCCTCGCCATCCCGTATCGCGGCGCTGGACGCGCTTTTGGCAGTCAGCAGGGAAGGCGCCTATTCCGGCTTGGCACTGGATGCCGCCATCCGCAAGCGCGACCTTTCCGATGCGGACAGAAGGCTTTGCACGGAGCTTTTCTACGGTTGCCTTGAAAAGCGGCTCTATCTGGACCACGCATTAAAGCCCTACATAAGAAAGCCCTTCGATGACAGGCTGATGGAGGAAATTCTCCGGATGGCCGCCTACCAGGCCATATTTTTGGACAGAATCCCCCCCAACGCCATATGCGGCGAGGCGGTGGAGCTGGTGCGTCTCAGGGGAAGGGAGAACCTTTGCCCCGTCACAAACGCCATCCTTCGCTCATTCCTGCGGGACGGCGCAAAAGTTGAACTTCCCGAGGACGAGATGGAGCGCATGTCCCTTGAAACATCCACCCCTCTTTGGCTGCTAAAGGCCATGGTTGATGATCTGGGCATGGAGCAGACAAGGGAATATCTCACCGCCAAGAACCCATACTCCGCATCCATCCGCTATAATCGACTGAGAACCACCAAGGAAGCCCTTGAAAAGTGGTTTGATGAGAACGATATAAGAACAACCCCCGGCATTATTGACGGCTCCTACAATGTGATCGGCTCTGGTATTGCCGGCGGGGAGGCCTTTAACCGGGGCCTTTACTCCGTCATCGGGCAGTCATCCATGGTGGCCTGCGATGCCATAGGCGTTAAAAATGGCTGGCGGGTGCTGGATAGTTGCGCCGCTCCCGGCGGAAAGAGCTGCTATATCGCAGAGCTTATGAACGGCACGGGCCGCGTGGTGGCGATGGACATTCACGAACACAGAGTGAAGCTCATCGACGCTTATGCCCACAGGCTGGGCCTTGACAATGTCCGCCCAAGGGTGGCCGACGCCGCCGAGCTGCGGGACGACATGCTTGAGTATTTCGACGCCGCCATAGTGGACGCCCCCTGCACTGGCCTTGGTGTTTTGCGCAACAAGCCGGATATTAAATACAACTTAAGCGAGCGCGCTCTGGAGGAGCTGCCCCAGCTTCAGCTGAAGATTTTGGAAGCGGCTGCCGATGCCGTCAAGCCCAGGGGCGTGCTGGTTTACTGCACCTGCACCGTCCTTAAAGCCGAAAACGAGGACGTGGTTTCCGCGTTCCTTGAAAAGCACCCGGAATATCAGCTTAAGGGCATCGACAGCCTTATCCCTGAAAAGCTCAGGGAGCATGTGAAGGATGGAATGCTGCGGATACTTCCCGATCGGGACGATATGGACGGCTTCTTCATCGCCCGAATGGAAAAGGTGGGCACCAGAAAATGATCGATCTTTTAAGCCTTTCACTGGACGAACTTAAGGACGAGATAAAATCAGCGGGCATTCCCGCCTTTAGAGCCTCCCAGATATATTCCTGGCTTATGAAGGGCGTTTCCTTTGACGGCATGAACAACCTGCCTCTTGCCCTGCGTGAAAGCCTCAAGGAAAGCTACAGCGCCGGAACCATAAGCATACTTGAGACATTTTCCAGCGAGATTGACGGCACAAAAAAGCTCTTGTTCGCTCTTGACGACGGCAACGTCGTCGAGGGCGTATTTATGCGCCACAGCTACGGCAACACCCTTTGCATTTCCTCCCAGGTGGGCTGCGCCATGGGCTGCGCTTTTTGCGCATCCACCATCGGCGGAGTGGTGCGCGACCTTACCGCCGGAGAAATGCTGCACATGGTGCTTGTGGTGAACGCCGCCACCGACGGCGGCGATAGGCGCGGGGTCACAAACATAGTGATAATGGGCAGCGGGGAGCCTTTGCTCAACTACGATAATGTCATAAAATTCCTGAGGCTGGTGAGCGCGCCCGAGGGAATCAACATAAGCCCCCGCAATATCTCCCTTTCCACCTGCGGAATTATCCCCGCCATATACTCTTTGATGGAGGAGAACCTGCCCATAACCCTGGCGATTTCCCTACACGCGCCCACAGACGACATAAGAAGTCAAATAATGCCTGTAAATAGACAATATCCGATAGAGGAGCTTCTGGGGGCCTGCGTCGAATATACTAAGCGAACGAAAAGACGCATCGTGTTTGAATACGCTCTTATAGACGGCCTGAATTCCTCCGAAGATGACGCAAGGGCGCTGGCAAAACTTCTGCGCGGCATCATGTGTCATGTTAATCTCATCTCGCTTAACAAGGTGGAAGAAAGCCCCCTTTTGCCCGCGGGCAAGGCAAAGACGCTTCAGTTTTTGCGCACCCTTGAGCAGATGGGGATATCGGCGACCACCCGGCGCAGCATGGGCGGTGATATCGAGGGCGCCTGCGGCCAGCTTAGGCGAAGCTTCCTGGAGGGGCGGGGCAAATAGCAGCATCACAAGCATATTCGGCGCGCGTCTTTTCAAATGTCTCCAAGAGGTGCGTTAAATGTGTCAGGTGATTGTCATAACTTCCGGCAAGGGCGGCGCCGGCAAAACAACCGCCGCCGCCGGCATCGGGGCTGCTCTGGCGGCCCATAAAAACAGGGTGGTGTTGGTGGACACCGATATCGGCCTTAGAAATCTGGATGTGATCTTAGGTCTTGAGGACCGCATCCTTTTCGACATCGTGGATGTCGCTGAGGGAGAGTGCGAGCTTAGGCAGGCTCTTGTTCGCCACACGGAACACGAGACGCTGTTTCTGCTGCCCGCCGCCCAGACCAGCGACAAGGGAAATGTTTCCCCCCAGACAATGCGGGAAATGGTGGACAAGCTTAAGGATGACGCCGACTATGTGCTGATCGACTGTCCGGCAGGAATAGGCGCAGGCTTTAAAAACGCCGTCGCAGGGGCCGACAGCGCCATCGTCGTCACCAATCCGGAGGTCTCCGCCGTGCGCGACGCCGACAGAGTAATCGGCCTTTTGGCCGCATATGATCTGCCCGCGCCCAGGCTTATAATAAACAAAATCCGCCCGGGCATGGTCCGCCGGGGCGATATGATGAGCGTTTCGGATATTTTGGAGGTGCTGAACGCCAGCCTGCTGGGCATCGTTCCCGATGACGAGGCCGTAATAAAGGCGGGCAATATTGGCCGCTCCGTCGCCGACATGGACTCCCCTGCCGCTCTGGCCTTCCGCAATATCGCCAGCAGGATAATGGGCATTGAAACCGAGTCCGCTCGCACTGTGAAAAGGCGCAATCGTGGCTTTTGGAAAAGGCTGCTTGGAGGTATGCAGATATGAGCGTCAATATGAACAGGAGCACGCCCGTCTCCTCAAAGGAGATCGCCAAAAAGCGGCTTAAAAGCGTGCTGGACGCCGAGCGTAACGGTCTCACCCAAAAGGATCTGGACATGATTAAATCTGATCTGGCTCAGGTTTTGCGCAGCTATTTTGATATCGACGGCGACAGGATTGCCCTTCGACTGGAGCAGCGCAGAAACAAAGAGGGCAGCGTGGAAAAGGTTCTTTCGTTGAACGCTGCTGTTAGAAGTGTGAAAAAAACGGGGATAAAGGTCTGATATCCCCTACGTTGCCCATGGCTTCCTTCCATGAGCGCACATTTGAACTCCCCTTGTGATTTGCTGGGGTAAGCAGCGGGGAGCAGGGCACAGCCCTGAAACCGGCACCAGTCATCGGATGAACCAAATTCCCGGAGAAATTGCTGGCCTTTTCAATGCAATTGCTTATTTTCGCCACTTAAGTAAGTTTTGATTACCCCTGGGCGGCGCAATGTCTGTAGGCTTAAAAAAGGACAAAAAACAGCACTGAACCCATTCAATGCATCCATTTATAAATTAAATTGTGATCTTTGAGTTTTTAATATGATTCCTTCTCACACTTGGCAATATTAATTCGCTACGTAGCCGCTAGCGGCTACGCAGCGAGGTCGAGCATTGCCAAGAACCCTATGCCTCGGTTCATAAGACTTTGCCAGCGTTTTTCGAGCTTATTTTTGCACTTATCGCAAAGGTCCACTCTCAGTCTGTCGCATAGTTCATCGATACCTGTGGCTTCATCCAGCGCGGCCAGCAACTCTTCGTCGCTTATATGCCTGTGGGTGCATTTGTTTTTCAGCAACATACCTTCACCTCCTCTGCTGCTTTCTGATTATATAATATCCAAACATTGTAATGATAACGTGTCTCATTTGTATGCTTCTTGTAAAGTTTTGCTTTTTCATGTTTTATTTGGACCAAAAGTCTTAAATCCGCTGTACTCACTGCTTTTTTGCCCTGTTTGAAGGCATTTTTGCCCCGCACCAGCATTTTCCACTTTAGACTTTCACAAAAAAGAACACCCCCGCCTTTCGGCCGGGATGCTCCGCTTTTTAATGTCTGTATCTGCTTGAACAGCCAAAACCCCTAGCTTTCCAGGGCTGGCTCCTCCATTATCTTTGAAACAATAGCCGCCTCAATTCGCCTGTCCTTGATGGATTCCACCTGTATGTTCAACCCGTAAAGGTTGATTTCGGGCGTTTCCCCGTCGTCGGGAACCGCTCCCAGATGGTCCATCACCATGCCGCTGAGAGTTTCAAACTCATCGCTTTCGGGGATTATAACATTCAGCTCATCGATTATTTCAGTAAGCTCAGTGTTGCCCGCAATGCGCCACATGCCTTCGCCCAGGGGGATAATGTCGCCCACCTCCGCCATGTCGGATTCGTCGTATATGCTCCCCACTATCTCCTCCAGCAGATCCTCGATGGTTACAAGTCCGTTCACGCCGCCATATTCGTCCACCACAATAGCCATGTGGGTCTGGCGCTCCTTCATGTTGTTGAACAAAATGTCCGTTCTAACTGATTCGGGGACAAAGTACGCCGGACGCAGCAGCTCTTTGAATTCGCGCTTTTTATCCTCACTGGCGTGAAGGTTCAAAAGATATTCCTTGGCGATGATGATTCCTTCCACGTCGTCCGCATCTTCGCCTATTACAGGGAACCTGGAGTAACCGCTTTCCTTTATGGTCTTGATGATCTCCTCGGTGCTGCAGTCGATCTTGATTACCTCCATATCAGTCCTGTGGATCATCACATCTTCAGCGGTCATGTTGTTAAAGTCGAATATATTAGAAATCATCTGCTTTTCGCTGGCTTCGATGGCGCCCTTTTCCTCGCCCATATCCACCATATAGCGGATTTCCTCCTCGGAAACCTCGTCGGTGTCCGCGTTGGGGTCAATCCTAAGCAGCCGCAGCAGGCCGTTGGTGGAAATGCTCAAAACCCAGATGATTGGCTTAACGATCTTGGTGAGCAACACAATGAAGCCGCTTGCAAAGCGCGCCACAGGCTCTGGCTTCTGCATTGCTATCCGCTTTGGCACCAATTCGCCGAAAACAAGCGTAAAGAAAGAGAGTATCACCGTAATTATTATAACCGATATTGAATGTATCACGTTGGGGGAAAGAAAAGTTATTGGCCTTATCTCTGTGAAATAATGCGAAACTCTTACCGCAAAATTGTCTGCGGCAAAGGCGGCGCCCAAATAACCCGCCAAAGTGATGCCTATTTGTATTGTGGATAGGAAGGGTGTCGGTTCCTGAACGATTTTCAAAAGCACGATTGATTTTTTGTCCCCGGCTTCCGCCTGGCGGCGCAGCTTGTTATCGTTCACTGAAATGACCGCAATTTCCGTTGCGGCAAAAAAGGCGTTTACAGCGATCAGTACGACTTGAAGTAACAGCGGCCCTAATGGGTCTGATGACAAAGCAACTCACTCCTTAATTGGTTTATTGTGTGCAATTATATCATAAATATTATCGCTGTTCAAATAAAACAATGGCCCAAATTCGCTTTATTCAAGCAGTTTCTGACCAAAAACGGCCCTTACATCCCCACGCTCGCTTCGTTTTCATTCGTATATTGCTCGCGCGTTTTGTGGCTCGTTCAGCAATATTTTCCTTGGCGGCCGCTTAAGTCTTTTGCCGGCGGCCCACAATCAGCCTTAGGGACGTTTCAAAGCGCCGCTCTGTTGCTTTTTTTTCTCGCCGGTGATATAATATCCGTTAAC
>JBNRMR010000077.1:0-17863 GCA_050309705.1 Christensenellales bacterium | reverse complement strand
GAAACAGCGGCATCATTTCACATGCCTTTGATGCCGCTGCCGTTTGTTTTTGTGCGCTTTTAAAGGCCTCTAAGCTCACATACCCCCAGCCTTTTCTTCACCAACTCCGCTGTTTCCCGCAGATATTCCGGCGGGTGGGCAGGGGGCATCGCTGCCACCGGCCTTTCTCCCTGTCTTGGAATAACCGGCCTGTACTGCTGTAAATAGAAGGCCTTGGCGCCCTTCACCATGCCGGCGATGTTCAAAACATCGTTTTGATCCAGCGTGGGGGCGAATGTGACCCGAAATTCGTAGCCAACCTCGCCGTTCATTATTAAGTCTATCGTCTGCCTTATGCTGTCAATGTCAATCGGCACGCAGGCCGTTTCGCGGTACTTGTCCTCGGGGGCGTGGATATCCATGGCAATATAGTCCACAAGCTTTCTTTCCATCAGGCTTTTCACCATTTTGGGGCTTGTGCCATTGGTGTCCAGCTTGGTCAAATAGCCCATATCCTTCAGCTTTTCCATGAACCTGGGCAAGTCCGGGCGAAGGGTTGGCTCTCCGCCCGAAACGACTACTCCGCCCAGCATGTTTTTGCGCTTTTCCAAATATTCCAGCACATATTCCTCGGGGATAAGGGGAACATCCCCGGAAAGTATCTGATAATTATGGCAGTACCAGCAGCGCATGTTGCAGTATGCCGCGAAGACAACCGCCGCCGGCCTTCCCGGAAAATCCACCATGGACAGCTTCTGAAAGCCGGCTATAAGCATATTAAACCGCTCCCGCTTCCTTTATGACAAACTTCTTGCGAAGCATATACTCTTCCTTCTTGCCCACATGGTAGTTCTTAACCGGCCTTAGATATCCCACCACCCTGGACCATACCTCCGCCTCTGCGCCGCAGGTGGGGCAGTTGAAGTGCTCGCCGTTGATATAGCCGTGCTCATTGCACACGCTAAAGGTGGGCGTGATGGAGATATAGGGCATCTGGTAGTTTTCAAATATGGTTTTGATGAGGGTCTTGCAGGTCTGGATGTCCTCCACCCTTTCGCCCAGGTACAAATGCTGCACCGTGCCGCCGGTGTAAAGGGACTGAAGCTCATCCTGCAAGTCCATGCACTCAAATATATCGTCGGTGTATTCAACCGGAAGCTGCGACGAGTTTGTGTACATGGGCTCATCCTGGCCAGCCTGAATGATGCCGGGATACTTCGCCCTGTCCAGTTTGGCCAAGCGGTATGTGGTGCCCTCGGCAGGGGTGGCTTCAAGATTATAAGAATGGCCGGTTTCCGCCTGGAACTCCACCATCAGCTCACGCAGATAGTTTATCACCTCAAGGGCGAACTCCAGGCCCTCAGGGGAACCCACATCCTTGCCCTCTCCCAGGAAATTAAGGCAGGCCTCATTCATGCCCACGATCCCTATGGTGTTGAAGTGATTGGTCCAAAACTCGCCTGTGCGCTCCTTCACATGGCGCAGGTAGTGAGTGGAGTAGGGGTAAAGCCCTCTTGTGCTCTGGTCCTCGATTATCTTGCGCTTTATCTCCAGGGAGGTTTTTCCGATGTTCGCCAGGCGCTTGAGCTCGGCGTAGAACTCCTCCTTGTTGTCGCTCTTATAGGCGATTCTGGGCAGGTTGATGGTGTAAACGCCTATGGAGCCCGTCATGGGGTTGGAGCCGAACAGGCCGCCGCCCCTCTTGCGCAGTTCCCTTGTGTCCAGCCTGAGGCGGCAGCACATGCTCACCGCGTCCTCCGGTGAAAGGTCGCTGTTTATATAGTTTGCAAAGTAGGGAATGCCGTACTTGCAGGTCATCTTCATAATGTCGTCCACCACTTCGCTGTCCCAGTCAAAATCTTTTGTGATGTTGATGGTGGGAATCGGGAATGTGAACACCCTGCCCTTGGCGTCGCCCTCCAGCATAACGGCGCAGAAGGCGCGGTTGAACAGGTCCATTTCGGCCTGGAAGTCGCCATATGTCTTGTCCATCAGCTTGCCGCCGATGACCACAGGCTCGTCCTTGAGGGTTCTGGGGACCTTGATGTCCAGGGTCACATTCGAGAAGGGGCACTGGAATCCAACCCTTGTGGACACGTTTATGTTGAACACGAACTCCTGAATGCACTGCTTGACCTGCTCAAAGTTCATGCCATCGTAGTGGATGAAGGGGGCGCAATATGTGTCGAAGCTGCTCCATGCCTGAGCGCCGGCGGTTTCACCCTGGGTAGTGAACGTTGAGTTGACTATCTGGCCTAGGAACGAACGCAGATGCTTTGCCGGGCGGCTTTCAACCTTTCCCGGAACACCGCCGAAGCCGTCCGTCAGAAGCTGGCGAAGATCCCAGCCGGCGCAGTAGGGGCCGAAGAAGCCCAGGTCATGCAGGTGCGCTTCGCCGCTTTCGTGGGCCTTGCGCACGTCCTCAGGGTAGACTTCGTTCAGCCAGTAACGCTTTGTGAAGGACTCGGTCACATAGTTATTAAGGCCATTGACGCTCTTTTGCATGTTGGCGTTTTCCTGTATGTTCCAATCCTTGTCGCCAAGATAATCGTTGAACATATCTATGGTTGCGCCCACCAGAGCGTTGATCTCCCTGGCGCCCTTACGCTTTTCGCGGTACAAAATATAGGCCTTGGCGGTTCTGTCATGGCCGTTTTTGATCAGCACTTTTTCAACAAGATCCTGAATTCCCTCGACGTCGGGGGTCTTGGAGCCAAACTTCTGCTCCGCAAGGGCCACCACCTGGTCGGTAAGCTTCGCGGAAAGCTCCTCGTTGTCGCCCCCTACTGCAATGGCTGCCTTGAATATCGCCTGGGTGATCTTGGTTTTATCAAATGCTTCGGTGCGCCCGTCGCGTTTAACTATGTGAGTGAACATTTTAAGTGCCCCCTTTGTTTATTTTGAGAGTAAGGACATGATAGCATAGCACTAGATATAGTGTCAACACCGAATTCAGGCACAATATATAGATGGAGCTCTAATGTTCGGCATATGTTGGCAAAACAAATCCCACGGGCTTTTTCCTGACGATAATCATTATCGTTTAGTTCCGGTTTTCACGTGTTTTAAAGGACGCTCTCAAGGACGGCCTTTCTAAAAAACCACACGCAAGGCCGCACTTTCTTTGCCGCGTTCGTGTTATTGCCAAAAACCCGGCGCTTCCCTTGGGCCTTCGCCATAAATACTCGCCACAAAACCACAATATATAGTATGGCATGAAAAAAGAAGGCCTTCGGCCTCCTCTTTCGCAGTCACGCGCAATAATTTACCCCAAGAGCTTAATCGGCGTCCTCGAAAACGCCGTGTTCTCTACGCCTGAACAGCAGGCTGATGGTCCAAAGTCCCGCCAGGCCTATGATCGAGTAGATAATCCTGCTCCAGAGCACTTCCTGACCGCCGAATATGGTTGCCACCAGATCAAACTGAAAAATGCCAACCAGCAGCCAGTTAATTGCCCCTATAATGACCAATACCAAAGATACTCTATCCATAAACGCCTCTCCTTTATTCTTGCTGTACGTAGCTTTCCAAGGCAGGGCATTTTTATGAGTTCTTCGGCCTAATTTTATATGAGCAATTTTTACCAGCCGCCAAAGCCGCCCGAGCCGCCAAAGTCATTGCGCGGGTCTTTCGAGCGCCTTGCGCGGTCGTCATCGTAGAGAACTTCCAGCTCAAGTCTGTCGAAACGCACCTTTTCCATGAAGTCTGAATCTCTAAACCAGGTCTTGCCGTATTCCTCAATCTCCCGCTCATGCTTGGGCAAAATCAGCGGTCTTGCCACGTCCATTATCTTTAGAGCGCTGTCAAGGGCGGATATTACATCGCTTAAGCCGGGCGATTCCAGCTCCACCGTTAACTGCTCACTTATTTTATGATTTTTTTTCATTATTACCCAAAGGCGCATCTTTTTTCTCCGTTCTTTTTCGATGCAACAATTATATATTCCATGGCTTTAAAATGCAAATATCTCTTTGCCTGCCCTGCTCCTTTTGTTGACTTTTTCCTATAACTAGTATAGTATAATTAGGAGATAATATCATTAAAAAAGCAAGGAGATGTAAGATAATGGATATCCGCTACAGTGCTAATCAAAAAGACGTAAAGAGATATACAACCCAGGAGTTGAGGGACGAGTTCCTCATCCAGAATATCTTCAAGAAAAACGACGTCAGCGCAGTTTACTCCCATGTGGACAGAATCGTGACCATGGGCGCAATGCCCGCTGGCGAAGTCCTTCCTCTGGACAAAAACATCGACAGCATGAAGAACTTTGGTGTTGACTATATGCTGGAGCGCAGAGAGTTGGGCATAATCAACATCGGCGCTGCCGGAACAGTCACCTGCGACGGCGAGAAGTACCACCTGGAGCACTTTGACTGTCTGTACGTTTCAATGGGCACAAAGGAAGTAACCCTTGAAAGCGACGACGCAGACAATCCCGCCAAATTCTACATGTGCTCAACCCCTGCCCACAAGCCCTGCCCCACAAAGCTGATTGAAATCAAGAGCGCCAACAAGAGCCATCTGGGCAGCCCCAAAACCTCCAACGAGCGCACAATCAACCAGTTCATCCACCCTGCGGTTTTGGAGACCTGCCAGCTTTCAATGGGTCTTACCATTCTGAAGGAAGGCAGCATCTGGAACACAATGCCCTCCCACACCCATGAGCGCCGCATGGAGGTTTACTTCTACTTTGACATCGCTGATGACAACGTTGTCTTCCACTTCATGGGCGAGCCCAGCGAAACCCGCCACATCGTGATGCGCAACGAAGAGGCCGTCATCGGGCCCAGCTGGTCCATCCACACAGGCGTTGGCACCAGCGCGTACACGTTCATCTGGGCGATGGCCGGCGAAAACCGCACCTTCACCGACATGGACGATGTGGCCATGAGCGATCTTAAATAAGCTTTTTGCTTGTTTGCACATTTTGAACAGGAGGAATATAAATGTCCAATATCTTCAGCCTTGAAGGTAAAGTTGCCCTCATCACCGGCGCCTCATACGGCATCGGTTTTGCGATAGCATCAGCTTTGGCCGAAGCGGGCGCAACCATAGTTTTCAACGACCTTAAGCAGGAGTTTGTGGATAATGGCCTTAAAGCCTACAAAGAGGCCGGCATCAATGCCCACGGCTATGTCTGCGACGTCACCGATGAAGACGCCGTGAACGCCATGGTGGCCGACATCGAAAAGAACATTGGCGAGGTTGATATTCTCGTGAACAACGCCGGCATCATCAAGCGCATCCCCGCGGTGGACATGACCGCCGAGGAATTCCGCCAGGTGATCGATGTGGACCTTAACGCCCCCTTCATCGTCTCGAAGGCCGTGGCCCCCGCCATGATCAGAAAGAGGGCGGGCAAGATAATCAACATCTGCTCCATGATGAGCGAACTGGGCCGCGAGACAGTCGCCGCATACGCCAGCGCAAAGGGCGGGCTTAAGATGCTCACCAAGAACCTTGCCAGCGAGTGGGGCGAATATAACATACAGGTGAACGGCATCGGTCCGGGCTACATCGAAACGCCTCAGACTGCCCCCCTTAGGGTGGACGGCCATCCCTTCAACAGCTTTATTATATCTAAGACGCCCGCCGCCAGATGGGGCACCACAGACGATCTCAAGGGCCCGGCGGTGTTCCTGGCCTCGGGTGCGTCTGACTTCGTGAACGGCCACATACTCTACGTGGACGGTGGCATTTTGGCATATATCGGCAAGCAGCCCTCTTAGTTTTCTTGAAAGGAGCAAAGCGAAGTTATGTTCATTCTTGAAAAGGATATGAAACCTGAAACCCTTCCCAACGGCGTCATTCGCACCATAAAGGGATATCTGGATGACCTTATGGTGGTTGAACTTAAGTGGCAGAAAGGAATGGTGGGCGACGTTCATGCCCATCCCCACCGCCAGTGCGGTTATATTATAAAGGGAACCTTTGAAGCCGAGATGGACGGCAAGAAGCAGATTGTCAAAGCCGGGGAGTGCTTCTACAGCGAAGCCGACGTTCCCCACGGCCTCGTCTGCCTGGAGGACGACTCACTGATGCTGGACATATTCACACCCAAGCGGGAGGATTTTCTTTAAGAGCAACCAAAAGCTCCCTCTTTAAGACGGGAGCTTTTTCTTTTGTAAACTTTCTTAAAGCCCTAAAAGCATTTGACAGAAACTGTTTATAGAGATAGAATATAAAAGTTATTTTCTTTTGATAGATAAAAACAAATCCGAAGGAGCAGGGTGAGCTTATGGTTAAGATTGGTTTTGATAATGCGAAGTATGTGACCATGCAATCGGAGCATATAAAAAAGCGTATAGACCAGTTTGGCGGCAAGCTATATCTGGAGTTTGGCGGCAAGCTGTTTGATGACCACCACGCCTCGCGCGTTTTGCCGGGCTTTGAGCCTGACAGCAAGATAAGGATGCTGATGCAGCTTAAAGAGGACGTGGAGGTTATAATTGTCATCAGCGCCGGAATCATCGAAAAAAACAAGGTGAACGGCAATCTGGGCATCACCTACGATATGGACGTGCTGCGCCTCATTGACGCCTTTCGCGCAATCGGCATAAACGATATCAGCGTTGTACTAGCCCAGTTCAGCGGTCAGCAGGCGGCAAAAGTTTTCCAAAGCAGGCTGTCGTCCATGGGCGTAAATGTTTATCTGCATTATTCAATAGAGGGCTATCCCCAGGATGTGCCCTACATAGTCAGCGATGAGGGCTATGGCCGGAACGAATATATCAAGACCACGAAGTCACTGGTGGTGGTGACCGCCCCCGGCCCCGGCAGCGGAAAGATGGCCACCTGTCTTTCACAGCTTTACCACGACCACAAAAATGGCATAAAGGCCGGCTATGCTAAGTTTGAAACCTTCCCCATCTGGAATCTTCCGCTCAAGCATCCGGTAAATCTTGCATATGAAGCCGCCACGGCCGATTTAAACGACGTCAACATGATCGATCCCTTCCATCTGGATGCCTACGGCCAGACCTCTGTCAACTATAACCGCGACGTGGAGATTTTCCCGGTTCTAAGCACGATATTCGAGGGCATATATGGCAAATCGCCGTATAAATCCCCCACGGACATGGGCGTTAACATGGTGGGCAACTGCATCATCGATGACGAGGTCTGCAAGCAGGCCGCAAGAAACGAAATAATACGCCGCCATTACGCCACACTGTGCGGCGTGCGCAAGGGCGTTGCAACTGAAGAGGAGGCCCAAAAGACAGCCCTTGTTATGCGCCAGGCGGATGTTGGCCCCCAAAACAGGCCCGTCATACAGGCTGCCCTTGCCCGGGCGGAAGAAACGGGAGCGCCGGCTGCAGCCATGCAACTTCCTGACGGCAGAATAATCACCGGTAAGACCTCGCCGCTTCTAGGGGCCACCTCTGCGCTCCTGCTGAACGCCCTCAAGGCGCTGGGAAGCATCCCCGATGAACTCCACCTGATCTCCCCAACGATAATCGAGCCGATTCAGGAATTGAAGGTGAAGCATCTGGGAAATAATAACCCCCGCCTGCACACCGACGAGGTGCTTGTGGCCCTTTCAATAAGCGCCGCAACCAGCGAAGCCGCAGAGCTTGCAATGAAGCAGCTTAAGAACCTGAAGGGGTTGGAGGCCCACTCCAGCGTGATACTTTCCAATGTGGATGAAAATGTCTATTCAAAGCTGGGCGTTAACCTGACCTGCGACCCCCACTATCAGACAAAAAAGCTCTATCACAAGCGGTGATGCCGCCCCTGGCGCCCGATCAAGAACATTTTCGGCTTTTCAGCAGACAGGTGCAGCTCGCCTGTCTGTTTTTTTTAATGACGGCTTTCCTTCCACCTATTTGGGATGAAGTTTTTCTTGCGATAAAACCTGTCTTTGTTTATAAAAAAAATATTTAGCAAGTATAAATAGAAAAGCAAAGCGTGGAAGAAACCTTCGCTTTGCTTAAAATTGACTGCTCAGTTCAAAGATGATGTATCAATAAGCGTTCCCTTTACCACCAGCCGGTGAGTGGCAATGCGTATTGGCGTGCAGGTGATCAGCGTTATCTGGGGATCAGGGGTTTCATCCAGCACCCACATGTCTGTGGGTTCCACCACCATTATATCGTATACGGAATATGTGTAAAGCACGCCGTCCCTCTCAACGGTTATCTGGTCGCCTATCTCCACTTCGTCCAGCCGGTTGAAGAACTCGCCCATTATATAGCTTCTGTGGCCAATCACGGAGAAGTTGCCGTTTTCGCCCGGAAGGGCGGTCTGCTCAAAATGCCCCACCGCGTAGCGAATGGTTCTATTGGTCACGCCCTCCCCCACAGCCACCTCCAAATCTATTTTAGGGATGCTCATTATCCCCAGCAGCTTTATGTTTGCCAGGTCATCTTTAATCTGCTGTGGGCTTGGAGCCGTCTCCTGGTCCAGTTCCACCATCTGCTCGGTGTCCGGAAGGGCTTCCATCCTCCCATCCCCCGGGGTGCCCTCAGGCTCGGCTGAAGCCTCCTGCGCGCCTGCCCCTGGGGTGCTCTGAGCAGAGGCCTGCTGTCTCGCGCCACTCCTGTATTGATCTATAAGCGTGGTCTGCTGCCTTGCGGTATATTGCTTTATCGCCAGCACGCCGCCAATCATCAACCCGCCCAGAACTATCATCAGTACCGGCAAAACCTTCATGAATCTGCCGGAACGCTTTCTTTCGGCGGGAAAGGGCGCTTTTCGCGCCCCTCCCTTTTTATTTTGATCAGTCATACCTATAAACTAGCCTTTCACGCTCCTGCGCTTTTTCACAATCACAATCGCAATGCCGCCCAAAATCAGCGCTCCGCCCAGTATGCTGATTAATGTCGCGTCCCAGAATTCTCCCGCCTGGGGCAGAGCCGAACCGGGCACATAGCTGTCCGGCAGCGAAGGAGTGACCGATGGCCCTGGAACAACGGGTCCGGGGGTTGGCGTGGGGAATGTGCCCGGAGTTGTGGGCTCCTGGGGCTCGTTGGGATCGGGCGCATTCTTTATGGTTATTTCATGAACAGTGCGCCAATCCACATTGATCTCATATGCCATTTCATCTTTCAGATATCCTTGGGGGGCCTTGGTTTCCCTGATACTATACTTTCCGGGGTACAGATCCCTGAATTCGGCGATGCCGTCGGAGTCAGTCGCTGCGGTGGCCAGCAGATTCCCGCCTGAGTCATACAGGGAGAATGTCGCACCCCACAGCACCTCGCCCGTCGTGGAACTTATCTTCGTTATCCTTATGGCTCCAAGCTCCGCCTGGGTGTTTACCACATCGGACAACTCTATCACATCCACATCCGCGCCCGGTGTGACCGTCACTGAAATTTCTTCGGGGTAGGGGTCATAGCCAACGGGGGATCGCACTTCCTTGATTGTGTAGTGGCCCGGCATTACCCTTTCAAACAGCACGACGCCCCGCCTGTCAGAGGATACTCTTTGCACAAACTCGCCTGTGGAAGTGCGCAGCACGAACACAGCACGGGAAAGAGGTTTTCCTGATTCATTGACCTTGATGAGCTTGATGGAGGGAATCAGCCAGTTTTCCACGGGCAGCTCGCCCTCGGTAAAGTCCGCTTCATCCTCGCTGCCAAGCCATCTGTACTCAACCTTTGTTGCGGTCTTGGTTGTTTCATCATCGTAGACAATGCGCACCTCGATGGCGCTGTTGGGCTGCTCCTGTCCGTCCAGATAGTCATCGGGCTTCAGATATCCATCCGGCGCCTCTGTTTCGGTTATCGTGTATGTTCCCATGGGAACACCCGTAAACTTCACCACGCCGCCTTCCGCCTCCGCGGTTTCATCCACCACCGTGAATCCATCCAGCGATGTTCCTTTAAGCCTGAAGGTTCCGCCATCCAGAAGCGCGCCTTCCCAGCCGGTCTTGGTGAACTGGATGTCGCCATAGCCGCGGTCGTTCACGAAGGTGGGATTTGTTTCCGAGGGAAGATTCTCGTCGCCCTCTGACCAGTACAGCACCTTCACGGCGGTTTTGTCCACGCCGCCTTCATCGTCATCGGCGTATTCAACGCTGACATGGATGACCTCATCGGAGTACAGGAATCCCGTCGGGGGGTCCACCTCCACGATGGTGTAGGTTCCCATCGGAATGTTATCGAAGGTCACAACGCCGTCCACCGGAGATTTAGTGAACTCAATATCTCCAAACAATATGCTTTCGCCGGACAACTTAAAGGTTCCGTCCGTAAGCGCTACGCCGTTTTCATCCAGCCTCGGGCCCATGCCTATCTTGTCGAAGGAAACGTCCGCCCTTCCCTCCACGTTGGCGAATATCAAAGACTCGCTGAAGACCTGTTCGCCTTCAAATCTATATTCCACCTTTGTGGCGCTTTCGTCTGCTTCGTAGCCCACAACCACTTCAACCACCTTAGTGGAAAGCAGGTAGCCGTTCACCGGGTCCACTTCTCTTATCGTGTATTCGCCCGGCTCAATCTTTTCAAACAGGACTACACCGCGTTCGTCGGACAAAACGCTATCGCCCACCTGATCATCTTCGCTGTCATAGAGAGCGAACTCCGCGCCTTCAAGCACGTCTCCATTGGCATCATGCTTTGTCAGCTCCACGTCGGGTATAAGCAGGTTGTTCAGCTCAATGGTTTCTGCCCAATCATTGGGAGTATCCTCCACCTGGAACCTGTACTCTACCTTGGTGGCGCTCCTGGTGTCGTCGGTGTAGACAACCCGCACCTCTATCACCTTCTTGGAGAGCAGGTAATCCGTCGGCGCAATGGTTTCTTTAATGATATATTCGCCCACGGGCACGTTTTCGAATGTCACCTTGCCGTCAACGCTGGCCACTCCGGTCATTGTAACCGCTTCGTTAAACACGCTGGTGCCTGTGAGGCTGAACTCTCCTCCGTCAAGTGGGTCTCCCCCCGCACCCGTCTTGTCGATCTGAACCGTTGCTAGGGCTACCTCGTTGTTCAGCGTAGGAATTGTTCTGGTTGAAGCCCCGGTTGTGGGCGCTGTTTGCTGGTAGCTCACAACTGTGCCGGTCTTATCGTTGTTGTAGCCAATTGTCACCGTGTACACCACATCCGAAAGCTTGTATCCGTTCGGCGCTTTTGTTTCTCGAAGTGTGTATTTACCCATGGGAACATCTTCGAACAGAACCGAACCGTTTGTTACGATTTCATTCCTGGTAGCAAACACAGTGCCGTCATCAGACTTTCCGTCTACGCCTACAGCTTCGAGCGTAAAGACGCCGTCGTTCAATATCGCACCGGGTTTGCCGGTTTTGTTCAGCTGAATATCGCCATAGCCGCGAGCGTTGGTGAAGATGTAGGCAATTTTGATATCGCCGTCTTCGTCCTCAATAATCTCGGAGGGGCGCACAGGCGGAGCAGTTCCCGAGGGCTGCCTGACCGGGAGCGGCGTGTTCAGCAGATAGCCGGCCGGCGGGGTTACCTCCTCGACATAGTAGGCCCAGTCGGGGATGTTCAAGAAAGTGGCTATGCCGTCCGTTCCGGACGTCGCACTCATATTGCTGCCGCTTATGGGTGTGCCGTTCTTATTCAGCAAGCGGAAATCAGCGCCGCTCAGCACCTTGCCTGGGTCAGCCGCATCCACCTTTTTCACGGTCAATGTCTGGCTGCCGGTTCCGCCCCTTGACCAGAAGGATCTAACCCTGACAGTATCTGCAGTCGTGCTGCCTGATGGGCTTCCGCTAGATCCGTTCAAGGTCACCTCGTTGACTATATCCACGTTGTCCACGTCTTCTATTTCGGTTGTGAACTCAAGTATGTATATGCCAGTTCCATCGGGCATGTTCACCCTTAGCGTGTTGTCATTTAGAGCGCTCGGCAGTGTTACTCTGCCCGTAAGATCTACAGTTTCCTGGGGGGTCTTCTTGGCGACTGTGCCGGTCGAGGTAATGGCGGCCTTGTAAAGCACGACCGAATCTGCATGCAGCCTCAGGCTTGGATGCAGCTCGTCGGTGACATATGCACCAGAAAGGGCAACGTTCGCCGGATTTATGACTACTTCCCATTTTATGTCTTTGTCTTTAGAGTTATCAAATGTAGCCTTTTTCGAGACCACCGGGTTCTTCATGCCGACACCCACCGTTACCTCAATGGGCTCGTCAATTTCATCAGCGTCAAGGTCGGCTTTGTTTGTGAATGTCTTCACACTTTCCCAGTGCTTGGCCAGCTCCGCATCGGTCACCTTTGTGTAGAAAGTGATGGTGTATACATCATCGATCGACGAGGGGAAATTATAGGTAAAGGTTCCGCGGGTGGTGGCGTTCGCCGGCGTGGTGGATGTCGGGGCCGTCACAACCGCGGTGTCGGTTCCCTTCTGCACTGTGAAGGGGCGCTCCGTTGTGTTTATGAACTCCATGCCCGCGGGGATGGTGTCGGTCACGACCGCATTAGTCAACGGAAGCTGGTTGCGGTTCACGGTGATGGTCCACATAACCGTGTGGTCTGCGTAATTATACGTTCCTGCTTTCTTTTCCATCATCTGGCTTTTGAACGTCTGGGTGGCTCCGCCAGTTTCGCCTTTTCTGCCCACGATCTCAACTTCGTTGCCAAAGGACACTGTCGCATCGTTTGTGTTGTACAGCGATGAAAGGTCCACTATTTTTGTATAATAGGTGATGGTGTGCTGACTGCTTATCGGATTCGCAAATGAATAGGTAAAGCCCTCTCCATCGGTATCATTGAACTCATTCAGGCGGGTTGAGGTGCTAATATCAGAAATTATCTCATTGTTTTGGCCGCCCGATACGGTGAATGGATGACCCGCGTTATCCACCACAAGAACCTGGCCCGCAGGAATCTTGTCCTTGATTGTGATTGCTGCAATGTCGCTGTACGTGTTCCGGTTGACGGTGATTGTCCACTGGATGTAGCGGTTTTCTTTATCGTTGTAATTGACTGCATCGGAGGTCTGTGCAGACTTGTTTATGATGCCACCGCCGCCCACTATGCCAACCTCCTCCGAGGCGCCGGGAACGGTTCCATATATGTTCGTCCACGAGAAAGTAACATTATTTTGGAATTTAACTGCTGCGTTGTCGTCCAGCGCTTCCGGGCTCACCTCGGTGTAGTAGACCAGCGTCGCCAGCCCTCTAAATTCGTCGTCAAAGCTGTATGTCAAAGTGTTGTTTTCGTCATCATAGACATAACCACTTCCGGCGATAAGCTCTCCATTTATCGTTATAGGATGAGTCCCATCTATGAGGTCACCTTCTATAAGCGTGAGACCGCTGGGGAATGTGTCCACGATTTCTGCACCGGCTTCGCGGACGTTCACCGTCACAGTCCATTTGATGACATAGTTTCCGTTCCGCGTGGCTATGTCCTTTGCTGTGCCATCTTTTTCAACCCAGTCCACCGTTACGGTGTCATCGTCAGCCGCAACCCAATCGTCTCCCGTGTCCCGCAGTGTTGCCTTGTTCTTAAAGGAGGAATTGCCGCCAGCAAAGGTGGGCACGTCTTCACCCTCGGCGGCCGTTATCGGCGTGGTCTGATAGGTTATTGTTATCGCCCCAGCTTTGGTTTCTTCCGGGAAGGTGTAGGAAATCTGATTTGTGCCGAAGGACAGATCAGTGCCGGCAATATCCGCTCCGCCAACCTCGAAGCTTCCCGGGACATATGTCTGGTTGTCGCTGTATTCGTCAACGATGGTGTAGCCGCTGAAGTCAAAGGAGCTTTCATCTTCGGGTGCCTTTACAGTCACCGTCCAGGTGATGGCGTTTGTTTCTTCGTCATATGTGCCGGCTTTTTCTACCGTCGGCGATCCCGGAACTATCTGCCGGCGTATAAAAGTGTATGTCTGGCTGCCAAGCTCAATGGTGGTGCCATCCTCACCGCCGCCATCAGAGTCGTCGAATTCACCGCTTAGGGCTATTACACCCCAGGCCCCAGCTTTAACTGCATCGGTAAACTGCACCCTTATTCTGCTGTTGCCGCCAATAGTTTCAATATACCAAGTGGCGATATCCCCAATAGTTTCAGGGCTTGCCGGGTCTGTCGATGAATTAAATTCCACGCCTTCCGGGAGGTCAATATAAAAATAATGACCGCTATTGTAACGATACTGTACGGGTGGTTCTGCTTCTTCATCGCCTTCTGAAAGCGTGAACCCGATCTGCATACTAATTGTATCTCCGGGAAGGACACCTGAAAATTCATTGCCGGTTTGCACAACGTTGTCGCCGTTTACCTGTATATATGTAGGAGGATCATCCTCTGAGCCGTGGATTATCAGGTAAGGCAAGCCTGTAATCTCTCCCGCAGGCGGATCGGTATCGTCATCCTCGCCGTTGGAAAACGGCCCAAAGCCCATCCCGCCAAGCCCAAACTTCGGGCCTTCATCCGGCTGCCCATCGTCATCGTCATCGTCGCCGGGCAAGCCTTCTTCGCCGTCGCCGCCATCGTCCCCGGGCAGGCCTTCTTCGCCGTCATCGCCATCGTCCCCGGGCAGGCCTTCTTTGCCGTCGCCGCCATCGTCCCCAGGTAAAACGGATTCACCCTCGGTCTGCTGGCCTGTTGCGCCGTCTGCAAGCCCCGTTGCTTGCGCAAGCGGCACTAAAATGATCTGGAACAAGAGGCTCACCACAACTATTAAACTGATAAGCTTTCTTCTGGTCATTGCATATCCTCCTCACAGCTCGTTAACTATGTTTTTAGTTCGGCACCCTCTCGGGTTTTTGGCCGATGTAATCGTATAAAACTAAGACGATACTCATTATTATCATTATACTTTAGCTGGAAAGCAGAGTATGTTCTTGTTTTGCAGCATGTGATGAAGCTTTTGGGATAACTTGGCAAATATAATATGATTGACAAGATGTACAAAAGTTAATTTAATTGACTCCAGCATCAATTAATGATAAACTTTACTATGAATTAAGCCTCTCACGCATGCTTTTAATAATATGAACATGCACAGGAGTGATTTACTTGCGTAGCCTCATGGACAAGTCGTCTCAAAGGATAATCGCGCTTATTGAGCTTCTTGTCTCCCAGGAAAACTGGATTACCATAAACAATCTGGCTGAAGCAGTTGGAGCCAGCGGGAGAACCGTTTCGGACGACATTGCCAAGCTGAAAGACCGCTGGAATGATCTTTTTAACGTGGAGGTCTCGGTAAAAAAGGGCGTGAAGATGCACAACAGGAGCTCCTCCGCCGTCGGCGCTGCCTTTAGGGACATCTTTGAAGAATCCACTGCCCTGCGCTGGCTTAGGTGGCTTCTGCTCCATCCCCATAATCGGATTGAGTTTTACGAGGACGCTCTTTTTTCCAGCAGATCCACCCTTGAGCGCATGATTCCAAAAATAAATCTCTGCCTTAATCAAAGAGGAATAAATATAATACACAAAAACGGCCAGTGCCAGATTGTTGCCCAGGACGAACAGTACCTTCGCCAGTTTTACGCAGCATTTATGCTTGAGATTACCGGCATTGAACTGGTGGATGATATTGTCGGCGTTAGCGTTGAAAGGATCTGGAAAGTCGTTTCAAACCTCCTTGTGAAGGCCGCGCCTCCCGAGGGAAAAGCTTTGGTCGCAAATGATGATATCACCACGGTCTATCACGTCGCGCTGTGTGTCGTTTCGCTCATTCGCGAATCCCAGGGATATACGATCGATTGCGAATATGATGTCGAAGGCGAGTTTGAACCTGAGGATGTTTCCTATATACTTAGCTGCTTTCCAGGCACTGACGTTTCAAACCTTCGCCCGATTAACGCCTTCATCCACAGATCATTCAACGGCTGGTCCTCTCCGGAAGAAAAGGCCCTTTTGAATGAGCACGCGGAGGTTTTCTTTGCAGAACTGTTCAGTTCCACAGACATTAAGCTGGACGACGAGGCCATGGCGAGGCTTGTTTTCATAATGGGGGCTATGTATTTGACCCAAAAGCACAGAATCTTTCAAACCTCCCTCCTCTTTGACCGCATAGAGTATTTCTCCAATTCTCTCAAAAACAACAGCCGTTACATGTATTGCAAGGCTGCAAAAGGCCTTGAGCGTGTTTCGCAAAACATAGGCTTTGACATCACCCCCAGGCTGCATGACCTGCTCTTTTGGATTTGCTTGGAATACCCCGAGTTTCCCAATTTTGCGCAGCCCAAGACCGCTCTTTTAATCAGCGATTTCGGCGCCGCCCACGCAAGCTTTCTTGCCTCCCACATATCATGCACACTCAACTCGATGGGCAGCGCCATGATAGAGATCGACACGGCGTCATACAGCGATGCCCCTGATTCCTGCCGGCATAAGAATTATGACATCATATTAACCACCATCCCGAACCCTCCCATAGCCCACGATAACGTGATGATGATAGGCTGCTATCCCAGCCGTGATAATCTGCTTGAGGTTTACAAGCGATGCATGGCCGAAGACATGGCTTAACCGCCACAGACAGGGCGCTCAAAAAGAAAAACCCCGGGCATTAGGCGGGGTTTTGTTTTTGCATTCTGCTCAACAGGGCCTTATGCCGCTTGAGCGCTTGGGGCTTTCGAGGACTTTTTCTTCTTCGCCTGCGGGTTTAAAAGCAGCATCAGGATTATGGCCACACCCGCGCAGCCCGCCGCTATGAAGAAAGCCGGCGACATAAGCGCGATATCGTTTGAGGCGATGTTCTTGAAGTACCCGGCGATATACGACGATGCAACAGCCCCCACGCCGAAGCCCACCAGCACCATGCCATAGTTGGTGGCCATATGCTTGGGCCCGAAAACATCGGCGGTGAAGGAGGGGAATACGCTGAGGAAGCCGCCATAGAAAAAGCCGATGAAGCCGATGAGGACATATATGAGGTAACCATTTGCACTGCCCACCAGCATCGAAAGCACGCCTGACGCCACCAGGAGGATGATCAGTGAGCGCCGCCTGCCCAGCTTGTCCGACACAGCGCCCCAGAAAAGGCGCCCCATGGAATTGCACATCGATATTATAAGCACGCCCATTGTGGCCGTTTCGCCCAGGCCCTTGGCCACGGCGATGGGCTTCGCAAAGCCGATCATCATCAGCCCGCCTGCGCAGGCGAACATTATTGAAAATGCGATCAGGTAAAATCTGGGCTGGCGCAGAACCTGGCCGGGAGTAAGGCTGCCATCATCGCCGGAAGCGGATGCTGCTTGCCCTGCTTCCTTGCTTTCAGGAGGATTTTTAAGAAAAAGCCCGCCGATGGTGCACACCACAAGGAAAATGGCGCTCATCACCAGGAAAGTCTTCGGCTCACCCACCTCCGTTCCGCCGAAGCGGCCGATGAAGTATTCCACAATCGGCGTGAACACGACGCCGCCGAAGCCCAGGGCCGACACTATCAGTCCCGTCACAAGGCCCTTTTTCTCAGGCCACCATTTCTGCGCGCAAGCGATGGTTGTGGAATAGGTGAAGCCCATGCCCACACCGCCCAAAACGCCGTAACCCAGCCAGAGCAGCCATGGAGCCTGAGCTGTCACAAAGGAGGCCAGTGCAAAGCCCGCGCTTAGCATGATTCCTCCGGCAATGACCACCGAACGGGTGGAAAACCTGGCCGCCAGCTTGCCGCCGATGACGCTGCCTATGGAAAGAGTGGCCAGTAGCAGCGAAAAGGGAAGGCTGGCCTTGGTGTTATCGCCGGCGAAAATGCTGTTGGCTATGCCCGTTTGGAACACGCTCCAGATATAGGCCGTGCCCAGGCAAAGCTGTATGGCGATGGACGCCGCTATCGGGGGGATTTTTTGAGATGCTTTCATAAAAACCTCCTGTTGCATATAAAAAAGCCCTTTCTGCAGAAGTTGCAGTAGGGCTTTCTTTCAAAAGATTGCAAAGTCTTATGCCTTCACAAGTTGCGCCTTCCCTTCGGCAAGAACCTCAAAAAGCCCTATCCCCCGCGCACCTAGCGCAATAATAAGAAGGCGGATAAA
>JBNRMR010000076.1:0-13657 GCA_050309705.1 Christensenellales bacterium | reverse complement strand
GCCCAATATTTTGCTCGTAAGATATGGAGAGGTTTTTCTCAAAGGCCAGAACAGGCCATATTTCATAAACAGCCTTGTGGGGAAGGTGAAGCAGGCGGTAAGGCCCGTGGAGGGCAAGGTGCATTTCGCCGACGGCAGGATTTACGTCCGTGCAGGTGATATCGATGACTGCGCCAGGCGGGTCAGCAAGGTGTTTGGAGTTCATTCAGTCAGCCCTGCCATTGAAACAAACAAGGAAATTTCCAGCATGGCCGCCGCAGCGATTTCGCTGATGGAATGAGCTAAGGGCAGCTTCAAGATTCTTGCAAGGCGCTCTGACAAAACATTCCCGATGCAATCACCCGAGCTGGCGGCCACTATCGGCGGGGAAGTGCTGAAGACATACCCCCATTTGACGGTGGATGTTAAAAACCCTCAGCATGTGGTGGAAGTGGAGGTTAGAGACAGCGCATATGTCCACAAAGAGAGGCTGATGGGTGCGGGCGGCATGCCCATAGGCACGGGAGGAAGGGCGCTTTTGCTGATCTCCGGGGGAATCGACAGCCCCGTTTCCGGGTACATGATCGCCAAGAGGGGAGTGAGCCTTGAAACGATCCATTTCTTCAGCCATCCCTATACCAGCGAGCACGCAAAGCAGAAGGTCATAAGCCTTTTGTCCACCTTGGCGGGATACTGCGGAAACATACGAATGCATGTGGTGCCCTTCACGAAGATACAGATGGATATATACGAAAAATGCCCGGAGGAAGAGCTGACGGTCATTATGCGCCGGTTCATGATGCGCATCTCCGAAAGGCTGGCGGAAAGGCTCAAGTGCAAGGCGCTGATAACAGGGGAGTCCGTGGGGCAGGTGGCCAGCCAGACCATGGATAGCCTTATCTGCACAGACAGGAGCGTCAACATGCTGGTGCTGAGGCCCTTGGTGGGCTTTGACAAGGCGGAGATAATCGACTATGCTCAGAAGATAGGCACATATGAAACGTCGATATTGCCCTACGAGGACTGCTGCACGGTGTTCACGCCCAAGCACCCTGTCACAAAGCCCAGGCTGGACAGGATTGAGCGGTCTGAGGCTTTGCTGGATGTGGACGCGCTGATAGATGATGCCATGGCAGGCATCGAGGTGGTCGATATCGCCAGCGAAGGGATTATAATGGCTGACAGAAAAGGTGAGGAAGTTGAATCTTAAAGGGTTTTTGGAAGGCCTTCGGTATGACCGCTCCTTTATGGACTGCGTGACCTGCTGGGAGATTTTGCCCCCCAGCCAGGGCAGTTATGCCGATTTTCCCGAAGACATGTCACCCATTTTAAAGAAGATGCTTATCGGTAGGGGGATAGGCAGGCTGTACAGCCATCAGGCCCAGTCCTTTGAGGCGGCGGCAAGGGGGGAGAATGTCTGCGTTGTGACGCCCACGGCATCGGGGAAAACCCACTGTTACAATCTTCCGGTGCTGCAAAAGGTCATCGACGATAGCGACAGCCGCGCCCTCTATCTTTTCCCCACAAAGGCCCTGGCCGCAGACCAGAACGCGGAGCTGAACGAGGTTATTTCCGCCATGAACAGGGATGTTAAGGCCTTCACATATGACGGCGACACCGCCGCTTCCGCCAGAAAGGCTGTGCGTGAGGCCGGGCATATCGTCGTCACAAACCCGGACATGCTCCACAGCGGCATTTTGCCCAACCATGTGAAGTGGGTGAAGTTGTTTGAAAATCTGAGATATATCGTCATCGACGAGATACATTCCTATAGAGGCGTTTTTGGCTCCAACCTTGCCTGTGTGATCAGGCGGCTGAAGCGCATCTGCGAGTTCTACGGCTCAAGGCCGCAGTTCATCTGCTGCTCAGCCACCATCAAAAACCCGGCGGAACTGGCGGAGATGCTCACCGGCGAAAGCTTCACTCTGGTGGATAAAAGCGGCGCGCCCACCGCCGAAAAGCATGTGATATTCTACAACCCGCCGGTGGTGAACCACCAGCTTGGTATCAGAAAAAGCGCCCTTTCAGAGACGCGCAGGATCGCCGAAAGCCTGGTGGGCGAGGGCATACAGACAATCGTTTTTTCAAAGAGCAGGCTCTCTGTGGAGGTTTTGGTCACATACCTTAAGCGCATGAAGAAGGACGCCTTGGGAAACGCGCCTGAAATTCGCGGCTACAGGGGAGGCTACCTGCCCTCCCTTCGCAGGGAAATCGAGCGGGGCCTTCGCAGCGGCCAGATACAGGCCGTTGTATCCACCAACGCCTTAGAGCTGGGCATAGACATCGGCTCGCTGGAAGCCTGCGTCATCTGCGGTTATCCTGGCACGATCGCCTCCACATGGCAGCAGGCGGGAAGAGCAGGGCGGCGGCAGGGAGCCAGTGCAATTTTTATAGTGGCAGGCTCTTCGCCGCTGGATCAATATATAGTCAACCACCCTGATTATTTCTTCAGACAGTCGCCGGAAAACGCGCTGATAAACCCGGAGAATATATATGTGCTGATAAGCCACATCAAATGCGCGGCGTACGAGCTGCCCTTTAAAGATGGTGAGGACTTCGGCTCCATCGCCACGGAGGGAATGCTGGAATATCTTGAGCAGGAGAACATCATCAAGAAAATCGGCGGGCGCTATCACTGGTCATCGGAGGAGTTTCCGGCAAGTGAAATCTCCCTGCGCAGCGCCAACGACGAGAATTTTCTCATAATTGACATCAGCAACCCCAAGCACCATCTGGTAATCGGCGAAATGGACCGGTTTACGGTGCCGATGTTGCTGCACGAACACGCCATTTACATGCACGAAGGCAAGCAGTACCAGGTGGAAAAGCTGGATTTTCCCAACAAAAAAGCCTATATCAGAGGGGTGGATGTTGATTACTACACCGATGCGGATTTGAACGTATCTCTGCGGGTGCTGGACAGCTTTGACAGCCGCGAGTCCGGCAGGCTGCGCCTTCAGCGGGGCGTGGTTATGGTCACCAGCATTGTGACCATGTTCAAGAAGATGAAGCTGGACAGCCATGAGAATGTGGGCTTCGGCCAGGTGAATTTGCCGGAGCTGGAAATGCATACCAGCGCGGCCATGATCACCGTCCAGGAAGATGTTTTTGAGGGCATGAAGAAGGACGACGCCCAAGGCGGCATGCTGGGCATCGCCACGGTTCTAAAAAACATCGCGCCCTTGAGCCTCATGTGCTCAACATACGATATCGCCTGCTCCTACCATGTTCGAGACACTTTCACAGGCGCGCCCACGATATACGTTTACGATACCGTTCCCGGTGGCATGGGCCTTTCGGACAAGATATACGAACTGGCGGAGGAGCTGCTGCGGGGCTGTCTGGACGCCATAGTGGAGTGCCGCTGCCAGAGTGGGTGCCCCTCCTGCGTGGGGCCTTTGGGGGGCAAGGCGCATTCCCTTAAGATTCTTCGAAGGCTTCTGTGATGAGCAATCTCTATGCGCGGCTTAAGACCGCTTCGGCAAGGGCAAAGGCGGCGGATGAAAAACCGCCCCAGCGCAAGAGCTGCGCAATAAGGCAGATTTGCTTTGATTTGCCGGGTGAAGGCGCACTTTCACAAAGAGAAGTTGATATCATCTGCAAAATGGAGGGAATTGAACCGCACTGCGTTGATGACATCATCTTCCTGGACACGGAGACAACCGGCCTTGGAAGGGGCGCGGGAACTGTGGCGTTTTTGGTGGGGATAGGCGGATTTGCCCAAGGAAAGTTTTGCTGCCGGCAATTTTGGATGCGGGACTACGATGAGGAGGAGGACATGCTTATTCGCATAAGCGAAATCATCGCGGGGAGGCTGGTGGTTTCGTTCAACGGCAAAGCGTTTGACATACCGTTGCTGGAGGGGCGTTTCGTGATGAACCGCCTGCGGTTTCCGGGCATAAAAAGCGTGGATCTTCTGGCCCACGCAAGGCGCATATACCGTTTGCGGCTAAAGCGGGTGCGGCTTTCCCACCTGGAGGATATGATACTGGGCGAGCCCCGGGTGGATGATCTTCCCGGCGCTGAAGTTCCCGGAAGATTTTTTGAATTTTTAAAGACCGGGGATGAGAGCCTGCTTAACGAGGTCTTCCAGCACAACGCGCTGGACGTTTTTTCGATGAGCAGGATCATGGCGCAGATGGCGCGGGCATATGAAGCGCCACAGGAGCTAAAGCACAGCCAGGACATATTCAGCGTTGGCAAGGTCTACGAAAAGATGGGCGACTGCGAAAGGGCAGAGAAATGCTATAGGCTTTCCACTGAGGAATATCGGCTGCCGTCGGTTTCCCGGCTTTCATTCATGTATAAGCGGGGCAAGCGTTTTGAGGAGGCCATGGCTGGCTTCATGGAGATCGCCGATTTTGACGCTTCGGCTAATGTGGAGCTGGCCAAGCACTATGAGCATAAGCTCAAGGATTTTCATGCGGCCTTAAGCCATACGGACAGGGCCATTGCCCTTGAGGAAAGAGAGTATGAGCTGAACCTGCTTTTTGCAAGGCGCAGGCGCATATTGAGCAAAATAGATAGAGAAAAAAGCGGATGAAAAGAGGCGTTTAAAGTTGAGTTTTTTAACGAAGTTCAGGGGAAACATGGGCTGGCTTGCCCACGCAAGAGGGAACATTGAAGGTGCGGAAAAGCTATACCGCAGAGCCATCGCGGAGGAAAGCACCGATGCCAAGGTATATGCCGGGCTGACGGGCATCTGCGTCAAGCGCGGGGACTTTGACGAGGCCTATGATATAATCAGGCAGGGCATAGAAAGGGCCAAGGTTGGGCCGAAGAACCGCCTGGCGATAAAGTCGCTCACCTCGCAGTATGTGATTACCCTGTGGAAGTTGGGAAGGCTTGAGGAAGCGATAGCGGAGATGGAAAAGATCCACGAGGAGGTGCCATCGGCCAATTCATATGGCACTTTGGGCTATCTGTACATCGAGCAGGGGGACAAAACAGGCGATTATGAAAAGGCCCTTGAATTCAATCTGGGCGCAGTGGATTATATCGACGATGATGCCAACATATTGGACAATATGGCACAGGTCTATTACCGTTTGGGCAAAATTGATGAGGCCGAGGAATATTTCCGCAAGGCTCTTGAGGACAACCCGGATCAGATGGACACCATCTATTATCTGGCCAAAGTGCGCTTTGAAAAGGGCGATGTCGCCGAGGCAAAAGCGCTGATTGAAAAAGTGCTTGAAAGGGACATCTCCAAGACCGCCACCATATCGAAGGAAATGGTGGAAAGCCTTGCGCAGGCCATCGCCGCAAAGGAATGAAACTGAGCAAAGTTGAGGCTTGAAAAATGGCTGCGAAGTATTCAAGGCGGGCGGCTAAGCCCCCTTAGCTCCTTTTTCCAGAAGCAAAAAAGACGGATAGCTACCCGTCTTTTTTATTATTAAATTGAAGCTTAATCCCTGGGGTTTCGCCCGTAGCGGGAGGTGTTCATTGTGGAGCCTGCGCTTGCCTGGCCGCCCGCACCGAAGGAGTAGCCCTCCTTTTCCCATATGCGCAGCCATTCCTTCAGCCTGCGCAAAAACTCAGCATTGGACGAGGTTTTCATCATCATGGACAGCATCTGATCCGTGGTTTCGGTAATATTACCGTTTGACAGCACCTTGCGCATGGTCCACATGCCCTCGACTTCATCGGGGGTGAGCAGCAGCTCCTCGCGGCGGGTGCCGGAGCGATGGAGATCGATGGCGGGGAAGATGCGCTTTTCGGAAAGCTTTCTATCCAGGTGAACTTCCATATTGCCGGTGCCCTTGAATTCCTCGTATATTATGTCATCCATGCGCGAGCCGGTTTCGATAAGTGCCGTTGCGATTATCGTCAGACTGCCGCCTTCCTCTATATTTCTGGCGGAGCCAAAGAAACGCTTCGGCTTGTGCAGTGCGCCAGGGTCGATACCGCCGGAAAGGGTTCTTCCGGTTGGCGGGATGGTTATGTTATAGGCGCGGGCAAGGCGGGTGATTGAATCAAGCAGTATCACCACGTCCTTTTTGTGCTCCACCAGGCGATGGGCTCTGTCCAAAACCATTTCGCTGACGCGTACATGGTGATCGGGAGTCTCGTCGAAGGTGGAGAATATAACTTCGCCCTTGATGGAACGCTGCATGTCGGTTACTTCCTCGGGGCGCTCGTCGATCAAAAGCACGATCAGATAAACTTCGGGGTTGTTTATGGCTATGGAATGGGCGATTTTCTTAAGGAGTATGGTCTTTCCGGCCTTGGGCGGTGCAACTATCATGCCGCGCTGGCCCTTGCCAATGGGGGAAATGAGGTCGATTGCCCTAATTGCGAGATCGCGGGAGGCGTCTGGCAGTTCCAGCGAGATGCGCTTGTTGGGAAAGATTGGAGTCAGGTCGTCAAAATTCGGCCTGCGGTTGGCCTCCTCGGGCGGATCATCGTTTATGGCGGTGATATATAGGAGAGCCTGGTATCGTTCACCCTCGCGGCTGGGGCGGGTTTTGCCGGTCACCTTGTCGCCGGTTTTCAGATTGAAGCGGCGTATTTGGGCGATTGAAACATAGACGTCCTTGTTGCCGGGCAGATAGTTTTCGCTGCGCAAAAAGCCATAGCCGTCGGCGGTGATCTCCAAAATCCCTTCGCAGTCGCCGCAATCGGGGTTGTTCAATATATCGGGTATATTCAAACTGTTCTGGGGGAAATTGCTCCTTTGGCGGCGCTGGCCCCGCTGCTCCTGTTCGGCAGGCCTTTTCGCCTTTTCGTCCGAAGGCCCTGAGGCTGTGGCCGCGGGCGTTGCCGGGGCAGCCTGCGAAGGAGAGACGCTTGCGGCCCGGCCTTCTTCTGGCGAAGAAGCGCTCTCAACCGCGTCCTTCCTGGGCCTTCCCCCCTTCCTTTTTTCCGGGGGCGGGAGATCGGACTTGGAGAAGGAAACTCCCTGAGCCTCCATTATTTTCAAAATTAATTCTCTTTTGGGGTATGTGGTGGGGGAATCAACGCCTACTTCCTTACCAAGTACGCGCAGATCCTGCAGCTTCATTTTCTGCAAAGCATCATATTGCATAGGTATCCTCCTAAGTGTAAGAAAAAGTACAAGCAAAAAAATCACAAGCGGCGCTTAAGTGTTGCTGCTAAGTGAAAAGGATGTGTATTCTTTAGTCGCCTGGTTTAATATGAAATAGATAATTTGTGCGCATATCGCGGAGCTTTGCGACGCGTTTTGATATAATCGAAATATAACCAAGATATGCAGCCGAGGCTCCGGCCGGGGAATCGCATAAAAAATACATTTACACACAATTATTATATCACGATTATCGCAAAAGACAACCGTTCTTTAGCCCCTTTATTCAAGTTTATGCAACTTCCACAAATAATTAATGGCCCTAGTAGTAATATTGCGTAGTATGGCCGCAATTATACGACTCCTTTCATCGAAACGACGCCTTTTCCCTGAATATTTTCCGGTTCACCGATGGAAATTGCGTTTTCTAGCAGCCTTGCCTTCACTTCATCCGGAGAAAGCCCCGGCACTTTTTCAAGCAGCAAAGCGGCGCATCCGGCGACTATCGGCGTGGCCATGGAGGTGCCGGACATGTTGGTGTAGGCGCCTTGCTTTGCGGCAACGCTCCTTATATTGACGCCGGGAGCGAGAAGGTTCGGTTTGGCGCCACCCTCTTTGTCGCGGCTGGAAAACAGGGCGATCTTAAGCTCCGGCTCCCTGTCGTTCACAGCGCCCACGGTTATTATGCTTCCGGCAGTGCCGGGAGAGTTGATTGTGCCCGGGGCGGGGCCTGAATTGCCCGCTGCGGCGCAGACCACAACGCCCCTTCGCCAAAGGGTGGTGGCGGCCTCGGCGAGGGAATCGCGGAAGGGATTTATCATGAAGGGCTCTATGCCAAGGGACATGGAAAGCACCTTTATGTTATATGTATCGACATTGTCGAAAATCCACTGCATGGCGCGGAGTATGTCGGAAATTCTTCCGCCGCCATCCTCGTCCATGGCCTTTATCATCAAAAGGTTAGCCTGGGGCGCAATGCCTGCAAATTCTCCCGCGGAAGCCATGCCATTGCCACCGGCACAGCCCATGCAGAAGGTGCCGTGGCCGTTGTCGTCATATGGCTCTGTCCTGCCGTTGATGAGGTCCAGGAAGTGGATGATGCGGTTGTTTGGGGTCACGAAATCCTCGTGGGGGAATATTCCGGTATCTATGGCGGCTATGGTGATGCCCCCGCCCCTAAGACCTTCGCTTTGGGCCATGGAGGCGTAAACCGTGCTGCGGGCGATATCCATTGAAACCCTCACCACAGCGTCGTCCTCGATGTGCCTTATGTAACCCATGGAGGCCAGGGCGGGCAGTGCGCGCATTGGCACCTCCGCCACAAAGGCGTTCATCATCGGAATCTGATGAATTATGCTTATCTTTCGCTTGATCAGGTGTTGTTTGCAGGTGACGCATCCGGCGTGTATCACCACTCTGCGAAGGTTATTAAGGCCAATGGGGGCAGAGAGATCCCTTTCAAGGGCCAGAGATAGCTTTCCCTTTATGCTGCTCATATAAAACTCCTCCTAAAGCAAAATATGCACAGCCAGCCTAGGGTGTCACAAAGGAAAATGGGGGAATATACTGCTATTGCTAAAGGAGGAAGAAGTTTCCCCGTGCTTTTCCGAACTTTTCTGGACAGATCGGCGGCAAAGGGTTATAATCAGTTATCAAATCCCATTGAGGAGGTGGTTTCGTTACAGGCCGGAACAAAAAATCTGAACAAACAAAAGGATAAAAGCGCCAGAACTCTGAGGAGTTGACGAGGACAGGGCTTATCGAATTTTCGGCGGATGGCTCTGCGGTGGAAGCATCAACCGTGAAAGCGTGGCAAATCCATGGGGTAACCCGTGGGACAAAAACGCGCGGATGCTGGTGCCGGCATGTCATTGATTTGAATGACATTGCAGGCGTTATTTTGATGCCCCGAAAGGCGGTTTTGTTTAATATTAGCCGCGGCGGGGAAAATGAATTGTACGGAGGTTTAAATATGTGCGGAATAGTTGGATATATCGGCTTTAAGGACTCCCTGCCGATTTTGATAGACGGACTTAAAAGGCTTGAATACCGTGGATATGACAGTGCGGGCGTGGCCATAAACACCGGGGAAGGCCTTTTTGTGGTGAAAAAGAAGGGCAGGCTTAAAGAGCTTGAGGAAGCCCTGGACTTTGATGCTCTAAAAGGATCCTTGGGCATCGGCCACACCAGATGGGCCACCCACGGGACTCCTTCCGATGAAAACAGCCATCCCCACACCAATATGGAGGGGAGCATCGCCCTTGTTCACAATGGGATAATTGAAAACCACGGGACTCTTAGGCGGGAACTGACAGAAGAAGGCTATGAGTTTTTGAGCCAGACGGACACAGAGGTTTTGCTGCACTTGATTGATTCAAAATTTGCAGGAGGAAGCAGCCTGTATGAAGCCGTCCGTAGCGCCCTTAAGGAGATCCGGGGCACTTACGCTGTTTGCGTAATCGACAAAGACAACCCGGATGAGATAATCGCCGCGAAAAAGGACAGCCCCCTTGTGCTGGGCATTGGCGAGGGCGAGTATTTCGTCGCGTCGGACATCCCCGCCATTTTGAAGCACACAAGAGAGGTTTATATACTGGAGGACGGCGAGATTGCTGTCGTCAGCCGGGGGGGCATAAAGATGTTCGACTGCGATGGGGAGCAGGTGGACAAAAGCATCATGCATGTGACATGGGATGTGGAGTCTGCGGAAAAGGGAGGCTACCCCCATTTTATGATAAAGGAAATCCACGAGGAGCCAAAGGCGGTGGCGGAAACCCTGTACCCGAGGCTTTCGCTGGATGATCTGTACATTGAGGGTGTTGACCTGCGCTCGATCATGAAAGAACTTCAGCGGGTATATCTGGTGGCATGCGGCACTGCCTACCACGCGGGGCTGATGGCCAAGTACACATGGGAGCGAATTTTGGGAATACCGGTGGACGTGGAGTATGCATCGGAGTTCCGCTACAGAAGCCCCGTCATAACCGCTAATGATCTGGTGATAATCATCAGCCAAAGCGGCGAAACTCTGGACACTCTGGCAGCCCTCAGGCTTGCCAAGTCAAAGGGCGCGCGGATACTTTCAATAACCAATGTGGTGGGTTCGTCGGTCAGCCGCGAGTCCGATTATGTGATGTATTCATGGGCGGGGCCGGAGATAGCCGTGGCTTCCACAAAGGCATATTCAACGCAGGTGCTGTGTTTGGCAATATTGATGCTCAAAATGGCCAACACAAAGGGGATCATGACGGGGGATGAATATCAAAGCGCGCTGGATGAGCTGCGAAGGCTGCCTGCAATGGTGGCTGATATGCTGGACAAGGAAAAAGACTTGGAAGCCTTAGCGGAGAGGCATCACAAAATTCGCGATGCATATTTTATCGGCCGGGGAATCGATAACACCCTTGCCATGGAAGCCTCTCTTAAGCTGAAGGAGATTTCATACATCCACAGCGAAGCTTTTCCCGCGGGCGAGCTGAAGCACGGGCCCATCGCGCTGCTGGAGGAGGGGACGGTGATAATCGCCTTTGCCACCCAGCCGGAGCTGTTTGAGAAGATCGCCAACAATGTGATAGAAACCAGGGCAAGAGGGGCGTACGTTATCGCCATTGCGGATGAAAGGGCCCGGGAGATCATCGATGTGGCGGACGAGGTAATAACCATTCCGCCGGTGAGCGCCTGGCTGACGCCGGTGCTTGCCGTGATGCCGGCGCAGATTTTTGCCTATTATTGCTCGGTGAAGCTGGGCTACGATGTGGATAAACCCCGCAACCTGGCGAAGAGCGTCACAGTGGAATAGAATCTTTTCCCGGAATGGCGAACATGTGTTCTTGACTTGGTGCGCGTTCGGTGATAAACTGTGCTTGTAACCCATTGATGAGGTGATATTTTGGAGCGCAGCATATTGCACGCGGACATAAACAATTTCTATGCCTCGGTGGAACAGCTCTATAATCCGCAGCTTAGGGGCAAGGCCGTTATCGTCGCCGGCAGCGAGGCCGCACGCCATGGAATCGTTCTGGCGAAATCTCAGGAGGCGAAGATATGCGGCGTTAAAACAGCGGAGAACATTGCCGAGGCCAGGGCCAAATGCCCCCACGCCGTTGTGGTGCCGCCAAGCTATGACAAGTATCTGGCAATCAGCAGAAAGGTGCGCAATATATTCGGCCAGTACACAGACCAGGTGGAGCCCTTCGGCCTGGATGAAGCCTGGCTGGACGTGACAGAAAGCGGTAATCTGTTCAAGGATGGCCCCCATATTGCCGAGCAGATGCGCCGGCGGGTGAAAAAAGAGATCGGCGTGACTATATCGGTGGGCGTTTCGTACAACAAAGCATATGCAAAGCTTGGCAGCGACATGAAAAAGCCCGACGCCATAACCACCATTACAAGAAACAACTACAAGCAAATAGTGTGGCCCTTGCCCGCAGGTGAGCTGCTCTACGTGGGAAGGGCCACGCAGAGGAAGCTTGAGGCTCGAAGCGTCAACACCATCGGCGACCTGGCGCGGGTGCCTCCCGCAATGCTGGAAAGCTGGCTTGGAAAGACCGGCGCCATGCTCCACTGCCTTGCCAACGGTGAGGACATTTCACCTGTGGCAAGGGCCGGCGAGGAATCCATCATAAAGAGCATCGGTCACTCGACCACCACCCCGCGGGATCTTGTGTGTGAGGAGGACTGCAAGATCGTGTTTATCGCGCTGGCAGAATGCGTCGCCGAGCGTATGCGTGGCCAGGGCTTTAAGGCGCGCACGGTGCAAATAAGCCTGCGTTCAGCGGATTTGCAGTGTATCGAGCGGCAAACAAAACTGGATCCGCCGTCTAATTTGTCGGTGGATCTGTACAAGGCCGCGCTTATGCTCTTGGGCAAGAATCACGACTTTGCCCGCCAACGACCTCTGCGAAGCATAGGAATTCGGGCGGCTGATCTGCTGGCGGATGATGCGGCCTCGCAGACATCGATATTCATCGACGAGGGTCAAAGGGATAAGGCGCAGCGGCTTGATTTGGCCATAGACGAAATCAGAAAGAAGCACGGGCGCCAAGCCATAGCGCGGGCGGTGACTTCGCTGGACGGCACATTGTGCAAGATTGCACCTAGTGATGAAAACGGAACCCAGATTACGGGATTTTCCAAATGACGGGGGAGGGGGGAACGGTATAGGGAACGTGCTGGTGGCTCCGCCCCCAGACCCCCGCCAAAGGGTGCCCCTTTAGAATCCCATATAATATTATATTGGGTCAAGGGAAAATCCCTTGCGGGGTGTGTATCGTAGCCCCGGTATCTCTCCTAAAAATACAGGCTGCGCTTGCGCTCTATCATCTCGCCTAAGCGGGCGATGTATTCCTCCGCGCTTTTGACATTTGGCGCCCGCTCAATGCGCTTGCCCCGGTCGTACAACCATTTGGAGATGGCACCCGCGCCGAAGGCCAGAATGGGCGTGGTCTCCTCCATGATATCGACGTTATAGACGCACTGAAAGCCCGGCCTGCAATAGCCCACGTTCTCCAGATTCCCCGCCATATACTTCTGACGGTAAAGATAATAGGGCTCGTATCCGTTTGAGGCCGCGTAAAGGGCGGCGCTGTTTACCATCTCCTGGGCTTCCCGGGGGGAGGACTGGGCATAGCTGCTCTCTTTAAGCCGCGATGAGCGCTTTATGGCGAGGGTGTGCACAGTGATGCTCTCCGGCGACAAGGGATGCAGCCTTTCAAGCGTCAGGGCAAAATCTGCCGGGGTTTCGCCGGGGAGTGCGGCGATTATATCGGCGTTGATATGGCCGAAGCCAAGGCTGCGTGCAAGCTCAAAAGCGGCGACGATGTCCGCGCTTTTGTGTCCGCGGCCGATGGCTTTAAGTGTCTTATCGTTCATTGTCTGGGGGTTGATGCTTATCCTGTCTGCGCCGGAGCGTTCTATGGCGCGAAGCTTATATAAGTCGATGCTGTCGGGCCTTCCGGCCTCCACGGTGAACTCGCCCGCCTGGCCGAAGCAGTCGGTGGCCACCTCAAGCATTTTTTCAAACAAAGGCTGGGGCAGCGCGGTGGGCGTTCCCCCGCCGATATACAGCGCACGGACTTTTTTGCCCAGGCTTTGCATATCGGCGGCGCAGGCTTTCATTTCGGTGATCAAGGCGTCCACATATGGCTGGGCAAACTTCATTCCCCTTGCCATGTCGAAGGAAACGAAGGAGCAGTAGGCACAGCGGGTGGGGCAGAAGGGGATGCCTATGTAGACATCGAAAATGTTCGCCGGCACGTCATATATGCCTCTTTGCATTTCATGAATGCGCGCCAGTATGGCCGCTTTTTCGCTGCTGAGATCAAAGTCTTCAATCAGCTTTTTAAGGGCTTCATCGGGCGCACAGCCTCGCTCAATGTACTCATAGAGCAGCCGTGTAGGTCTGATGCCGGTAAGGGAGCCCCAGGGCGGCTGATATTTTGTCGCTTCCTTTAAGAGAGCATAAAGGGAGTTCTTGCAAAAGCGCTTGCGCTGGCGGATTATCTCCAGCGGGTCCGACTCATTGAGCGCCCGGGTTTCGAAAACCTGCGTGATCTCCCTTCCGCAGGCGTTTACGGAAAAGCTGTCGCGCCAAAGGACGCCGTCATCAGCGCTGTGGGAAACGGTGATATCCTCGCAGACGGTGGAGAAAAG